>NZ_JBQFPS010000006.1:0-275438 GCF_056536485.1 Ruegeria sp. CL5
CGGATGATCTCTGGGCTGGTTTTGAAGTACTTAAAAGAGGCAGGTCTGGTTATGGGCAAAAGCTACGAAAGCCCCCTGCCCGCCTTAAGGCAAGTTCTTCTGACAAGACCGCTGCGACTGCACCAACGTCAGATTCGGCAACCAGAATTCTGTGCAGGTCTGATCGATAATTGCTGCTCAACAATTGTAGCAAAATACGCGCAGCCATAGGCGAGTGCGTCATCATTGAAATCGAAGGCCGGGTTGTGCAACGCCGCGCTATCTCCGTTGCCGATAACCATGAAATTGCCCGGACGTTGCTCAAGCATGAACGAAAAATCCTCGCCACCCATGTTTGGCGTTCGGTTGCCGTCAACCGCCTCGGCGCCCACCAGTTTGGAGGCCGTATCAATGGCAAAGTCGGTTTGTATCGGGTCGTTTTCCGTCACGGGTAAATCGTCAATGTAATTGAGGTGGATCTCTGTACCCGTCATGGACGCTACACCCGCGCAAATATCGAACATCCTTTGTTTGCCCAAAGCACGTGCCTTGCTGGATAGGCTGCGCACGGTCCCTCTGATCTCGGCTGTCTCAGCAACAATGTTGTCTGCTGTTCCCATGTGGATTTGCGTGATTGTGACGACATGTTGTGCGGAAGATTCTATTGAACGTGACACAATTGTCTGAAAACCCTGGATGATCTGAGCAACGGCAATCGCCGGGCCGAGACCCTCGTGTGGAAATGCTGCATGGCAGCCTTTTCCGTTTATTTCAATGTCAAACAGATCCGCAGACCCCATTATGCCTCCCGGACGAGTCGCGAAATGACCGATAGGCAGACCAGGAAACGTGTGAAGCGCAAAGACGCTTTGAATACCAAAACGATCCATCAGACCATCCTGAACCATAGCAAGGCCACCGCATTCCGCCTCTTCCGCTGGTTGGAAAATCAGAACCGCAGTTCCGTTGAAATTACGGGTCTCAGTCAGATAGCGAGCAGCGCCCAGCAGCATCGTTGTGTGCCCATCATGTCCGCAGGCATGCATCCGGCCTTCGATTTTGGACGCGTAGGGAAGGTTAGTCTGCTCCTGCATGGGTAGAGCGTCCATATCCGCCCGAAGCCCGATCACTTTTTCACTTGATGTGCTTTTGCCTTTGATGACAGCGACGACGCCGGTTTTTCCAATGCCTGTATGAACTTCGTCGGCACCCATCTCATGCAAGCGCTCAGCCACCAAACCGGCGGTTCTATGCACGTCGAATGTGATTTCCGGATGTGCGTGAAAGTCGCGACGCCATTCAACGAGTTCAGATAGCTGCGTTTCGAATACTTCAGTGTGAACCATTGGTCTGCCCCAGAAATGACCTTCAATAAAATAATGCCTCATAAAAGCGGTCATAATCAATCGGCGGTTCTTCGGTAGGTTTGGTCTCGATGCTGACCTCGGTGCCGGTGCAGCAAAGCCCCCTGCCACGCAAATAACTGACACGGGGACGGCCCTTAGCCGACCTTAGCTAGAGTCCACGTTTGCTGCAGGCACAGCCGACGTTCCGGACATTCTCTACAAACACTTTTTGGGGAAGTTGTAGTAGACCAGCAGCGCGGGCGAGACTGTCGTTCCCCCTCCTAAGTCCGCCTTAGAGACAGCTTCGACAGCCAAGATACACCACGGGTGGGCGGCGATCATTCTCTACTGGGCTGATACGACTGTTCGACTTCACATGAAACAGATAATCATATTTCAACCAAATCCAGAAGCACGCGGCCAACACGTGCTCTTCTCCATCTTCAGTTGACCGGTAGGAAGGTTCTGAAGTACCCACTTGCTCCCCGCAAACGACAAATTCTTGTGATCGGTGCGAACAAAATTACCGCGTTCGCCGAACAGATGACTTCAAAAGAGTCTTTCTCGGACTTTAAAAACCTCGATTTCCTCGGGCAAACCGCGAACAGAATGATAGCCAGTTGACTGGATATTATGCGTCATGTGCTTGGCGACGCTCTGTGTCACCAAAATCGTTTCGCCAAGCAGTTTACACAGGTCCTGAACCCGACTGGCCACGTTCACAGCCTGACCGACGACCGTGAAATCCAAGCGATCGGGGCTGCCGATGTTACCAAAGGTGACGCGACCAAAATCAATGCCGACTACGAATTCAATTGGCTCTTTTTTCTTGTCGACGGCTGTATCGTTGTAGTCGCGCAGGTTGGCCAGGGCTTGTTTTGCCGCCCGCACCGCAGATCCACACGAGGCTTCCGCGTCGTCATCAACGTCAAAAACAGCAAGGATGCCATCCCCCATGAATTTGAGAACGTCGCCCCCTTTATCCTGGATGGGGGACACGACCATCTCGAAATACTCACCCATCATGTCAAGTAAGTCAGCTTCGGACCAGGTTTGGGCTTTCTCGGTGAACCCGCGCAGATCGGTGAACAGAATTGCAGCGGTGACCGTCTTATGTTCCCCGCGTTTTACATGCCCATGACCAATTTCTTCGGCGGGGCCATGACCCAGATAGGTTTGCAGAAGGCTCCTTTGCGAATGGCGCATCGCAATGGGTTCCAAAGCAGCCGCAAGCGCATATCGCGTGTCTTCAATGTATCGGATGTGCTCGTCCGAAAACCCTGCATCCGCATTCGAGGTGAAACTGGTGCCCTGAACTGATCCGTTGCCATGTTCCAGCGGGATTGCCAGAAAATCGGTGGCACCTGTTTCGGCCAACTCGGAATAGATCGGATGTTCTGTCAGAAGGTCGAGGTCGGTCAGGCGCTTGCGCAAGGGGCGCCGCTGCGTGACGACATATTCAAACGGGCTGCCATGCCACGCACTGGTTGCCAGAACGGTGGTCGGCACAGTGTAGCGGCGGGTTTCTTCGGGTGTCCAGATAATCCCCCAAGCGCTGAGCAAAGGGTTCGAGTAATTCTGCGCGATCCGTGCCCGGGTCAAGGGTACGCCAAGCGCTGTCAATCCTTCGCAATACCCTTTGACTATGAGCCTCTCGTCGCCCAGCAGGCGGCCATCGGAAATCAACCAGTGGTTCAGGTGATCAATCTCGGTCACTAGGCTCTCACACTCTTGTTCCGCGTAGATAGATTACCTGTCATTGGTCGTTAGAAAACCCGCGCCTGCTGGAAAACCTGTGCTTTTCTGCCCGGCGCAAGATAGGTCGATGTCAGCTTACCGCCGTTGCAAGTGAGGGGTAGTCTTCCAATTGCTTGAGCAAACGGGCCTGTCTAACCTTAGGGTCCAGTTCGGGATCGCTCAAATAGGCCAACATATTGGGCACGTTCTCGTCTATTTGCTCCTGAGTGGCCACCGCCATGCAATGGGCCACGAACGGCCTTAGATACGTCATTTCGGCCAGATTCGCTGTCTGTTGGAATGGTTTCAGAAACTCGGCCATCGTAAAGTTGTTGTATCCACCTGCGTGATAGCTGTGCTCGGGACCTCCGGTCGAGACAAGGATCAGCAGTTCACGCCCCTTCAATCGGTCACCGCCTGGCCCATAAGCGAAGCCATAGTTTAGCACCTGATCCATCCAGGCTTTCATGACCGGCGGTGCGGAATACCAATAGAATGGAAATTGAAACACGATACGGTCATGAGCTAGCAGCAAGGACTGTTCGGTTTCGATGTCAAAGCGCATTTCGCTACCGCCAATGGCGGTCAGGTCGCGGGTGGTTACATTCGAAGCATCTGACAAAGCATCGAACCATGCGCGGTTGATGCGCGATTTGCTCAGGTCCGGGTGTGCGGTGAGAACGAGGGTTTTCATGTATCTGCCTCTTGCAGAATTGTTGCGGAATAATGGGTGATCAGCGGGCGGCCATCGAGACGGGTTTCAAAGCGCCAGTTTTCCTGAACGCGGACTTCAATGTGGTCTCCCGCAACGGTCGCGGCACGAAACAGAACTTCGAACTGTGCCGCGCCGGGCTTGATTGCGATCTTGCTAACGTGATGCTCGGTTGGGCGTGGCAAGGTTTCCAGCACGCCACGATACCAGGCCCGCACGCGGTCATGCCCGCTTAGCGTGGTATCGACGCCAGGTATGTCCCAGTCCACGTCTGGATGGAGGTCAGGCAGGAACACGTCGATAGGGTCCAGCCTGTCAAACCGGGCAAACCAGTCGGCGATGAAACCGCGTATTTCGGGGTAGTCGATCATTTAAATCACCAGCCGATGGCTTATCTGACCAGCCGTTCGGGGATTGGGGCCAGCGTGTATTGAGACCAGAAAAAAGTGTTTGCCGCATCCTGATCGGCGGACAGGTTGGTCGCCTCGACGATCTTGCCATTCTCGATCCGGTAGACGAGCGCCCATGTGGTATCGACATTCGGTTTGCCTTCGGCGTTCGACCAGCCACGGTGGATATCGACCACATGGGTCTCGTCGGCCCCGAAATAGATGGGCTCAGCCTGAAATCCGGCGACGCCCAATTGTTCGAAAAAGGCCAGCACTTCATCCCGACCGCTCTTGGTTCCTGACAGGGGATGGCGGCCCGGGTGTGGAACGTCACTGATATTTGACTCAATCGACAGACAAAACCTCAATAAATCGGCCAATCACGTCATTCATTTCTGACCCAATCGTCAATCATTTCTGACCCAACACAAAAACCGCCCTCTAATCGTGGCCACGGCCCTTGTCTAAGAACAGCCCAACTCCGCCACTTTGAACTTATGTTGCCCACGCACGCGGCATTAGATTTGCTGCCAGATGCGCTTTTGGTGAACATCGTGACCAAATGGTGGGCACCTATGCTTGCCTTAGACCAACCAAATCGGAATAAGAACGCTCACCGCGAGTGATTTGACGTTTGAGGGTGTTCGTTGCTGCTTTTGCTTTACCCTCGTCCAATAGCGATGTGATCGCTTGATGTTCCTTGAAAGATTTCTTCGTTCGATTGGAACGTTTGGACAGGTGTGTCCGCATAGTTTGGACGATATCACTGACTTTTTGATATCCATCCCGCAGGTAACTGTTTCCGCAGGACCTGAAAAACGCGTCGTGAAACTCGGCGTCAAGTTCCAAGTACTGTTCGAATTCATCCGCTTCCTGCGCTTCCGACATCTTCGAAACAATTGTAGACAGCTCATTGATCAGAACCGAAGGGTTCTTTTCAAGCGCCTGCTCCAAAGCTGCAGATTCTAGGATTAGCCGATACTGGCAAAGCTGCACCACGTCCCCTTTAGAAAGAGAGAATACAAAGGCTCCTCGATGAGGAAAGATCTGAACGAGGCCCTGAAGATTCAAAGCTGATAGAGCTTCGCGAATCGGAGTTTTGCTGATGCCCATGGCATTTGACAACTTCACTTCTGGCAACGATTCACCCAATTGAAACGTGCCATTGATTATGCCTTTTCGGATATGCTCTTCAGCAGTTTTACTCAACGAATCCGGGCGCTTAATCGGCAAAATCTCGGTCATTTTCACTTCGTCCTATTTCGTCTCTCTAACACTATAGCACATGTAAGCTTGATTTCTATATTATATCTGATATCTCAGATAATAGATCGAAAATAACTAAATCCGTGGGAGGATACCTTGTTCAAGAAATCAACATTGGCGCTTGGCGTTGTCATGTCAGCCGGGCTTGCTTTTGCAGCATCCGCTGAAACAGTCATTAAGGTTGGGCATGGCGCAGCAGAAGCGTTTCATATGCATCGCGCGCTACTGAAATTTGAAGAACTGGTCGAAGCTGGCTCGTATGGTGAGATCGACGTACAGATATTCCCTTCGTCGCAGATGGGCCCTGATCGCGAAATGATCGAAGGTGTTCAAACCGGCGTTCTGGAAATGGCTATTCCTCCTTCCTCTTTCTTCGCGGGCTGGGATCCGGCTTTTGCAGTAATTGAACTGCCCTACATGTATTCCTCCAAGGACATCGCCTTTGATGTTCTTGATGGTGATGCTGGTGATGGCATGCTTGCACGGGTCGAAAACCAGGGATTGGTTGGTCTTGGCTGGCTTGAATTGGGTGTACGCAATGTGACCAACAATGTCCGCCCGGTTGCAGCCCCCGCAGATCTCGAGGGTGTCAAGCTACGTACCATGAAGGTTCCGGCGCATGTGGCGACATTCGAAACGCTCGGGGCCAACCCGACGCCAATGAACTTTGGAGAGGTCTATTCTGCTCTCCAGCAAGGCGTGATCGACGGCCAGGAAAACCCACTGGCGATCATTACCTCGCAGCGTTTCTACGAGGTTCAGAAATACCTTTCGACCACGGGCCATGTCTTTGCGGTCTATATGCCCGTGATCTCCAAACCGTTCTTTGACTCGCTGTCCGCAGAGCATCGGCAACTGGTCCGGGACTCGATGGCCACCGCACGTGAATATCAGGCTGAACTGGTCGCGAGCGAAGATGCGGAACAACTGGAACAGATTCGTGCTGCTGGTGTCGAGGTTCTGGAACTGACTGCAGAGCAGCGACAGGCCTTTGCCGACAAAACCGAAAGCGTCCGTCTGCAGTATCGCGACGAGGTTGGCGCTGAAGCCTATGACGACTGGGTAGCAGCGGTTTCCGCAGCGAGCGGAAGCTGACCCTCGGACTACTCAGCCAATACGGGCACCCGCGCCATGAAAGTTCGGGTGCCCCTTTCGTTCAAGGGGAGGTGAACGGTGTCGGTTATCAAATGGATCGATATGAATGCCGAAAAGGTCTTAGCCAGTGCACTTTTGGCCGCGATTGTCTTGTTGATCTTTGGAAATGTGTTCATGCGCTACATTCTGAATGCCTCTCTTTCATGGGGCGAAGAGCTAACGCTTTGGCTGTTTGTATGGTTTGTCTGGCTAGGCGTCAGCTATGCGTTCCACACAGACGATCATGTGCGTATCACGGTCCTGCGTGATGTCCTAAGCGAGCGCGCAAGGCTTTACGCGGATGTTGTGATCGCGCTTCTTGTCCTTGGATTTCTGATCGTTCTGACAATTGAATGCATCAAGCTTATCCGACAGCCTTTTGTCGCCAGCCAGACTTCGGTCGTTTTGGGGCTACCGATTCCGATCCTTTATGCTTCGGCGCCGATTGGCGCGGGCCTGTCCGCGATCCGCGTCACTCAACATCTGTTCCGAACCCTGCGTCTGATCGCAGGAACCAAAGCGTGAGGAACCCGGTATGCTTGCAACAACGCTTTTCTTGACGCTCTTTGCCCTGTTGCTCTTCAGCGTGCCTATTGGCATCTGTTTGGGCTTGGCCACTATGATCGTGATGGTCTTTGTAGATGGCACACCACCCATGGTTCTTCTGGCACGGTCGGTGGTAACAGGCGCGGACTCCTTTCCTCTAATTGCCGTCCCTCTGTTCATATTGGCAGGCGACCTGATGCAACACGGCGGAATGTCTCGCCGACTGGTTGGATTTGCCAATGCGCTGATCGGTCATATCCGGGGTGGGCTGGCTTATGTGAACGTGCTCGCCTGTGTGTTTTTTGCCGCCATATCCGGCTCATCTCCTGCGACCGTAGCCGCCATCGGGTCGAACATGATCCCAGAGATGGAAAAGGTCGGCTATACGCGCAAATTCAGCGGCGCATTGACAGCCTCCTCAGGAATGATCGGTGTAATGATCCCGCCAAGTATTCCCTTCATCATCTATGGTGTTACTGCCGAGGTTTCGATCGGCAAACTGTTTCTTGCAGGCGTTGTTCCTGGCATCCTTTTTGCCCTCATGTTCATGTTGGTCGCTCGTGTTCTGCTGCGAAAGGACGAGGTTGTTCAGCAATCGACGACTACGTTCTCAAGCCCAGGCGTCTGGCAGAGCTTCCGGTCTTCCATCTGGGCGCTATTGGTGCCGGTAATTATCCTTGGGGGCATCTACAGCGGTATCTTCACCCCAACCGAAGCCGGTGCCGTGGCCGTAGTCTATGCCGCTTTCATCGGCATATTCGTCTATGGCGACATCACCCTCAAGGACCTGCCAGAGGTTTTGGCGGGCAGTGCAAAGACCAGCGGGACCATTCTGATATTGGTGATCATGGCGACCGCCTTTGGCAGGTTGATCACGCTCGCAAGAATCCCGACAGAGCTCGCAACAACGATCACCAGCCTGTCCGACAACCCAATCATCATTCTGTTGCTGATCAATCTGCTGTTGTTGGTGATCGGAATGTTCATGGAGACGATTTCGTCGATCATCATCATGACGCCGATCCTGCTGCCGGTTGCAACCGCGCTAGGTGTCGATCCGATCGTTTTTGGTGTCATCTTGACGGTCAACCTGGCCATTGGGTTCTGCACACCGCCATTGGGTGTGAACCTGTTCGTGGCCAGTAGCATTTCGAAGGTTTCCATCGAAAGCCTCAGCCGGGCGATCCTGCCATTCTTTGTCGGCATGCTGATCTTGTTGATGTTCATCACCTATGTGCCCGCAATTTCCTTGGCCCTGCCATCCCTTTGGTGACCGACTGAGGAGCTTCAAACGTTAGACAACGAACAGAGGACCCGGATGGATCTGGACCTTTCCCACCCGTCGATAGAAGACCTTCGGAAAACCGCACAAAAGCGCATTCCGAAGTTTGCCTTCGAATACCTCGACAGCGCGACCGGCCGGGAGCTGGGGTTGAAGGTCAACCGGGACGCACTTGATGCCATCGGATTCATGCCGCGTGTACTATGCGGCCGAACAAAGGCCGACCTACAGACTACATTGATGGGTAGAACTTACGATCTGCCATTCGGAATAGCACCGGTAGGTATGTCCGGCCTGATGTGGGCAGGAGCAGAGCGGATGCTTGCAAAGGCTGCGGTTGCTCACAATATTCCGTTTTCGTTGTCCAGCGTGGCGGTTGCTTCACCGGAAGATGTGGCACCTTACATTGGAAAAAACGGATGGTTTCAGCATTACCCGGTGAACTCCGGCGATCTGCGTCGCGCCATGCTGCCGAGGATTAAGGCAGCGGGATTTCATACGCTGATTATCACGGTGGACGTTCCAGAAGAGAGTCGGCGCGAACGACAACGCCGCGCCAATCTGACGGTGCCTCCAAAAGCTGACCTGCGCACGCTGACAGAAATGGCGTCACGACCCGCCTGGTGCCTTGCACATCTTCGCGAGGGCATCATGCCACGTATGCGGTTCTTTGACGATTACGTCCCGACCCGCGGAAGAGAAAGTTTTACCCATGCAGGCGCTCTGATCCGTGGGATTCCAGATTGGGACTACCTGCGCGAACTACGGCAGGAATGGGAGGGTCACCTGATCGTCAAGGGTGTTCTACGGCCGGAGGACGCGCAAAAAATGGTGGCCGAGGGCGTGGATTGCATCTGGGTCTCAAACCACTCCGGGCGTCAATTCGAAGCCGGACCCGCTGTGATTGACCAACTCCCGAACATCCGCGAAGCAGTCGGAACAAATGTGCCACTGATCTACGACTCTGGCGTGGCCTGGGGATTGGACATCATGCGCGCACTGGCGAAAGGTGCAGATTTCGTCATGGCCGGACGCGCCTTTCAATATGCCGTTGCAGCGTTCGGAGCGCGAGGGGTCGACCATCTCGTTCACATCCTGAAGGCTGACATTGAAGCCAACATGAGCCAGCTTGGCAGCGAAAACCTCGGCAGTCTGGCAGAGCACCTTCTGAGAACTGGCTGATCGGCGCTTGCGGCGCGTGGCGTATCACGCAGGCGCGTTGTCACCCTCGTCAATCAGCCCCTTGACGATCAGATCCGCGGTTGAGCGAGAACATGCCATTGGCAGATCATACACTGTTGCGAGACGGGTCAGAGCCTTAACGTCGACATCATGTGGCATGGGCGACAGAGGGTCGACAAAGAAAATCAGTGCATCCAGTTTCTCTTCGCAGATCATAGCGCCGATCTGTTGGTCGCCTCCGAGTGGTCCGCTTTTTAGGCAGGTCACATCCAGTTGTGGATAGGCTTGCTTAATGCGGCTGCCGGTGGTCCCTGTCGAAAAGATTTGTACTCTGGACAGGCGGGCCAATTGCAGACCCACCCATTCAACGATTTCGTCCTTTCGCGCATCATGGGCTACGAGGGCGAAACGCGGCGCATCACCGGATGAACTGTTCAACGTAATCTTCTCCAAGACCGACTTCCGCGAAGTGTTTTCGGCACAGATCAATCTTGGTAAAGACATCTTCGTAGCCAGTAACCTCGCCCCACGGATCAACATAGCACATCACGCCATTGACCTGGAAATAGGTTACCATCTCTTCGACATCGTCGGGAACGACCAAGGTATGAGTCTCACCCGGCGGCTCAAAGACATATCCCCCTTCTTCCGCAACCCAATCATGTTCCAGATAATGCCAGCGCCCTTTCAGGACGAAGCCGTGGACTGGCTGTGGATGGCGGTGCCGCGAAAGAACACCAGCTTTGCGTACTTTGAGAAGGTTCATCCAATAACCTTGCGAGCGGTTCAGGCAGAGCGGTCGGAACCAGACGTTCTCTGCCTGCGGAACCCACAGTCTGTCGTCCTCACTCATGGCATTCGGGATCACGATCTCGTCTTGCGCATCCTTGGGGAATGGCAATTGATATGGCATTCGGGCGGTGTCATCGTCATTCATAGATTTTCCTCACATAGCGAGATAGCCGCCGTCGACCGGATAGATCGATCCGGTCACAAAACTGGCGTTTTCACTCAAAAGCCATTGCACAAGCGCACCGACTTCTTCGGGTTTCCCCCAGCGCTTCATTGGCGTACGCGCCATGATCCCCGCTGTTCGTTCAGGGTCTTCCCGGAGGCCCTGGGTCATCTCTGTCTCAATCCAACCCGGCGCGATGGCATTGACCCGGATACCGTCTTCGGCCCAGCGACCTGCGAGCGCCTTGGTCAACTGTGCCACGCCGCCCTTAGAAGCGGAATACGCCGGAACCAAAGGCCCACCAAAGGTACTGAGCATAGAGGCGGTGTTGACGATGGCCCCGCTCGCTTCAGCCAACAATGGATGCGCGGCAAGACAGCAGCGCATGGTGCCAGTCAGATTCACATCGAGCACCTTGGCGAAGACGTCGATGTCATATTCTTCGCCACGCAAAAGAATACCTGCGCAGTTCACCAAGGCATCGAGACCCGTGAGTTCGCCGAATACATCATTGATGGACGTCTGGTCGGTGACATCCAAGAGCTGCACCTTTAACCCGTCCCGAGGCTCGAATGCATCCAATTCGGATTGGGAGGCGGATGCGGCAATGACGGACCAACCTGCGTCTGCCAACGACCGTGCAACACCCGCACCAATCCCTCGCGTACCGCCCGTTACAAAGGCCTGTTTCATCCAAGTTCCTCCAATACACTGGTGAAGGCGCGCGCGCGCCTGCCGATATCATCCAATGTATAGCTCGGTTTGAACAGTGCGGATCCCAGCCCATATCCATCTACACCCGCGGCATGATACGGCGCCATCGTATCCGGCGTTATGCCCCCTACCGCAGCGACGACTGCGTCTGCAGGCAATACGGCGCGCATGGCAGAAATGGCAGCTGGCGGCACCATTTCCGCCGGAAAGAATTTGAGGACCGATGCTCCGATATCCAACGCCGTAAAGGCCTCGGACGGGGTCATGACTCCTGGACACCAATAAAGATCCCGAGCGACAGCCGCGCGCCCGACGTCCGGGTTCATATTGGGCGACACGATGATACGCCCGCCTGCATCAGCAACCGCCGCGACCTGATCCACAGTCAACACTGTGCCAGCGCCGACGATGGTCTGAGCGCCATGTTTCACGGCGATCTGCCCTATCGATTCCAGCGGGTCCGGTGAGTTGAGCGGTACTTCGATTATCCGAAACCCGGCATCGAAGAGTACATCAGACACCGGGCGCGCATTTTCTGGTGCCAGCCCCCGCAAAATCGCAATTAGCGGGTTCTCGGCAAGAGCTGCGGTGAGGTCAATCATCCGACCAACCCCGCAGCGCGAGCAATCAGAAAATGCCCTTTCGCAACGATATCGTCAGGCGCGCGACGGCTGTCGAAACCAGCAGTTCGAAGCGCTATTTCGTATCGGTCAGACAAATCACTTCGTCCAACAACAGTGATCGTGCCGACGTCTTCTAATGCGCCGGTCGCGGCAGCAACCTCGGTCCCGATCAACAAGCCCGACAAGTAGTCGGCCGTGGCAACCTTTGGGATTTTACCCATGAGAGGAAGCGTCCGAACGTGAAACAGGCTGTGCAGCAGGTTCGACTCACCACTGAGGCCCGCCTTGACGCCCATCACGAAGGCGACTTCGCTGAAGGCATCCCCTTTCATCAAGGTGCCAAGGATCGTGTGTTCTTTCAGCGCCGAAAAGATCTCACCTGTCATGTAGGTCGAGAAATCCACGATCTTCCCATCCGCAACTTGAACCCATTTGCTGTGCGTTCCCGGCATCACGAACATACCTTCGCTTAAACCGAGCGAAGATGCCCCGATAATCTGGGTCTCCTCGCCGCGCATTACGTCGGGTCCTCCGGCATGTTCTGTCGACGCACCAGTCACAAAGTGAATGCGCGCTCCGTTGGCCGCTTCGTGGGGGACCAACGCCCGCGCCAGACCGCCAGCACCCAGCGGCATTTCGGCATATTGCGTTTCGACCCAGCCATTGCGGCTGGTGATCATGCCGGATGCCAGGATCGGCAGGTTAGTGTTGGAGACCCAAGGGCCGATGAGACGATCAAGGACCGCGTCAAAGGTTTGCCCCGCAACCTGCATGATGCCTTCAGGCGACGAGACCCCATCGATCACCTCGCCCTCCGCACCGATTAGAAATGCACGGAACGATGACGTGCCCCAATCTACGCCGATCAGCGCTGGCTCAGATGCGACCGAATTCATTCAGCAGATCCTCAACGGTTTTGCCTTGGGCCACCCATTTACGGGTTTCCTCTTCACGGTCAGCCTGCTCTTGGGCAAGGCGTACGGTTTCTTCGGCAATTTCCTGTGGAACCACAACGACGCCCATAAGATCAGCTACGATGAAATCTCCGGGGTTTACGACGACGCCCCCACAGGCAATGGGCACATTAATCGAAAGTTCTTCTTTACGTTCCGAGAACATCGTGTGCGTTCCGCGCGGCGTGATCGCGCGCGTCCAGATTGGCCAGTTGATGTCTTCCAACTCATCTGTGTCGCGCCCAGTGCCATCGACGATCATACCGCGAATGCCACGGTTCTTGGCCAGACCACCCATCAAACCGCCGCAGACCGACGTTTGACGATCTCCGCCCGCGTCCACAACGATCACGTCCCCGGGTTGTCCCATTTCAAGCGCTCGCAATGGGTCGACCAGGTCGCCTTTTGAAAGCTGAACCGTCACGGCCTGGCCTGTAACCTTGGCGCGGAAAGCGGGTTTGATGGCGCTGTCCATCACGCCTGTTCGGTACTGCACATCCGCAAAAATGGCAGCGGCAGAGTACGCCTCCAACACCTTGTCGAATTTTTTGAGAAGTTCCGGGTTTCTCTCAAAATCATTGAAAACCCTGAGGTCCGTGCTGACGTCTGGCATTCTTGTCTCCTGTTATGCGGTAGATACGGCCAATGCGTCGGCATTGACGGTATAGTCGGGGTTTTGCCCTGTCAGGACCTTGGCCACCTGAGTGGCCGCGGTGACCCGCGCTGCGTGTATGGATTCCTCGGAATAGTAGGCCGCATGTGGCGTTACGAGGACGTTGGGCAGTGTGAACAACGGGTTGTCATCAGGCGTCCAGTTGGCGCGCTTGGCCGGCTCTTCTTCGGGGTCGTCGAGCCCTGCAGCGGCCAGATGGCCTTCGGTCAGCGCCCGGAATAGGGCTTTGTTGTCGACCGTTGGTCCGCGTCCGGTGTTCACGAGTATCGCACCGGGTTTCATGACCGAGAATTCGGCATCCGACAAAAAGTGATGCGTGTTCGGCGTCATCGGTGCCTGCATCAGGATATAGTCGGACCTTGCCAGCAAATCGGGCTTGCTCACCAGCTCGACCCCAATCTTTGCCGCGACTTCTCTTGGCAAATACGGGTCGTAGGCGATGACCGTAACCCCGAAAGATTGCGCCCGCGCCACGATGGCTTGCCCGATTTTACCCAGCGAGACGACACCCATCGTCCGCCCGCGCAAACGGTAGACCGGCTGCCCGCTTTGCCATTTCCAGATCCCTGCATGAGTGGCCCGATCATAGTCAGGCAACTTGCGCGCCAGGGTCAGCCAAAGGGCAATCGCATGATCGGCGACCTCCTCGGTGCAATAGTTTTGCACATTGGTGACGAGGATACCTTTTTCCGTCGCCGTGCCGACATCCACGATATCCACGCCTACGCCATAGCGCGCGATGACCTCGCAGTTTCGCATCCGCGTGATCGTTTCTTTCCCGATCCGGGCATATTGGTTCATCATCGCTGCGCAATGCGGCGCGACATCGAACAGGTCTTCCTGACGCTTGGCCTGAAGCGCAATCACCTCGGCTCCTGCGGCTTCCAGGATTTCCGTCTCAACGGCAACATCACCAAAGTCGTAATCGGTGATCACGACCTTGGGTTTGTCCGTTCTGGGGGGAAAGGCGGCGCGATCAGTCATAAGCACCCGCCGAATAGGTCAATTCGTACGAGTGGCTGTAGAGCTCGAAAATGTTGCCAAAAGGGTCTTCCATATAGACCATGCGATAGGGCTTTTCACCTGGGTAATACTTGCGCACTTGGCTCATGCGCTGGCGCCCGCCCAGGTCTTCGATAACCTTGACGCGGCCTTCCAGATCCTCGTCCTGTACGCAGAAATGAAACAAGCCACGCCGCCAATATTCAAACGGGCGTTCTTCTTCGACGGTCTTCGGGAACTCAAACAATTCGATGCCAACACCGTCGCCCATCGACAAATGCGCGATGCGGAAGCTTCCCCAACCTTCCCCAAATACATCGTCGCACATCTGACCGATGGCGCTTTCGTCATGCAAGATTTCAGTTGGTTCCATCAGCACGTACAGGCCGAATGCCTTGGAATAAAACTCCACGGCTTTTTCCAGGTTGGGAACTGTGATGCCGATGTGAGAGAAAGTGAGAGCGGCCATGTAGGGCTCCTCCAGTTAGAAGTTAAAGAATGTTGCGAACGATGCCGCCTTCGATCCGGTGCGCAGAACCATTGGAGGCTGAGCTTGCTGAGATCGTGACGATCATGCGGGCGACTTCGTCTGGTTGGACAAAGCGCTGTATGAGCGATGTGGGCTCATCTGATTTAAAGTAATTGTCGACGATGGTGTCGAGCGGCTCACCCTTCTGATCGGCGAGGCCATCAAAATAGGCCTCGACACCTTCTGTCCAGGTCGGACCAGGCAGGATCGAGTTAACCCGGACTTTTGTCCCCTTTGTCAATTCTGCCATGCCACGCGTCAGACCTAACATGGCAGTTTTAGTGACAGAATAATGCACCATTTGAGGTAATGGCTTCACTGCCGCTTCGCTGGCCATGTTGATGATAGATCCCTTATCCCGGCCAAGCATTTCAGGCAGGAAAATCCGGCTCATCCGAACGGCGGACAGGACATTGATGTTGAAGTAATGCATCCAGTCGTCATCCGTGAGATCCTCGAACGGTTTGACCGAAAAGATGCCAACATTATTCACAAGAACGTCCACGGCACCGCGCTCGCGGGCAAACTCTGCCAGAGTTTCCGCATCAGTGGTTTTGGTTAAGTCGGCCGCAATGCCTTCGACCTTGCCCAGTGATGACAGGTCGTCGACGCAGTCGAACACTTCCGCCTCGGTCAGGCCATGCACGATGACCCGCGCGCCTTCTTCCAGGTAGACCCGCGCAGTGGCTTTGCCTATGCCGGAACCTGAACCAGTCACCAGGACCAGTTTATTTTTGAGCCCCAGATCCATCTTAGGCCTCCTTCTTGACGTTTGATGACTGCTGCGATGAAGTGCGGCCGAACATTCGACCCATCAAGCCCGAAATCTCCGCGCGCCACATGTCTATGCCGACGGCCAACAGAATGATCAGGCCCAACACGATGTTTTGAACCGAAGATGGCGCAGCATTTAGGTTCAAACCATTCTGGACGATAACGATTGTCATCGCCCCCATCAGCGTGGCGAGGATGTTGCCGCGGCCGCCTGCAAGGCTGGCTCCGCCGACAACAGCAGCGGCAATGGCCTGCAGTTCCAGCGTCTGGCCATAGTTGGGCGAACCAGAGTTGAGGCGCGCTGACATCAGGATCGCACCAACCGCAGTCATGAAACCTGCGATGACAAATGTTGTCGTCTGAACTTTACGTACGTTGATACCCGTCAGAACGGCAGCAGCTGGGTTACCACCCACGGCATAGATCTCACGGCCGAGTTTCGTGAAGTTCATAGTGAACGCGGCAAGGACGTAGAAGAACACGAGGTAGAAGAAAGGCATCGGAACGCCGAACAGCTTGCCGTAAAAGATTGGCTCTAGCGCCGGATCCAGCGAGAAGATCGGAGACCCATTGTTGAAGGTCAGCGCAAGGCCCCTGAAGGCAATCAACGCCGCCAATGTAGTGATGAAAGACGGGATACGCCCGTAGGCTGTTATCAGCCCAATGAACAGACCAAGCAATCCGCCCATGAAGAGAATGAGTGGCAACGCCAGAACCAGTGGAATGCCGACAAATTTCAACATCTGCGCAAGGATCATGGTCAGCAAAGCCACCATAGACCCGGAGCTCAGATCGATGCCCGCAGCGAAGATCACGATAGTAGACCCGATTGCGATCAAGGCCACGATGCTTACCTGAAGGGACAGGTTTGAAAGGTTACCCGGGTTCAGGAAGCGTTCCGTTGTAAGTGCCACGATCAGTGCGACGATCACCATTGCTGCAAATGGTCCGATCAACTGGGTGTCAAAGATCCGCTTCATGCGAAAGCCTCCTTAGGCTTGGATTGAGGAGTGTCGGCGGACGCGCGCACAAGGTCGTCATGAGTAAGGTCGGATGCATCGACCGTGCGCACTATCGTTCCGTGCTGCACGACGGCAATCCGATCGCTCATCGCAAGCAACTCATCATGGTCTGAGCTGATCAGAATGATCGATTTTCCCGCCCGCGTGAGCCTGTTAATCAACTTATAAACAGCGATCTTGGCGCCGATATCGATCCCTTGCGTCGGTTCATCAAGGATCAGGATGTCAGAGGCTGAGAACAGCCAACGTGCAATCACGATCTTCTGCTGATTACCACCAGACAAGAAGTTGACCGTCTTTTCCTCGGCCTGGGTCGAGATTTCCAGATCGCGGATCAGGTCATGGGTGGCTTGCTCTTCCGCCTTAAGATTCAACACGCCGAACCGGCTTAGCCCGCCAAGGGACGCTGCGGTGACGTTCCCGCTTGCGCGGAAATTGAAGAACAACCCGTCAAACTTACGGTTCTCCGGAACAAGGGCCAATCCAGCACGGATCGCATCAATTTCCCGACGAAAGCGAACCGGTTTGCCGTTCAATGATATCTGCCCGGCGGTTAGCTCATCTGTCCCGAATAGGGCGCGGGCAATCTCTGTGCGGCCGCTGCCCAATACACCACCCAAGCCCAGAACTTCACCTCGGTGCAACGAAAACGATACATCTTTCACGCCCGAATTGGTGCCCAGACCTGCCGCTTCCAGCACAACATCCTTGGTCGCGTTCTGCTCCTTGGGATAGTGCTCACCAATGTCCTCACCGACCATTGCGCTGACAATCTCAGAGACGTTGATCTTGGTCTCGCCACTCGCTCGCACAACACAGCCGTTGCGCAAGATCGTCACTTCATCAACGATCCGTTCAACCTCATCCAGCCTGTGCGACACATAGAGAATAGCGGTTCCGCGTTCGCGCATATTGCGCAGTAACTGGTGCAGGCGTTCAATTTCATCTTCACCCAATGCCGCCGTTGGCTCATCCAGGATGATCATGCGGGCGTCCATCGCGACGGCTTTCGCGATCTCGACCAGTTGTTGCTCGCCTACCGATAGCGAGCCGGTGATCGTTTCCGGAGAAACATCGACATCCATTTCCGCCAAAACGCGCGCGGCTTCGTTGTGGACCTTGGCCCAGTCGATCACGCCAAAGCGGGACCGAGGCATATTGCCAAGGAAAATATTTTCGCCAACCGACAAGGTGGGCACGATCGAGAATTCCTGAAAAACTGTTGCGACGCCCAGTTCACGTGCCGCCTGCGGGTCGCTGATCGTGACTGGGCTGCCATTGTGCAGGATTTGACCGCTATCGGGTTGCTGTACGCCGGACAGAGTCTTGATCATGGTCGACTTGCCACAGCCATTTTCACCCAGCAGCCCATGAATGGAACCGGGCATAAGCCGGATGCAAACCTTGTCATTCGCCAAAACCCCGGGATAGGCCTTGGTGATATCGACAAACTCCCAAAGTGGCGTTGCGGGTGTCATTACGATTGCCTCGTTAAAAGCGAAACTCGGTTGAGTTGCGACCCGGCAGCACGCGCACGCGCCACCGGGAAGCGGGGAGAAAGCTCAGTACTCTTTGGACGGCTGCGGGAAGAGCTTTTCTGGCTCTTGCAGCACGCTGATCGCACCATCTTTGTCTTCAATTGATGTGGGCGTTTCGATCCAGCCGCCGGGATAGGACCCGTTGAGCGCATCAATGGTTGCGTGCATAGCCGCCTTACCCATCAGGAATGGTGAGGTGTTGACGGTTGCCGTGATGTTGCCAGCCGCAATTTCTTCAAGGCCGGACGTGTCGCCATCATTGCCCAAAAGGACGATGTCATTGCGACCGAGTGCCTTAGCCGCGAAAGACGCTCCAATGATCATGTAGTCGTTCGCCGCAAAGATCATGTCCAGATCAGGGTTCGACTGCAGGATATCCATACCAGCAGTGTTGCCACCCTCAACGTTCCATTTTCCGTCAATAGACACCACAACATCAAAGTTTTCGTTGCCCTCGATACCGTCGAGGAAGCCACCCACACGCTCGGTTGAGTGATAGCCAGGCTGCCCTTCGATAATGCCGACCTTCAACGGTTTATCGCCATAAGTCTCGATGGCCCAGTCAGCGATAGCATGCGTGCCGTTGCGCTGAGAGTACCCGACAACGCCATGAATGGGTGTCGGGAAGTTCGGAATGTCCGAGTTGATCATCAGAACTGCCATGCCCTTGTCGACGGCCTGCTTCAGCAGTGGTGCCGCAGCAAATTCATCGTGTGTTCCAAAGATTATCGCATCCACATCCTGCGTCAGCACATCCTGGATCATGCCCATTTGGCCATTGATGTCCGCACCGGACTGGGGCGCAAGCATGAAGACTTCGACCCCGGCCTCAGCAGCAACCGCTTTAATGCCTTCACCGATGGCGATGTAGTAGTTGAACTCAGTCGCCGGCGGCATATACGCGATCCGGAACGTTTCGTTCTTGGGTTCTATCGCATCGATTGGCGCTTGTGCCCCGTCCTCAAGTGGAACCGGTGCCGGATAATTCTCCGCCAGAGCGACCGTTGCCAGAGTGGCGAACCCCGCAGCAAGCGTAGTGGTCATAAGCGTTTTCAACATAGTTT
Source organism: Ruegeria sp. CL5 (assembly GCF_056536485.1). Classification (NCBI taxonomy): domain Bacteria; kingdom Pseudomonadati; phylum Pseudomonadota; class Alphaproteobacteria; order Rhodobacterales; family Roseobacteraceae; genus Ruegeria; species Ruegeria sp. CL5. Next base: position 19,421 of record NZ_JBQFPS010000006.1, read on the forward strand.
TCTCCTCCAGAATTTCGTTGGTTATCCTTTGAATGGCGCGTCGATCACGCCACGAACGCCAGGTGTCACAGCAAAAAGGCCGCCGGATTCCGGTTCTTTTGTTAAAGCTGCTTCGTCACTCATCAGCCTTGAGGTCGTGATGAACAGCGTGTCGAGATCAGGGCCACCGAAAGCGCAACAGGTGGGCTTCCAGACCGGCACCTCGATCACGCGATCTATCGTGCCGTCAGGTGCGACGCGAACAACGCGATGGCCTTCCCATTCGGCGTTCCAGACGCCCCCTTCGACATCGACACAGGACCCATCAGGCAAGCCAGGCTCATCATTGAAAGAAGCGTGCCGCCGACGGTTCGAAACGATTCCACTGCGGGCGTCGTAATCAAATGCGACGATTTCCCGATCCGGGGTATCCGCGAAGTACATCGTCTCACCGTCGGACGTAAAGCAAGTCGAATTGGCGCAAGACACTCCTTCGATAATCGTCCGTACACTCAAATCCTTATCGACGCAGATGACTGACGAATCGGCTTTACCAGAAACTTCGTTCATGCCTCCAACAATCAATCGCCCCTGGCGATCAGTTCGCCCATCGTTCAGCCGTGTCTCCGGATTGCTCGACTCGAACCGTACCACGAGGGTTTCCTCGCCATTGGGCAAATCGAACAAGACAACTCGATCCGCATAAGCAACAATCAGACCGCCAGACGCGCGCGGCGCGAAGCAACACACACGCTCCTGCATTTCATGAGAGGCGGTTTCTGACGTTGCAGGATCAAATGACCAAAGCGCGCAGCCCTCAATGTCGGTCCACCAGATAAGGCCATCGGCGGGATTCCAGAAAATCCCTTCCCCGTGCTGGTTCTTACAATCGACGACCAACTCTGCGCGCACTTTTTGATCTCCCAAGCACATTCTGATATCTGATATACCAGCTTGCCTAATCTGGTGTATCAGATATCTTGCATCTGGCAACACCTTTTTTTGGAGATATCCTCAGATGGCGATTGAGAGACCCAAGTCTTTGCGTGAACTCGCACTGGAACATTTGCGGAATAGTATTATCGATGGCTCCCTGAAAATGGGTCAGGTTTTGTCGGAGCGAAAAATCTCCGAAGAGCTGGGCGTATCGAAATCGCCAGTTCGCGAAGCACTCGCTCAATTACGTGACGAAGGGTTAGTCAGTATCGAGCCTCAAAAAGGCGCACGCGTTTTTTCGCTGTCTGAGCCGGAAGTGACACAGATCTGCGATTTCAGACAGGCTATCGAAACTGCCGCCTTTGAACTTGCGTTGTTGCGGAACCCGGAAGGTCTTGCCGAGGACATGCAGCGTGTCGTGAAGGACATGGAGAAGGAACGCAGGCGAGGTAATGAAAAGGGCTACCTTTCACTGGATACCACATTTCATCAGTTGATTTTTGAACATGCCGGTAACGATTATCTGACGGCCAGCTATACACGCTACATCGGTAAGATTGCCGCATTGCGGACCCATTTGGCGAAGCTGCCACAGCATACTGAGCTCTCCTTCGACGAGCATTCAAAAATCGCTATTGCCGTTCGCGAAGGTGACATGGCCAAAATCAAATCTCTTCTCACAGCGCATATTGACCGCACCAGACAAGCCTACAAAAGCGCCGCCATCGTCCTCGAAGGAGCGACCGCATCCTAGCAAAAACGTAGCTTCGTTGTGACGGGGGCGGGCCAGAACGGCGCCGCCCCTTTCTTTTGGGCACCTCACGGTCTTTTCTTTTTCAGTTGACATCTGAGATATCAGATGCCAATCAAAAGACGGGAGGAAGCTTGTATGACGCCAGCAATGAAACCTGACTCACCGGGGCTACAGCCATTGATCCAGCTGGATCGGGTTGGCAAAAGCTTCGGCACGAACATTGTTTTGGATGGCGTCGACTTTGAATTGAGACCCGGCGAAGTTCACGCGCTATGCGGGGAAAACGGCGCCGGAAAATCCACTTGTCTCGGCCTGTTTTATGGACTTCACCAACCTTCTGCTGGGCGTATCCTGTGCGACGGCAAGGAACAGCGAGTCGAAAGCCCATCACACGCGCAATCCCTGGGCATCGGCTGTGTTTTTCAAGAACTCAGCCTCGCTGGCGCGCTCTCTGTTGCGGAAAACATCTACGCGGGGCGCGTACCCACCCGGTTTGGCGTAGTTGACTGGCCTGAACTGCGCCGCCGTGCGGAGGCGTTACTGGCGGAATTCGGTCTGGATATCGACGTCTCAACACCCGTGGAAAACTTGCCAATAAGCTCCCGCCAGATTGTTGAAATCGCCAAGGCTCTGTCGTTGAATTCCCGCGTCCTTTTGCTGGATGAACCGACATCGGCATTGGCACCCGACGAAGTAGACGCACTATTCGAAGTCCTAAAGTCCCTGACAAAAAAAGGGATTGGCATCGTCTATGTCAGCCACCACATGGCCGAGATTTTCCAGATCTCGGATCGCATTACCGTTTTGCGAGATGGGCGCCACATCAGCACTTTACCGGTTTCGGAAACTTCTCAGGAACAAGTCGTCGCCGAGATGATCGGCGGCGCTCACCCCGGTGATGTCACGCGGTCAGGTAAGGTTAACGGCAAAGAGGTTTTGCATGTCCAAGAATTAACGCATCCAAATGAATTCGAAGACATTTCTTTCTCCATTAAAGCCGGAGAGATTGTAGGGATGGCAGGGTTGATGGGCGCTCGCCGCAGCGAGATTGTTCGATCGATTGTCGGGTTGATGCATGGCGCGACCGGGGAGATCAGACTGCACGGCAAGCCTGTTAACTTTGCGTCCTTGCGGCAGGCGATGCGTGCTGGGGTCGGGTTTGTTCCCGAGGAACGCAAGACTGAAGGCCTCTTTCTGGAACAATCACTCAGCGACAACCTGATCGCGGCCAGTCTTTCCGATCATGCGTCTGCTGGGTTCATGCGTTCGGGCTCGATCAAAGCAGACAGCCAAACAGCCATTGACGCATTCAGTGTCAAAACCAGCGGGATTAACGAACTTGTTGGTGATCTCTCAGGGGGCAATCAGCAAAAGATTATGTTGGCCAAGTGGCTCAAACGCGCGCCAGCTCTTCTGATCATTGAGGAGCCCACAAAAGGGGTCGATGTCGGAGCCAAATTCCAAATCCACACGGAACTTTTGCGTCGAGCAGCCGAGGGAATGGCCATCCTCGTCGTGTCATCCGATTTTCCCGAACTGGTCTCTCTCTCGACCCGCATCCTTGTCGTCCACGACGGTCGCCTCATGGGAGACATCGCAGCCGCTGAGGCAACCGAAACCACGCTTCTTCAAATGGCCGCTGGAAATTCCGTTCCAATTGTGGACGTACCCCAAACCAATCAATCAGGAGTCGCGACGTGACCATGACCGCTCAAGCCAACTTGCCCATGAAGCGTCCGCTGCTGCGCCGTGTTCTACAAGCTTTTGTCGATATTCGTGAACTGACGCTGATCGTTCTGATCGCCGCCATCATCATCGTGATGTCCAACGTTAATCCCTATTTCCTCAGCTTCTCGAACTTTCGAGCCGTGGCCGTGGGCATGGCCCCCACCGCGATCATCGTGATCGGTATGGCGATCCTACTTGCATCCGGCGGGTTCGATCTTTCCGTCGGGTCGGTAATGGCCTTGTCTTCTACCGTCGTAGCCATGCTGCTTTTGACCGGCATGCCAATTCCGCTCGCTGTTGTATGCGGATTGGTGCTGGGTGGAATTGTCGGCGTAGTGAACGGTTTGCTGGTGACCGGCCTCGGGATCAATCCGCTTATCGCGACCCTCGGCACGATGTCGATCGCGCGAGGCATCGCTCTTGTCCTGACCGAAGGTTTCTCTGTCTCAAGCCTGCCGGCATCATTTGCCTGGATCGGCAAAGCTGACATAGGCGGCTTTCCGGTAATCGTCTTGTTCACCATTCTGCTCGTCGTTCTGTTTGACCTGGCCGTTCGCCATACGCGCTTTTTCCGTCAGGTCTATTTCATCGGTGCCAATGAAAAGGCCGCGATGTTGTCAGGCATCCATGTCACACGCGTACGTATCATTCTGTACGCACTGACCGGTATTCTGGCTGCTTTGGCGGGTGTATTGCTGGCCTCCCGCCTGATGAGCGGCACGCCCACGGCAGGAAACGGTATCGAACTTCAGGTTCTGGCAGCGGCTGTCATCGGTGGCGCATCTCTACGCGGCGGCGAAGGTACTATTCTTGGTGCTTTCCTCGGCGTCGTTTTCGTTGCGTTGATCAACAACACTATGACGATGCTGGCTGTATCGATCTACTGGCAGATGATCGTCATCGGCGGTGTACTCGTTACAGCGGTGGCCTTGGACATGCTGATCCGAAGCAAACGGGGCTAATCCATAAGCTTTCCAAAACCCAACAACAACCAAAGATCCAAAACAGGGAGACTACGATGACTGAATTGAATGTGAATCGGCGCAGGCTGCTGACAGCGGGTACCACCGCTGGATTGGCCGCAGCGTTCGGACTGCCCATGCTGTCCAAAGAAGCCATGGCGCAAGCGGCCGGCAAAGAGTATGTGTTCCTGTCCATCGTAACGCAGGTGCCGTTCTGGGTGGACTATCGCAATGCGATGGAAGACCTTGAGGAGTTAATGGGCATCAAGGCAACATTCACCGGCCCGTTGGATTTCGACACGGCCGCACAAGCACGCCAATTGGATGAACTGATCGCAAGACGTCCCGCAGGCATCCTTATCTTCCCCGGTGATCCGGCCACTCTGGCCCCCGGCGTCGAACGTGCGGTCGAGGCGGGCATTCCGGTCACATGTTGTATTGGCGATATTCCCGACAGTCCCCGGTCCACATTCCTTGGTATCAACGGCGTTCAGGCAGGACGTGTCGGCGGTGAAATGCTCGCGCAAGCGATTGGCGGGAAAGGCAAGGTTATCCTCGGCACTTTCCCTGCCCCCTCTACATTGGAGCGGGTCGAGGGGTACAAACAAATCTTTGCTGAGAAATACCCAGATATCGAGGTCGTCGACGTCGTCAACGATAAGGCCGACCCGTCCTATGCGCCGACAGCCTACCTTCAGGCAATTCAGGCGAACCCGGATATTGTTGGCATTGGCGGCACGGACGGCGACAGCGGCAAAGGCGCGGCAATTGCCGTCAATGAGGCGGGACGCAAGGACATCAAGATCGTCGCGATGGACCGAAATGATGATATGCTTCCCTATATCGAAGACGGCACAATTCACGGCGCTGTGGCTCAGAAATCCTATCTGGAGATCTTTCTCGCCTTCCACATGATGCATTGGCAGAACACTGATGCGCTGAAGGTCTTGCCCGATTGGATGGCGGCTGGCATCAATCCTTTACCCGAGCGCGTTGAAACCGGGGTTATGCCGATTACTGCCGAGAACGTCGTCCAGTTCAAGCACACCTAAGGGATTGTCCCGGCGCATTCGATCGCGCCGGGAAACCGATAGGAGGGGGTACATGTCGGACAGATGGAGCGTTCTTCACCTGCAGCAAAACGATCTGCAGCTGACACTCCTGCCCGGCATCGGGGGCCGCCTATGGGATATAAACTTCCAAGGTCGCTCCCTCCTATTTCAGAACGCAGATCTCGACGGTTTGGATGTCGATGACACACGGCTTACTGATCTGCCCACACGCTCTCCACAATTTGGTTTTCCACTCTGGGGCGGTGAGAAGACGTGGATCGCCCCGGATGCATCCTGGGTAAACGGCGCTCCGTTTCCCGTGTTGGACAGCGGCTCTTACCAGATCGCTTCAAGAAGCAGCACTCGTATCGACATGACCAGCGCAGTATGCCCGACCTCGCACTTGTCAGTGTCGCGCCGCATCACGCTGACCTCGGCGGAAAGCTGGGAAATAGAACACATCGTGGTCAACCATGGGACCTCCTCGCGCCTGACCGGCATTTGGTCAGTCATGATGCTTAACACCCCCACCAAGGTCGGTGTCGAATTGGAAGACCCTGCATTTTATCCTGTTTTTGGCTCTGCCAAAGGGATGATAGCTACGCACGGCAACGGCATTGTCGTGGATTGCAACAGACAGCAGGAATTCAAGGTCGCGCTACCGAACCCCAACGGTCGTACATTGATACGGTGCGGCGCTGATACCCCGTTGCTAATGTGCTCAGTACCTGAACCTCAACAGGGTGATCAATTTGCACACGACTATCCGTTTGAGGTCTTTAACTCGGGCGATTACACCTATTGCGAAGCGGAGTGGCACTCCCCGGCACGCAACCTCGCACCGAATGAAACGCTGAATTTTCGGCAGACGTTCCGCGTCTTGGCGGAGGAAGATGCATCCCAAATGCCATTGGGACTCGCAAACAACAAGGAGTTCCTGTCATGCATGTCCTGATTACAGGCGCTGGTGGGCATCTCGGCCGCAAACTTTTTGACGCGCTAGAAAGCGACCCCGACTACACCGTTTCTGGCATCGACATTCGCCCCGTTGATCATCCCGACATTCACACCGCAGACCTTTCCAACGACAGCAGTTGGGTCAGTTTGCTTAAGGGAGTGGACGTTATCGTGCATCTTGCCGGAGACCGAGAGCCCTCCGCCACTTGGGCCTCTGCGATCAAACACAATATGGATGCAACGCTTTCTCTCTATCACCATGCGGCAGCCATGGGTGTCAGCCGCGTGGTTCTTGCCAGCTCCAACTGGGTTCACGGCGACAAAAGGTTCACGCATGAGGTGCTCAACAGCACGACACCACCAGGGCCAGTAAACGCCTATGGCATGTCAAAACTATTCTGTGAACGGACAGGGGCCTATTTCGCCGAGCATCACGGACTGTCGGTCATCTGCTTGCGCATCGGCTGGACGCAATGGACTCACGGCAACCAACCCGGCACACACATGGCGATGGGCCGGTGGGGTCAGGAAATGTGGTTGAGTGATCGGGACTTTCTAGGCGGAATGCGCGCCGCAATAGATGCCAAGGATATTTCCTTCGCAGCCCTGAACCTAATGTCAGAAAACCCAGGTATGCGCTGGGACATCACCGAAACACGACAAGCGATTGGCTATTCTCCAAAGGATGGAAGCCCCGCGAAAATAACATTGGGCATTTCCTTGAGATCCATGCTGCAGCGGCTGTTTACAGTCCGGCTCCCTAGTTATTTCACGACACGTTTTCCAGATTGGTAGAGTATAAGGCCCGGACATTGTTGCGTCTCGCATTCAGTTTCCGAAACCTCGCACCGAAGTAAGCGCTGAAAAGGTCATCTTTGTCCGCTTCGCGGTAGACGGAGAGCAACATAACGAGCGCCAGATTTGGCAACCATTGATGTTTGATACTTCGATAACAAACCGCAAACGTCGCTGAACGGGTGTTATCTGAAGCGATCTCTGGTTGAGTGCGAGCCTTATCTGCGGACCGAACGAACCATCATTTCAACCCCTCAGATAACCGCCATTGATCCAATGTGCATAGAACGCCTGCGATGAGCCCATTTTGACCGATGCTGCACATTGCGCGAATGTCGGCTTTAAGCGGATGGTATCGGAAAGGTCGAAAACGCGTCGTCCTGCGGTGCGTATCCAAGCACTTTGCAAGTTTCGGTTAGATCAAGCCGCTTAAATCGATTGTTAGAGATGCCGTGCGCAATAAAGCTCCCTTTGATTTCGGCTTGAAGCGCCCGGTCAATTAGATGCGTCGCGTCGCGATGACTGAGCCACGCGCTGAGGTCACGCAGTGTTTCAAGTGGCGGGCCGTCCGCAGGTTCGAACGCCCCTATTCTCAAGGAGACGCAGGACATGCCGTGCTGCGTCGCATAAAGCGAACACAAGGCTTCCCCATAGCACTTGGTGACGCCGTAGAGATTGGCCGGAGCAACAGCCATCCCCGGAACGATTTGCCGGTCTACGGGGTATCCTTCGATGGTTTGTGCACTACTCGCGAAGACGAAGCGGCGGACGTTTGCTTGACGAGCAGCTTCGATCAAATAGGTCGTCGCCAATATGTTGGCAGGCAGCACATCATCAAATTCTGCGTTCGGATCGGGTACGCCTGCGAGATGCACAACGGCGTCCATGCCTTGGCACAAATCCGCAGCGGCATTTGCATCCGAAAGATCAGAGCGCACGAAATGGTGGTGATCCGAAACAGAGTATGTGGGTTCACTTAAATCGGTCAGCACAAACTGAAACTGGTCTTGGTACGCGGTAAAGAATGCCCGGCCAATCCGACCCGACGAACCAGTAACAAGCACCTTCTGCATTGTCTGTCCCCCCAACTTTCGCGAAACTACGGTTAGCTCTAAAGCTACCGTAAGCCGAGGGAAAGCAGACATTCAGTTCGTTTCGCTTTTCGGCAGCTAATCCGCATCTCGGAGGATGTAAAGCTCGAAATGAAGGTCCGCTTCGGTGTGAGACCAGTCACCAGAAAGCGATGAGCATAAGGCGGCTTTGTCCCGCACTGCGGTCGACTTCGAACCGCGTCTCGAATGGCAGTTTTCTGCAACCAATACACGAATTGCAGCGTCATAACGAACCGCGAACATCACTGAACGGGTGTTATGTGAAGCGATCTCAGGTTGAGTGGTCCGTCCGTCCACAGCCTACCGGCCCAATCACCTAACACCATATTAAGCGGCTTTTTCCCGCCCCATTGATCTTGTTCGCCCAGTCCGATATTCAGACCGGCTGCGTTTTCGACCGTCTATCCGAGCCCAGCCCAAAACCAACGAGCCAACCGATGGAGGGTGCCATGTAGTTCAGAAACTGCATGAAAGGCCAATGACATGGCCCATTACAAACGCAAACGTCCCCGTACCGTGCTTGGGAACGGGTACTCACGCCTAGGTCTGAGCCGTCGTCTCGGAAAAGACCCGGATGACGTCCGGTGGCTTGGCAATTGGCCAGACGATCTGCGCGCCATGTTCGAGGCCAAGTTTGTTGGCCCCTATTTAGCTGCGCGCGAAGTGTTGCCCGTGTTGGTCGAAGACGGCTCCATAACGTTCTTTTCCGGCGTGCTCAGCCGTCGCCCATCTGCCGGGGCCACAGGCCTCAGTGCGGTAAATGCCGCGGTTGAGGCACTGGCGAAAGTGCTGGCGCTGGAGCTGGCCGGTCGGGCGCGGGTAAATTGCATCAGCCCCGGTATGGTAGCCACCGAAGCCTACGCCGCAATGTCGGAAGAGGCGCGAGAAGGCATGTATGCGCAGGTTGGTCATAGCCTTCCCGTAGGACGGGTCGGAGAGGCCGAGGAAATCGCGCAGGCCGTGATCATTGCGATGTCAAACGGATTTATGACCGGCTCCATTCTGGATGTGGATGGCGGCCACCTTGTGCGTGATTGACGCCTGGCCCAGGTCCAACGTTAGGAACACAGCTTGCCCAAAACAGCCCTTGTAACAGGGGTCAATCGGGGTCTGGGCTTGGCGCTACGGCGGATTCTTCTTCTGAAATGGCCTCGCCCGCATCTTCGCAACACCTTTAGCCCGCAACACCGACATCCGAAAAGGTCCCTAGGTTTGGGCTGACAACAGCAGCCCACTTTGAAAGGGATGGCTTCGGCTTCAGTTCTTCAGGTTCGGCTTTACACTCACTGTGTTCTTGAGCGTCAATGGTCAATGCTAGCAACGGATACCGGTGAGTTCATCTATCCAAGCCTCAAAGCCTGCCCGTCTTCATCGAAAAAATGAAGATTGTCGGTGGGGAAATGCAAACCAATCTGGGTGCCCGGTGTCAGGGCCGTATCGCCGTTCAGACGGACTGTGACCTTGTCCTCGCTTCCACAATCCACAATCAGGAATGTGTCTGCACCCAGATACTCGATCACCTCGATGACACCGTCAGTCTGACCATCGCCTGCAGCGCCTACCCGAATGTGTTCGGGGCGGATGCCAAGCTTGGTGGCCGCTGCGGACCATGAAAACGGGCCACTGCGGCCGTGCTCAAGATGGAAACTGTCACCCTCGGTCGTGCAGGGCAGGATATTCATCTTTGGGCTGCCGATGAACTGGGCCACGAACAGGTTCGCAGGGCGTTCATACAGCTCGCGCGGCGTACCGACCTGAGCGATCTTGCCGTATTCCAAAACCACAATGCGGTCGGCCAATGTCATCGCTTCGACCTGATCATGCGTCACGTAGATCATCGTGCGCTTGAGGCTTTGGTGCAGCTTGGCGATCTCATACCTCATCTCGACCCGCAGGGCGGCGTCGAGGTTGGAAAGTGGCTCGTCAAACAAGAACGCGGTGGGGTCGCGGACGATGGATCGGCCGATAGCAACCCGTTGCCGCTGACCACCAGAAAGGTCTTTTGGTCTGCGTTCCATGAACGGTCCCAGCTTGAGAACCTCTGCAGCGCGATTAACCTGTTCGGCGATCTCCGCCTTGGGAACACCGGCCACCTTTAAAGAGAACCCCATGTTCTCGGCGACTGTCAGATGCGGATAAAGCGCATAGGATTGGAACACCATTGTCAAGCCGCGTTTTGAAGGCGGGTGATCGGTGACATCACTGTCATTGATCAACAACGACCCGCGCGAGATATCCTCGAGCCCGCCGATCATGCGCAACAGAGTGGACTTTCCGCAGCCCGATGGGCCAACGAAAACGATGAACTCGCCCTCTTCGATCTTGAGGTCCACGCCCTTGATGACTTGGGCCGAGCCGAACCATTTTTCGACTGATTTAAGTTCGATGCTACCCATCAGGCCCTCCCTGCCCAGTGAAGCCAAACCGCTGCTGTCCAAGAGAAAGCCTTACCACCAGCCGGGCTCCCGGTTATTGGATCGAAGTATTCTGCAAAACCAAAGCCCGAGATCAGATCGCCGGTTTTTTTGCGCAACTGATCTGCGTGCTCGGTATGACCCAGATCCTGTAGCCCGAATCCGATCATCATGTTCATGAATGCCCAGGTGGGCCCGCGCCAGTAGCGGCGCGCGTCGAATTTCGGCATTTCCGGGTCATAACTTGGAACCGGATAGGGCACGGTTTCTAGTGTGGCTTTCAACCGTTCCAGCATCTTGTCCGACTCAACACCCGCATACCAGCACAGGTAGGACGCGTTCGATACGCTACCTGACATCTCGCCGGTATGTGCGTCACGCGCGTCAAAGCTGCCCAGCTCTTCGTTCCAAAGTGAGCGAGCGCCAGCTTCCAGTTTTTCAATGTCTGTGCTTAAGCCTTCAACTGCCAGACCAAGCTGTTCACTGATCACCAGCAAGTCCCGCGCGGCCCGTAATGCAGTAAAGGTCATCGTCGGATCGGCGATACGGAACGGGTTCAGCGACAGCAGCGCCTGCTGATCCCAGCCTGCTTTTCGACCGATCTGTACCAGCCTGATGTAACGGTCATAGTCGAACTTTGTCGGGCGATCCTCGCTGTTCACATGGCTGGTGTCGCGGCGTTTGTACTCTCCCACATCCGACGCATCCATGCGCGCCATTGAATTGTCCCAGTCTGGCGCGTTATCACGACCCGCTTCCCAAGGGTGGGTTGTACAAACAGCCCCGAATTCATCCAAACGCCATTTCATGATCCAGCGGTGCCAAGCCAGCAGCTTTGGGAACAGCGCCTTCATCCGCGCGTCTCCGAACGCGGTGTCCTGTTGCCAGATTTTGCGGGTCATCGTGGCCGCGATGGGGGGTTGGATAATACCCGATGAGGGGATCGGACCATTGCAGCCCCAAACATCCGGGCCGGGGAAATACCCTTCATCCTGCTGGTGGAACAGGATGTGCGGCACCATGCCGTTATCCCATTGCCCAGTAAACAGTGTCTCGATCTCGGCCCAGGCGCGGTCGAGGTCGAACTGGGCAAATCCAAGCGCAGTAATCGCGCTGTCCCAATTCCACTGGTAGGGGTACAGCCCTTCAGTCGGGATGGTGTAGCCGCCGCGATCGTTGGCAATCAGTATGTTGCGCGCTTCGCGGTCAGGGTTCGTATGTTGATTCATCTGAGTCATCCTTTGACTGACCCCGCTGTGAGGCCCTTGGTCATGAAACGTTCAAGCCCCAGGAACAGCGCCATGATCGGAACGGTGGCGATCACCGCACCTGCCATCAGGTGCTGGCGGGGAATTTCTGAGGAGTTCAGCATCGTGACTCCTCGGGTCAGGGTAAATTTCGACGGGTCGTCCAGCAGCATGAAGGCCAGAAGGAACTCGTTCCAGGCGATCATGAAGACATAGAGCGAGACCGAGGCCAGCGCTGGCAGGCTCAGCGGCAAGGTGATCTTCCAGATCACCGCCAGACGGGACAGGCCATCCATCAGCCCGGCCTCTTCCACCTCGGTCGGCAATCCGCGAAAATAGCCCTGCAGCATATACAACGCGACTGGAATTGTCGTCACCGGGTAGATCATCACAATACCGAGGATCGAGTTGCGCAGGCCGGTAAGCGAGAACGCAATATAGATCGGCAGCGCCAGAACGATCATCGGCACCATGTAGATCAGCAGAATCGAGCGTGAAAAGGCCTTTTGTCCCTGAAACCGGAACCGCGCCACGGCATAGGCTCCGGGTACACTGAACAGCAGCGTTATGAACACCGTCAGTACCGAGACATAGAAGGACGTCCACAGATAGCTGCCGAAATTGAAGTCGCGGAACAGCTCGGTATAGCTGCGGAACAGGGCGGTGCCCTGGCTCAGGTCCACCGAGAAATCCAGCGGGTTCTGCAACAGCGCCTGCTGGGACTTCAGGCTGGTCATCACCATCACATAGAATGGGATGATCACGATGGCCGTGAAAAAGATATAGCCAAAACCAGTGCAGAACCGGATCACCGCATCCTCGTATTCATGGCGGGTGAGCTCACCGAACGGTGTTTCCTTTAGGATCGCCGCCATCGACAGATGCATCACAACGGCAATGCCGATCACCGTGATCAGAACCGCCTGCAACGATGTGCCAGAGCCGATCAGAACCGGGCCAAATCTGGTGAAGCAAGACAGACCCAACAGTGCCGAAATACCCAGACGCGAGCGCGCGCGCTGTAGCGGAAAACGGACATAAACAAGACCAGCCAGTGTTCCCCAGATCAGGCACAGTAAGACCTGTGGTCGGAATGCGTCGCCGGTTGAGAACGACATGGTGATGGCAGCGGTGGTGGCGATCACCACCATCCATAGCGCGCCCAGAACAGGGCCGGTTATATACCCTTTGCGCATCACAGACCCTCCTCTCGGCTGATGAAGCGGAAGAAGACGAAGCTAAACGCGATCAGGCACATCAGGATCACTACGGCGACGGCCGCGCCTGCTCCGATGTTCGAGATTGCAAAGGCCTGCTCATAGACATTTACAGTCAGAGTGCGGGTGCCCGCATTGCCGCCGGTCAGCAGGAAGATGTCGTCGAACTTGTTGAACGTCCAGATAAAGCGAAGCAGGAACAGCACCGACAGGATACCCAGCAGTTGCGGGATGCTCAGCAGCCAGAACTTCTGGAACGGAGAGGCGCCGTCCATATCCGCCGCCTCATACATGCTAGAGTCTATGGATTGCATTCGCGCCAGAATGAACAGGAAGGACAGCGGGAAATAGCGCCAAATCTCGAACACCGTCACCATGATCAGCGCCAGTGGTCGTTCGCCGAAGAAGTTGATCGGTTCGCTGCTCAGGCCCATTTGAACCAGCAGTGCATTGGCTGAGCCTGAGAATGGGTCAAATAGAGTAACCCAGGTGAACGCTACAGCAATCACCGGAGCGACATATGGGAACAGATAGAGCCCGCGTATGAACCCTTGACCGCGGAAACTTTTGTTAAGCAGCAGCGCGGCAAACAATCCCATGACCAATGCGCCGATGGTTCCGAAGACGGTGTAGAACAGCGTCACCCAAAGCACGCCCCAGAACTCTGACCCATCGAAGACGCGGGCGTAGTTTTCCAGGCTGAACTCGAAATTGGTCAGCACATTGGGACCGCTGCCTGTGACGCCGGGTTCTGACCCTTCAACCAACTCTTCGAATGCGTCAGGGTCTCCATCTACGGTGACCGGGATACGAATTCTCTCGCGTTGGCCGCCATCCAAGATACCAAAATCGCAGAACAGGTCTTGTCCTTCCAGCACACATGATGCTGCGATCTCACCTGTGGGTGTCACACCCTCAGGCAGCACATCGCTTAGAGTGACGCCGCCGATGGCAATCTCCTGACTGGAATTACGCAGGCGATATTCGATCCGCAGATCATCGCCGGATCCACGCAGGCTTTCTCGGACAACCGGCGCCGGTGGGCGCAGGTCGGACAGGGTAAAGGGCTTGAAGCTGATCCAGATGATCGCCAGCAGCGGCAGGATCACAACAAGAGACACGCTTATCACGGTCGGAGCCAGCAATGCCCATGCAAGACGCGCTTCGCGCTTGGCAAGAGCCCCGGTACCGTTCGGTGGGGTGGCCGAAGACATGAGAAACCTCGAAGGGTTGGGTGCAGCGGCGCGAACGCCGCTGTAGATGCCATTAAGTGGTAGCGTTACTCGACCTTGGCGAGTTCTTCGTTCATCGCCGCAACGGCTGCTGCGGCGTCAATCTCATCGTCGATATACTGACGGACGACGCGGTTGATCGCCTGGCTGTTGATTATCTTCGATGCCAGTGCCAGCTGACCCTCGGCCACGCCCCAGCGCTGTGCCACATCCAAACCGCCGACGATCTCGTCGATCATCGACTGTTCGTATAGCTCACCCAGCGGTGCCTTGCGGTCGACGCCAACGGGCAGTTCGGCCCAAGCCTCAGAGAATGCATTGGGGTTGTCCGCATTGCCGCGGCGCACCGGGAACTTACCCTCGGGCGCGATCGCCAGCGTCTGGGTATAGCCGTCATCCATCGCGAATTTCACGAATTCCATCGCCGCATCGGTGTCCGCGTCGTTGGTGATGCCAAAGTAACGGACGTCACCCCATGCTGCGCCATCGGGGTTCGACGGGCCGGACAGTTTGGTTACGATGCCGGTTTTGCTGGCCAGATCGCGCGAGGTTGGGTCGTCATTGATGGTCGGCGGAGCACTATCCCGCAGACCGGCCAGTTCATCCAGAATGAAGGGCGACCAGATGATCATCGCGGCCTTGCCGTCAAAATACAGCTCGCGCGATTGCTTCCAGAACAGCTCACCCGGAGGAGATGCCTTGGAGATCGCTTTGTAGAAATCCAAAACCTCGTTGGTTTTGGCTTCGTCCAACGGCTGGAACCCATCGGGGCCTACTGGCGACACGCCGTTGGCGAGGAAAACATGCTCGAGCACCTGGCTCATGAAGTTCTCATCAACCTTGGTGGCCGAGACAAAGCCATACATTTCTGGCGGGTTGTGCAACGCTTCCAGCGCGGCCTGAATATCGGCAAAGCTGTCGGGCGCTTCCAGACCGGCTTCGTCGAACAAGTCTTTGCGATAGACTACCATTTGGGTCCAGCCGTCGACCGGAACAGAGGCCGTTTCACCATTGAACGCCGCCATTCCCAGCGCGCCCGGCGCAAACGTATCGGCACCCAGTTCTTCGATCACCTCAGACGCTGCTTCGGTGTCCAGAATTCCGGCTTCGGCCCAAGGCAGGGCGTATTGCAGCGGGTGGTAAACCACGTCCGGCAGGTCACCAGCAGCAAAAGCAGCGGTGGCACGGGTGCCCAGATCGGTTTCTGTAACCGGGATCACCTCAACCGTGGTACCGGTTTCGGCTTTGAACTGATCGGCCATCTCTTGTTGTTTTGCCAGACGTTCGGGCTGTTCCTCGGTGGTCCAGAAGCGGATTGTGTCTGCCTGCGCAGAAACGGCAGCCAGCACCAGCGCCAGCGATGTGCCCAGCATCAGCCGAGATGCTTTAGGTGTGAGTTTCATAGTCGGTTTCCTCCCCGGTTATGATCGTTGGATTAGGTTGATTTTTCGCGCCAGTGCCTCGGGTGTCAGCCGGGGTGGCCCGTCGGATTCGCGTGCGATAAGCACGGCTTCGCTGAGTTCGCGCAGGGTTGCGGGTTCTTCGCCTCGGGTTTGGCGGATCAGTAGCGTGGCCAGACGCTCGCCTGCGCGTCTCGAATCCACGCTGAATGTTGTCAGCCCCGGATTGACGTATTGGCATTCGGGAATGCCGTCATATCCAAGGATTGAAACGTCTTTTCCGATCTCAAGGCCAAGTTCAGCGCAAACTGGATAACACCCTAATGCAGCCAAGTCGGTCGCAAACACCATTGCGGTTGGCGGGTGGTCCAATTTCAACAGTGACCGCGCTTCGTTAGCCCCTTCTTCGCGTGTCCGTGCACCTTCCCGGATCAATTCTGGATCATCCCGCAAGCCGGCAACTTTCAGGCCTTCAAGATACCCGTCGCGGCGCAAATGACTGTAGTTGAACTTCGGATCACTGCCGACATAACCGATACGGCTATGGCCAAAGTTGACCAATCGAACGACCGCATTTCTGATTGCTGCTTCACCCGATATGTCAAACCAAGACATATCATCCATTGGATCCGATTGGCCGTATTCCGTCCGCCCGTATAGGATAAATGGGACCTGCAATTCTCCAAGGTACTTTACCCGCGCGTCGTCCACTTCGGTCCGGGGCAAAATGAAACCATCTGCCTTGCGTTCTTCGACAAGACGTCCCAACACATTGAGCATATCTTTCCCGGACTTTGCCGTGGAAATTGTCATTGTCCAGTCCGACGCACTGGCTGCTTCGCAAGCGCCTGCCAGAAAATCCTGAAGAAACGGGTTGTGCTGGTCCGGTTCTTCGCTGTTGATGACCATCGCAATAGCGCGAACTTTTCCTGTTCGAATAGCCTGCGCGTGACTGAGCGGGCGATAGCCCATCTTCCTTGCCGTGACCTCAACTCTCTTTCGCGTGACTTCCGAGATGTCTGAATACCCGTTCAATGCGCGCGATACTGTGCTCTTTGAAAGCCCCAGATGATCCGCCAATTCGTCGAGTTTCACCCGCCGTGGCGGTGAGGGGTTCCGAGACTCCGGTTGGTGCTTTTTCAGATTGGGATTCGTTGTCATCCTACTATTTGTTCGTTCCGAAACCGGTTTCGGCAACAAAAAAAGTCGAACTAGCTCTCAGGTGACTTGTTTGAACACGTTAGACATACTGTGTTCCGATGTTCACGCTGCCACCCGACGCTTCGGTGAGCTGACAAAACCCTGTCTGCCCCCGCGAGCATTCCAAGGGCGCGCTATGGTCGCTCCAGCTGGTAATTCTGGACTAGGGTTATTCACCATCCGCATCCGTACACGAGGCATTGGGCAATCATCCTAGGCGCGTTACTTAAACCCGCACCTTGCTCCCACATGTGTCGCTATATCCGTAAATCTTTCAGCGCGCTTGTTGGCCAATTTCTGGAACTCGCACGAATAAACGAATAGATGGCTAAAGGATACCTCGGGCTGGCGACTGCCCGGCCCTGCGCTGGAAAATGCTGTCATTGATGTCATCGTCAAACGTCTGCAAGGCGCCGCCGCCGCGCATCACGTACTGGCGCAGCCGGAGGCCGGGTCGGCGGGCGCGGTTCAGACTTCAGTTGCGGATTTAGTAACTCGGATTCAACGCCAAGGCGGTCAGGTCGGCGCTGATATTCTGGCCAACGGCAAAATTGCACGAGGACAGATCGACCTCGAATTGAGCTCCAAAACTCTGGCACGCGAACTTGGCATGGCTACGGACCATCTGCACCCGGCTCTCACCCACATCACCGCATCCTTCGATCTGCGCCGCCGCGGCGTCGAGGCCAAGGTCATCGCCGGAGACATGGCACCCCATCCTGATCCCCACCTCCGGTCCATGCTGATCCGCGCCCATGGCTGGGCGCGCGATCTAAAAGCCGGAGTTCAACTGATGGAGATTGCACGCCGCGAAAGCGTCCCCGGCGCATTCATCCGTACCCGTGCTCAGCTCGCCTTTCTCTCCCCGAAGATTCTTGCCGCGATTCTCGACGGCACCCAGCCGCCTGAACTTACACTCAAGCGTCTGGTCAGCGTAACCCACCCACTTGATTGGGCTGAACAGGAAAACCTGTTCGGTTTTTGATAGTTCCAGACCCTGCTTCCCTGATACAGGGTTCGCCCTCCCTGATCCGGCGGAACAATTCCCTGTTCCCGCGAGATAATTCTCTGTTCCACTTCTTAGGGAATGTGCAACATAAACCTTTAAAAACATACAGTTCCGACAGGTGAAACGCCTGCGTTCGAACCCGTTTCACGAAAATTCCCTGTAAATTGCCGGGTATCAGGGAAATCCAGCCGAAAGCGACCCCGCCAAAATGCGGCACTGAGACTGCGGCCGAAATTGCGCTCTGAGTGTACGATCTGCTCCGTCTCTGATTGAATGCGCATGCGCCAACTCGCGGGAATTGCGGCACAATTCCGGGCCAGAAAACATATCTGAAGTGAGACAGGTATGAGTGGCGGGGAGACAGGGATTCGAACCCTGGGAACGCTCTCACGTTCAACGGTTTTCAAGACCGCCGCATTCGACCACTCTGCCACCTCCCCGCGTGCCGCAGGGTCTAAGCTGTGTTTCAGGCAGAGGCAAGCCATAAAGCGGGAAATCTTGCCTAAGCTTCAGCAGCAGTCTTTTCTTAGCGCCGTGCCCGCGTTATCATTCGCGGACAAGACCGCTAGAGACTGGCAAGAAGAACCAGCAATCACGCGGTGGGGCGCGGCCAATATGGCCTTGTCAGGCAAGGGATTGAGACAATGGAGCGAGCTACGGGCACACGCTTTGGGCCACAACGGCTGGCAATTCTGGTTGTGGGTATGGCCGCTTTGGCCGGGTGCGAAGAAGGGTTCAGCCTGCAAGAGGCCCCGGAAGAGGAAGTTGCGACCGAAGAGGCGGACAATACCAATAGGTTCGAGTTGTTCCCAGACGCAGCACCTGCGAACCAGCGTGATGTTGAGGCACCCGATGTATTTCAGGTGACCGAAGCCGGACTTTGGGATGGACGCCCCTCTCTGGGTGGAATTTGGGTGGCACACCCTGATGTTACTCAACCCGAGCGGGTGCGGATCAAGAACACTGCCAACAACAAGACAGTTACGGGCGCATTGTTCCGCCGTGAGCGGGCTCTGCCTGGACCTGCGCTACAGGTCTCTTCCTCGGCTGCAGAACAACTTGGTATGCTGGCGGGGGCCCCAACCAAGGTTCAAGTCGTAGCACTGCGCCGTGAGGCGATTGAGGTGCCCCCTGCCCCTGAAGAGACAGAGGCGACCGAGGACGGAGAGGTTGCGGAAGGAATCGAAGCGGCGACGGAAACAGCTGAAGGCGAAGCAGTCGAACAGCCCGTTAAGCGTAAGTGGTGGCAGAAAAAACCAACCAATGACACGAATGCTGGTGCTGCAGTCGTTGCTGGGGTAGCCGCTGGCGCCGTCGTCGCATCTTCGGACGATGAGTCGGCCCCTGCCGAAGTGCAAAGCACCGAGGTTGCCGATGCAGATCCACAAGCGACTGAGCAACCAGTCAAACGCAAATGGTGGCAGAAAAAACCAACGGATGAAGCCAACGCTGCGGCAGCAGGCACAGCTGCTGCCGCCGTCACAGAGGCTGATGCCGCCCCGACCGAGGTGCAGTCGGCGGCATTGTCAGACCCAGAGATAACACCGCCAACTGAGAAGCCCACTAAGCGCAAGTGGTGGCAAAAGAAAAACCCTAACGAGATCACCGAAACGCCATTAGACCCGATCGCAGGTGCTGCGGCAGCAATTGAAGCATCCGAACCGACCGCTGCAGCGGCACCGGTGGCAGCAAGCACAGCAACGACAGGAGGCTTATCCAAGCCGTATGTTCAGGCTGGAACTTTTGGCGTTGAATCCAATGCCAAGAGCGCAGCGGAAAAGATACGTCGGAATGGGATGAATGCCGAAGTGTTTGAACTGACAGGTGAAGACAAATCAGTATGGCGCGTTCTGGTTGGACCTGTTGCAACACGCAGCGAACGCCGGGCATTGTTGAATGACGTCAAAGACCTTGGGTTTACAGATGCCTTCACGGCCAAGAACTGACAGAACTAGGAGGCCGATGATGCTTTCCGCTTTACGATCAACCTCTCTTGCCATCGGGCTGGCACTAATGGCGCTGCCTGCTTATGCGTTCGACACCACCGCGCGCGCTGCTTATGTGATCGATCAGAAAACCGGCACTGTGTTGTTGTCGAAAGACGCTGATCAACCTCTGCCCCCGGCTTCTATGTCGAAACTCATGACGCTTTATGTTGCGTTTGAAGCGCTGCGCGATGGTCGCCTTACGCTGGACGAAACTCTGCCCGTATCTGAACATGCGATGAGCTATGGTGGCTCGACCATGTTCCTGAACACGCAGGACCGGGTGCGGGTCGAAGACCTTCTGCGCGGGATCATTGTGCTATCTGGAAATGACGCCTGCGTCGTGATTGCCGAGGCATTGAGCCCCGACGGGACCGAAGCCGGGTTTGCCCGCTTTATGACCCAGCGCGGGCAACAGATGGGTATGAACAACTCAAACTTTGCCAATTCTAATGGCTGGCCTGCTGCGGGGCACATGATGTCTGTGCATGATCTGGCGGTTCTGGCCGATCGATTGATCACTGATTTCCCTGAATACTATCCCCTCTTTGCGGAAGAGGTTTTCGAATTCGACGGTCGTGCCCCGTCGAACGCACGCAACCGCAATCCTCTACTGAAACTGGATATCGGGGCCGACGGTCTCAAGACCGGTCACACGCAAGAAGCAGGATATGGTCTGGTTGGTTCGGCCAAACAAGGGGATCGCCGGGTTGTCTTTGTGCTCTCCGGGCTCGACAGCGTCGGCAAACGGGCAGAGGAGGCTGAGGCCGTGGTTAACTGGTCGTTTCGAAATTTTGTCGAGAGGACAGTTGCCAAGTCGGAAGAACCGGTAGCGCAGGCCAAGCTTTGGATGGGTGCGGAAAAAACTGTGGGTTTGGTGCCCAAAGGTGATCTGACCCTGCTGTTTCCAGTCCTGGGCAACAAGGACATTCAGGCCGAAGTCGTCTACGAAGGCCCGATCAATGCGCCGGTCAGCAAAGGCCAACAGCTGGCTGAGTTGGTGATCAAACCTGAAGGCCTGCCGGAAATCCGCCGCCCGTTGGTGGCTGACAGGGATGTACCCCTCGGCGGGTTTGTCGTCCGCATGATGACAGTGGGCGGCATCGTTCTGAAAGACGTGATCAACAATCCGCTGGAGCAAATGTGACGGCGCGCGGCACGTTTCTTACCTTCGAAGGCATTGACGGATCAGGCAAGTCTACACAGGCCCGTCTGCTGGCCGATCACCTGCGACGTGAAGGCCGCGATGTCATTCTGACTCGGGAACCGGGTGGGTCTGCCGGCGCCGAAGAAATTCGCAATCTGGTTTTACAGGGCGACCCGGATCGTTGGTCGGCCGAAACGGAAATTCTGCTATTCACTGCAGCCCGGCGTGACCATCTGGAACGCACAATCGAACCCGCACTGGCCGCTGGAAAAGTGGTCATCTGCGACCGATTTGCCGACAGCACTCGCATGTATCAGGGGATGTCGCGTGGCGATCTTCGCAGCCTCGTGGATCAGCTGCACAATTTGATGATCGGGCGCGAGCCTGACCTGACACTACTGATCGATATGGATCCGGAAACCGGTCTATCACGCGCTAAGGGTCGGCAAGGTGCCGAAGAACGGTTCGAAGATTTCGGTGTCGATCTTCAACTGCAGATGCGTGCAGGTTTTCTCGCTCTGGCGGACGAATTCCAGGATCGTTTTCGAGTGGTGAACGGCAATAGGGACATGGACAGCGTCGCGCAGGATGTGACAGACATTGTTATGACTTCTCTGCGATAGACCAGACATGAGCGACGACACCCCAACTCCGGATCAGGCCCCTGGCGCACCACATCCGCGAGAAACCACCAGGCTTATCGGGCAGGACGCAGCACAACAGGCCTTTCTGACCGCGTACAATTCGGATCGATTGCACCATGGTTGGTTGCTGACCGGTCCTCGTGGAGTGGGCAAAGCAACACTAGCATGGCGGATCGCGCAGTTCTTGCTGGCCACGCCGCCATCTGATGATGGCGGGCTGTTCGGCGCTCCACCTCCGCCTGACACTCTGGACATCGACCCGGAACACCCGGTCGCCCATCGCATTCTTGCCGGGGCCGAACCCGGCCTTGCCGCAATTACCCGCTCTGTCAACGATCAGGGACGGCTGCGCAATGAAATCGTTGTTGATGACGTCCGCAAACTTGGGCGGTTCTTCGGCTTGTCCTCAGCTGATGGGGGTCGGCGGGTTGTCATCGTGGACTCGGCGGATGAAATGAACGTCAGCGCCGCAAACGCGCTGTTGAAAATGCTCGAAGAGCCCCCCGCGCGCACAACCCTGCTGCTGATTTCGCACCAACCCTCGCGCCTGCTGCCAACCATCCGGTCGCGTTGCCGCACACTACGGCTATCCCCCCTCTCGCCTGACGACATGCAGGCTGCGCTGTCGCAAACCGATACGGAAATTCCTAACCAGACTGACCATCTCGCAGCGCTCGCCGCCGGATCAGTGGGTGACGCCGTTCGCTTAATAAACCTCGGCGGGCTGGAACTTTATGCCGAACTGATTGCAATTTTGGGAACCCTGCCCCGGCTTGACCGCCAGCGCACTCTGAAACTGGCCGAAACGGCTGCGCAGCGGGGGGCGGCCGAACGGTTCGATCTGCTGCTTTCATTGATAGACGTGGCTCTCTCGCGCCTGGCTCTGACTGGTGCGACCGGCACCGCACTGATGCCCGAGGCCGCTCCGAATGAGGCCGAAACTTTATCGCGTCTCTCCAGCTCACCGCAAAAGGCCCGCCAATGGGCCGAAATCGCCGCCCCCATCACGGCGCGTGCGCGGCATGGGCAGGCGGTGAACCTTGACCCTGCCTCGCTTGTCCTAGATACGCTGTTCAAGATACAGGAAACCGCCGGTCACAACAGATGAGCCCCACTCCCGAAATTACCGACAGCCATTGCCATCTGGATTTCCCGGATTTTGACGGTCAGCTGGAAGAAATCGTTTCACGCGCTGCCGACGCTGGCGTGACGCGCATGGTGACCATCTGCACACGGTTGCGTAACGAGCCCACGGTACGCGCCATCGCCGAGGCTCATGACCCTGTCTTTTATGCCGCAGGCACCCACCCGATGAGCGCCGCTGACGAGCCGATGGCAACAGTCGATGAACTGCTCGCATTCGCCAAGCATCCAAAATTCGTGGGCATTGGGGAAAGCGGGCTTGATTATCACTACACGGCTGAGTCGGCGGACGTTCAAAAGCGTTCGCTGCGTATCCATATCGAAGCGGCGCAGCGGACCGGATTACCCTTGATTATCCATGCACGTGCCGCGGATGAGGACATGGCACGTATCTTGGCGGATGAGCATAGAAACGCTCCGTATTCCTGTGTCATGCATTGCTATTCTTCCTCAGCCGAGCTGGCCCGAGCCGCCCTTGATCTTGGTTTCTATCTGTCCATGTCCGGCATTGCAGCATTCCCCAAAAGTCAGGAGCTGCGTGATATCTTCGCCGCCGCACCCACCGATCGTATCCTGGTTGAAACCGACGCGCCCTATCTGGCGCCGCCGCCCTATCGCGGCAAACGAAACGAACCGGCCTACACCGCGCATACAGCGCGCAAAGGGGCCGAAGTGTTCGGTTTGGAGTACGCCGATTTCGCTGCCCAAACACAGGCCAATTTTGACCGGCTGTTCACCAAAGCCGCTTGCTACAAGGCCGCTGCATGAGCGAGCTGCGCTTTACAATACTTGGCTGCGGTTCGTCCGGAGGTGTACCGCGACTTGGGGGGCATTGGGGCGAATGCGATCCGGAGAACCCCAAAAACATCCGGCGTCGCTGCTCACTGTTAGTCGAACGCGATGGGCCAGAGGGTACTACCTCGGTATTGATCGATACGTCTCCTGATATGCGCAGCCAATTGCTTGGCACCGGAACGGGGCGTTTGGATGGCGTGATTTACACCCATTCCCATGCCGATCACACCAATGGCATCGACGATCTGCGGATGATTGTTTTCAACATGAAGACCCGCGTGCCTGTATGGGCGGACGGCGATACCCAGAACGATCTACTCGGTCGCTTTGGTTATGCGTTTGTTCAACCCGAAGGCTCACCCTATCCGCCCATCCTGGACCTAAAGACAATCAACGGCCCGTTTGAGATTTCCGGCCCCGGCGGCCTGATCCCCTTTCGACCATTCCGTGTGAACCATGGGTCGATTGATGCACTTGGCTTCAAGATGGGAAATCTCGTTTATCTGCCTGATGTTGCGGAGCTTTATGATGAGAGCATGGCTGAGCTTTCAGACCTCGACTGCCTGATCATCGACGCCCTGCGCCGATCCCCGCACCCAACCCACGCCCATCTGGAGAAGACACTGGGCTGGATTGACCAGTTGAAACCAAAACGCGCCGTTCTGACCAACATGCATATCGATCTGGATTATGCCACGGTTGATGCGGAAACACCGGATCATATTACACCTGCTTTTGACGGCATGGTGATCCGGCAACCTCTGTAGGGCAAGACGCTGTTCGCGCGCGCGATACCGTCGATGGCAGCGACATGTTCCAAAGCCTGATCGATGTCATCCTGCCGGTGTTTTTGGTCATCGGCGCCGGGTATACGGCAACCCGGTTCGGATATTTCCGCGAAGATCATATCGACGGGTTGATGAAATTCACGCAGGGCTTCGCCATTCCCTGTTTGTTGTTTCTGGCCATCGCCAATCTCGATCTCAACGCAAGCTTCGACCCCAGACTATTGACCAGTTTCTATTCGGCAGCTGGCCTCTGTTTTGTCGCCGGAATGGTA
This sequence comes from Ruegeria sp. CL5, assembly GCF_056536485.1. NCBI lineage: Bacteria > Pseudomonadati > Pseudomonadota > Alphaproteobacteria > Rhodobacterales > Roseobacteraceae > Ruegeria > Ruegeria sp. CL5. The sequence goes on from NZ_JBQFPS010000006.1 coordinate 44,189, forward strand.
GGCGCTCGCCTCATATTCGGACGCGAGTGGGAGGACTCGATCGCGATTGGCTTTTGCTGCTTGTTCTCAAATTCAGTGCTTTTAGGGCTGCCCATCACGGAACGTGCCTACGGACCGGACAACTTGACGGGAAATTTTGCGATCATCGCCTTCCATTCACCATTTTGCTATTGCGTTGGTATCACCGTGATGGAGATCTTTCGAAACCGTGGCCATGGTGGGACGCGGATGGTGAAATCCGTATTGTCCGCAATGTTCAAGAATGCGTTGATACTGGGCATCTCACTGGGCTTTGTTGTCAATCTTACCGGGTTTGTAATACCGGGCGTGGTTGATGACGCGTTGAACCTGATCACGCGCGCGGCCCTACCCGGCGCACTATTCGCATTGGGGGGCGTACTGGTGAAGTACCGACCCGAAGGCGATTTGCGCGCCATTATCTTCGTCTGTTGCATCTCGCTGTTGCTACATCCAAGCCTTGTATGGCTATTCGGAACTTCATTGGCGCTACCGCAAGATCTGTTTCGCTCAGGTGTTCTTACCGCTGCGATGGCTCCGGGCTTCAACGCCTATATCTTTGCAAATATGTATGGGCGCGCCAAACGGGTTGCTGCATCTTCAGTTTTGATCGGCACCGCATCATCCATACTGACTGTCTGGCTCTGGTTGACCCTACTTGGATAGCTAGATCAAAAATCCTGCATTGACTCTGCGAACAAGCAGGACATCTTTCGCAGCACCATCTCGGAGCACCGCATGCCACACGCCGTTATCGTCGCACATGGACAACCGTCAAATCCGGCACCCGCCGAGGCGGCGCTGGCGCGCTTTGCCAGGCAAATAGATTCACTGTGTCATCGGGTCTCGGTTCATTCCGCCACTTTGGCTGCACCTGACGCGCTTGAGACGTGCCTTGAGGAATTGCCCGGCGACATAGCGATCTATCCGTTGTTCATGGCGAAGGGTTGGTTTGTAACTAAGGCTTTACCTAAGCGACTTGGTTCTCGGTCGGTCAAAATTCTGGATCCTCTGGGTATCGATCCGCAGTTGCCATTTTTGGTTAAAAGCGCCCTGCATCAAAAACTTGAAAATCTGGGATGGTCAGCACCTGACACTGATCTGGCAATCGCAGCCCATGGTTCAGGGCGCAGCAATAACCCGGCAACGGTGGCCCATGGGTTTGCAGATACGCTGGGCCAATTGGTCACATTCAAAAGCACCCGAACCGGCTTTGTTGAGCAATCTCCAAGCATTGCCGAGTCAGCATCAGGATGTGGTGAAAAGGCGCTTTGCCTGCCCTTCTTTGCCTGCACCGGAGGCCATGTGCTCGAAGATGTGCCGCAAGAATTGGCCCGCGCAAACTTCGCCGGCCAAGTTATGCCAGTCATTTCTGAACTACCCCAAGTCGAACAACATATCGCTGCGATATTGGACGCCATTTAGGCAAGCGCATTCTATCCGGATTGTTGTGCATTCGAAAACTCAGAGTAGAACCGGTGGCAAGATCGTCCGTTTCGTTTTGCGGCGTATAGCGCTAGGTCAGCGGCATGCAGTACATCCTGCGCTTTTGGCATTTCGAACTGGGTCGACAAAGCAGTACCAACACTCGCTGATACACTGCAGGCCGCTCCCTCGAATTTCATCGGCTGGCAAAGTTGCGCGATCAGGCGTCGGGCAATGCTGTCGAGTTTTTTCCGGTCGGTCATCCCTTTGATAATCAAGACAAACTCGTCTCCGCCGACACGAGCAACCGTATCATCACTCCGCGTTTCATCAAGCATGATCATTGCGGCTTGCTGCAGCACAAAATCCCCTGCGGCATGGCCCAGACGATCGTTGACCGATTTGAAAAAATCCAAATCCAGATGCATTAATGCAAATGACGATTTCGTTGATATCAAATGCCCGAGTATATGGTCCATTGCACGCCGGTTTTTTAGCCCGGTCAGCGTGTCGGTATAGGCCTGCTCCTCAGCCGCCAGCTTTGCACCTTGCAGACGCAGGTTCAATGATCTGGAAGCCTCCATCGCGGCAGATTTAGCTTCGACCAAATACAGCAATTCGATCGCCAAATCGGTGCCTGAGAAATCTGCGCTTGTCAGTGCATAGTCTCGCACCGCATCCAATATTGAAATTCCGAATGACAGGTTAACAACCGATGCACCCTTGCCAGAAAGTGGCGCTATCAGGCCCTTAAAGACTGTTTGCGGTTGATCTTGGAAACGAAGACGTAACCGCGCGCCTGGCGTCGAAAGCAACGTTGGAAACTCAGTGACAGAACGCGGGCGCTGCAACTCAAAGAGGTCAAGAAAACGCCGCCCTGCCATGGGTTGCTCCGGGCGCAGTTTCTGCACTGTGGGGCCCACTTGAACAATTCGCCCCTCATCATTGATAAGAACATACATGGGGCACAAAGTATCGAGAAGGGAACCTAGATCTTCGGTTTCGATCATGATTTCCGCGCCCCAAGCTCAAAATGACGCCCTTCGGCAAAGGCGCTTTCGATCAGTGTAATCGAAATGAGCTCTGACCCATTTCGACGCTCTTCGTTCGAAAGAACAACAAGTGCGCCGTAGTCATCCGCCATAGCCCGCAAAACACCAGTCATAACACTGGAAAATCCCGGCAGACCGGGAGAGCAATATAGTTGGTATTCCGCTGATGAATGTTCCTGCAATTCAAGGTCCGGCAGCGTGAGATCCGAAACAGCAAGGCGCACTCGATCAGACAAATCATCTAGCGAGTGCAGAAACTCGACATACGTTACGCCCCCGAAACGCAGCAATCGCCTTAGGTCCTCCATATTCGGATGTGATACGAGATAGGTGCCCAAGTCCTCAAGAAACTCGGATTTTCGACGGTTCAATTCGGTACAAAGCACGTCCAGCACACGATCTGAAACCTCTGCCTCATAGATCAGCATCGCCTCGAATTCGACGAAATCCAATCCTGCGGCTTGGGTCGCCTGCAGCCAGCATTGGCGCCCATAAGTGGCACAAACGAATGATTGGATCGCCCAGTTAATCAGCCCATGCATGAAACAACTCGAATTGGATATCTGCTTCAGGTGACCCCAGAAAACTTAACAAACACCCAATATCCTGGCCGAGATCATGAGAATGTTAGACATTCATGACTAATCTGCGTGGTTCGGTTAGGTCAGAAATCTGTCGGCGCGCCCCCTTCAGCCTTGCGGCGGGCAACAAAGTCTTCAAGCTCTTCGCGGATCGCCTCGTCCAATGCAGGCGCTTCAAAATTGTTAACGATTTCTTTGAACATTCGATGGGCCCGTTCCGCAGTCCAGATACCGCCAGCGACTTCCCAGGCCTCAAAGTTTTTCCAATCGCTCAGAAACGGCTGATAAAACGCCGTGGTATAGCGATCCTGAGTGTGTTGAATGCCAAAGAAATGCCCATCATTTCCCACTGAACGGATTGCTTCAAGGGCGATCTCGTCCGGTCCTGTTGCTGTCAATTCCGGATGCATATATCGCTGAATCTGTTGCAGGATTTCGCAATCCATGATGAATTTCTCAGGACTCGCGATCAGACCGCCTTCCAGCCAACCAGCCGCGTGATAGACCATGTTTGTTCCAGATTGAACAGCGGCCCACAGTGAATTTGATGTCTCCCAAATGGCCTGGCCATCTGGCACATTCGCAGCGCACACACCCGAAGAGCGCATCGGCAATCCATAGAACCGCGCCATTTGTCCGGTCATCTGCGTCGAGCGCATGTATTCCGGCGTCCCGAACGCGGGCGCTCCGGACTTCATATCAACATTCGAGGTGAACGTCCCGATCACGCATGGAATGCCGGGCCGGACATATTGGAACAGCGCAATCGCACACAATGCCTCAGCCAGCGATTGGGCGACCGCACCCGCCATCGTCACAGGGGCCATTGCACCTGCCAGAGTAAACGGAGTTACCACAATCGCTTGTCCGCGCCGCGCCAACCTCAGACAACCATCGATCATCGGATGGTCGTGCTTGAGAGGTGACGTCGAGTTGATGTTGGTATACATCCGAGGCGATGCCTCGAACTCTTCGTGACTCAAACCGCCTGCGATGCGGACCATTTCCATCACATCTTCGACACGTTCCTTACCCAGTGAGTAGGCGTGCATCGCCTTGTCAGTCAGCGTGAGCTTGTCATAAAGCACATCAAGATGTCGGACGCTGGCATGGATATCGACAGGTTCAACCGGATAACCTCCGGCAAAATGGATGCAGTTGAAATACTGCGTCAGTTTCAGCAAATCCTGACACATCCGTCGGGTGCCGGGCACTTTTTTACCAATTTCCATGTCCCAATAGTTCGGCGGTGAAGAAACATTGCCGAACAACATGGTTTTGCCTCCAACCTCGATCTGACGGTCCAAATTGCGCGGCGTAATAGTGAATGATTTGGGGGCTTTGCGCACCATTTCCATGACAAAGTCCCGCCCCATACGGACGTTATCGCCAGAGATTGTACAGCCAGCTTCGCGCAAAATGCCAAGAGCTTCCTGATTATAGAACTCGATACCGATCTCTTCGAGGATGCGCATAGCTCCTTCGTGGATCGCCTCAATCCCCTCTGATCCCAACGGTTCTGTTGGCCGGTCTAAGTTCACAGGCGGATTCCACGGCATCTGATCGATGACTTCACTTCCGCGACGGGTGGCTGCACCAGCGCGGCCGCCGCTGCGGCGTCTGCGTGTCCTGCTGTCTTCCATAGCTGTCCTCCTGGCGCTCTCTTTCTCAAGAAAGCCCCGAAGAATTGGCTCTGGCCGCTCTATCTGCGACAAGTGGTGTCGGTTTTGTCGTTCAAACTGGCGTTTCAGAACACCGAACAATCAGATTTCTGACAACCAGCCGGGAATATGGCCGATGTCGGGTAAAACTACATCTGCCAAAGGTTCGAGCGTTTCTGTTGTGGCAAGCCCCGTAAGAACACCAATCGTCACCATGCCTGCGGCGCGACCCGCTTCAAGATCATGAAGACTGTCACCAACCATGGCGACTCGCGACGGATCAACATCGACATGTTTGGCAAATGCCAAAAGCTGACCTGGACCGGGTTTGAAGCCATGGCCACTGTCATACCCTGCAACAAAATCGAAGTGGCCCCGAACTCCGACCGATTCGAGATGACGCAGCGCCGGTATCTCGGCGTCATTGGTCGCAACACCCAGTTTAAGCCCGGCCTTTCGCATATTTTCAAGAAAAGGTGCGAGAGGAACAGCAGGCATTTGCTCTGACGCTGCGGATGCGTCATTGAGAGTTTCGACGATTTGATGCTGAGCGATGCCAGTCAAGTGCGGCGTCAGGGCACGCGCAATTTCATCGACGGTTCCCGCAATAACGATACTGTCAGAGCTATATCTCTCCTCGGCATAATCAAAACCGATGACCTGGCCAAGTTCAGCCGCGCGCTGCGTATCCCCGTCGGATAGGCGTTCAAGCGCGATACGTCCGAACGCACCCCATGTAGACGCAAAGTCAAAAAGCGTGCCGTCCTTGTCGAAGACGAGGGCGTCAATGTTCATAAATTTAGGCTCCTATTGGTCAGGTCCAGTGCATATCAGAAGTGCCGGATAACACAGCGCGGGCGCGGCCCGGTTCTTCGTAGGGCACGGAATGGGCGTCACAAAAGGCGATCACCCAGGAATCGTCAAGCATCAGAAAGTCCAGTACCGATCCCAAAAACTCGCTTTCTCCTGCCCGAGCACGCAAATCCTCTATGGAAGCGCCGGTTGCACCCAGAAAAACTGGGAGCAACTCATCATTTCCAACCAACCAATTCAGCACCCTCAGGGCCAATGTTTCAGCAAAATGGACAGAGATCGGCATTATCTGGCCTCGACGACGCTCTTAGAAAGGGTTTGTTAACCAGACTCATAAACACTTTGGTAGCGCATGCAATCTAACGGTGAACGGCAATGTCTGTACAGGGTACCATACTGGTCCTCGACGGGGTCTCGACCAATCGCATTATGCTTAAGGTCCAGCTCACCGCAGCCTGGTATCATGTTGTACAAGGGGAAAAGCTGGCCGGGTTGGGTGCTTTACTAAGGCGCACGCGTCCTGACTTGGTTTTGACCGCCCAAACCTTGCCCGACGGGACCGCCTCGGATGTTAAGAAGTTAATGGCAGTTGATCCCGCTTTGGCCGATGTACCGATTGTTGCCATCACGCCGCAAAATGATAGGGCGGCGCGATTAAAGGCCTTATCGGATGGTTTAGACGACGTGCTGGGTTACCCATTTAAGGATACTTTGCTTCTCGCGCGTGTTCGCAGCCTGTTGCGCTCACGTGCCGATCGGCAGGAACTGAGCCTTGGGGACGCCAGCCAATCCATTGGTTTTGGTGAGGCGGCACAGATACCGCTTGCGCCACCTGCGATCGTGCAGATTGCGTTGTTGACCCAGACCCCACGCGCCGGAGCGCTATGGGGCAGTGCGTTGGCGCAGCAAACACGACACAGCTTGTCCAATTACACCCTACCCGATCTGCACGGCGTTTTCTCTGAACCTGCTCCTGATGCCATAGTCGTTGAGCTTGCGCCCGGCGGATCAGGAGGGCACATCCTGGCCGATCTAAAATCCCGCAGTGCCACCCGAAACACCGTATTAATCGGCGTTCTGTCAAACGAGGATGCGACCCTCGCCGCCGAGGCCTTGGATAAAGGGGCGGATGCAATTTGTATGGGAGGGTTCCACCCGGACGAAATCTCGCTCCGGCTCGATACCCAGATCGCCCGCAAAACCCGCGACGACAAATTGCGCGCTTCGATACGTAAAGATCTATCCGAATCGCTAACTGATCCTTTGACAGGGTTACACAATCGTCGATTCGCCATGAGGGCACTTGATCAGATCGCCCACCAGGCCTTGGAAACAGGGCGTGGGTTTGCACTGATGCTGGCGGATTTAGATCACTTCAAGGCGATTAATGATCGTTTTGGTCATTCTGGCGGTGACATCGTTCTGACAGAAACAGCGCGCAGGCTTCAAGCAGCAACAGGAAAGGCCGGCTTTGTCGCACGCATCGGCGGAGAGGAATTCATGATTGGGCTTCCTCATTGCTCGGCAGAGCAGGCGTTAAAACACGCGGACATGATCTGCGGAAGCATTTGCAACAAACCGTTTTGCCTGCCCGACGAGTCCGTATTGACCTCGGTCACGATCAGCGTAGGCGTAAAATGGTGTTCCTCACCTGATCTGAATATTGCAGATCGCAGAAATGCCGCCGGTCAGTTGATCCGTTCAGCCGACCAAGCTTTGTATGCGGCGAAAAATGCGGGTCGCAATCAGGTGCATATCCGTAGTTCAGCAGCCTGACGAGTTAGTTTCGTTTCTTGTGTTTACCTGGGCCGCGTCTGACGACCTCCTCCAGCCGATCTGCATATTTGACCCGCTCTTCCGCGCTCATTTGCGTGACTTGCGCAAGCCATTGCTGGTGCAGCGCTGTCTGCAGCTCAGCCGTTGCCTGCGCCTGCTTCTCAAGCAAATCTTCAACCGCAGAAGGATCAAATGGCACGGCTCGCAAGGCCTGGCTAAGCGCACCAAAATCCTGTTTGCGTCGATGCGATCCTTTGCCACGCAGATCTGACAATTCACCTTTGAGAGCTTTGCGATCAGATTTGGGCAGGGCATAGTACAATGCTGGGCCAAATCCTGGCGGTATGGCGGCACGATCACTGCCTTTGAAACGCAAGGCTGTACCCAGGACGACTCCTGCAATCAGCAGGTTCAGAGCAAGCGAAGCGATCAGCAGAACAGGCATCCATTTGCGTTTGGGTGCAGGATTATCGCTCATTCCGCGTCCTCCAGATAGTTTTCATCTAAGTTGAGATCAGCCATCAGATAGGTTGCATCCTGCGAGACAAAATAGTCTGCAGGGTCAGGTAGAAAAGCAGGCGCAGAAAACCCGATCCAGATGCCAGCTGCACTTGCGGCCACAAGGCCACCTACCCCATGCCAGCCGCCGATGACATTCATCCGGTCCCGCCATGTTCGACGCCGTTTGCGTGCGGATCGAGCCAACCGAACCGCCTCTGCATCGGTTTCAATTCGGACGGCAAGATTGTCCGGGAACACATCCCGAGCGTCGCGCGCTTGCACAAACAGGTGTTCGAGTTTTTTGTCATGATCAGCCATGTTCGTACCCCAGTTCATCCCGACGCCCCGCAAGTAGTGCGGCCAGTGATCGTTTTCCACGCGCAGTCAGGCTTTCAACCGCCTCAACCGAGATATCCATAATCCCTGCGATTTCAGGGTTGGACAACTCTTCGATATGCCGCAGAACCACCGCTTGCCGTTGCCGATCCGGCAACTGATCCAATGCCGCCTGCAACGCATCCTTACGCTCGGTATCTTGCATCCGATCAACCACGCTGGCGGATTCGTCTTCTGGCTCGGCAACATTTTCGAGCGCATCAGGCTGATTTCTTCGGCGCAGATCCAGGCACAGGTTCAATGTCACACGATAAAGCCAGGTCGAAATCTGCGCCTGTCCCGGCACCCAGTCGGGCGCCATCTTCCAAAGACGCATCATCGCCTCTTGTGTCACATCTTCGGCTTCCACCTGATTTCCCAACATTCGCAAGGCCACGGAATAGCTGCGCGGTCCAAGCCGCCCGGTCAGCAGACGGGCCGCAGCCGCATTGCCATCAGCAAACCGGCCCAGCAACTCCTCGTCGCTGAGCTCGGGCACGGCAGAAAAACCGCCGTGCGCCTCGTTTGGGTAAGAGGTCAGATCCTCCATCTCGTATCAGTTGTTGTCTGTGTCCGACTTCTGGTGCCGCTTGTGTTTCCGACCCATCCTGTCTTTCGCATCCGCATATTCCTGTTCTGATATCGATCCGTTCCCATCGGCGTCGATACGCTCGAACATCTTGGAGGCACGGCGCGGTTTCGGCAATTCATCTTCGCTGAGGAAACCATCGGAGTTAGCATCGTGCTTCTCAAACATCTTAGAGACACGCTCGCCGGCTTTCGCCTGTGCTGCTGCCTGCATTTCCTCAACGCTCAGCTGCCCGTCTCCGTCCGTGTCCGCGGTCGTGAATTTCTGGTTGCGATGCGCCGCGATCTCGGCCTGCGTTACCTGCCCGTCTCCGTCGGCATCCAGTTCCTGAAACGTCGGACGCGGCCCTTTGGCCAGTGCTGAGCTGCCGGAAACTGCAACTGCCGCAAGAACGATGGCCGAGATGAAAGTTTTGGTTTTCATTACAAAGTTCCCTGAATTTAGCGGCACCTTGCCGCTGTTGATACTTCTTAAAACGCAGCCCGGGCAGCTTTCCGTCGCATCGCGCACAACTTTTTTCGTCATGTTTGAAATTCGATCAGTTGCTGATACGCTGTAAGGTATCGCCACAAAGCGACGCACCCCCCTTTTCCGACGGGTTCGAAACGGCCTATATCGCCCGAATAGAAACGCGCGAGATTCAAATGATTGATCAGACTATCGACACTGCGGTCGAGGAAGACCGCCCGACCAAACCCGCACTGATCCGTGGGTTTCGTTGCAAATGCCCGAATTGCGGCGAGGGCAAACTGTTGCACAGCTATCTCAAGGTGAATGATAGTTGCTCGGAATGCGGTCAGGAATTGTTTCACCACCGTGCAGATGATGGCCCGGCCTATCTAACCATTTTGATTGTCGGGCACCTTCTGGCACCTGCGCTGCACGTCTCATACGTACACTGGCGGCCTGACCCTTGGGTCATGGCAATTGGCTTCTCGATCGCCTGCGTTGCCCTCTCACTGTACCTTCTGCCCCGCTTGAAAGGGGCTGTGGTCGCATATCAATGGGCGCGTCGGATGCACGGGTTTGGCAAATCTGCATGAGCGCGGACAAAACCGCCATTCGCAATGCCGCGACCGTCATCGTTCTGCGCGACAGGCTCAGCGATCCCTCGATCCTGATGGGGCAGCGTGGTGCGAAAGCCGCGTTTATGCCAAACAAATTTGTCTTTCCCGGCGGTGCAGTCGACCCTGAAGACGCGCACGTTCAACTGAGCACTCAGTTACCCGATCTCTGCTGCGAACGTCTGTTACAGCGATCAGAACCAGGACTGCAGAATGCGCTGGCGGCTGCCGCGATCCGGGAATTGTGGGAAGAAACCGGATTGATCCTTGGGCAACCGGGTGATTGGCAGGGTACGGCCCCGAACGACTGGCAGAGCTTTGCCGCTATGGGCTACCAGCCTTCCGCAGAAGCGCTGCAATTCGTGTTCCGGGCGGTCACGCCACCCGGTCGCTCACGCCGGTTTGATGCCCGGTTCTTTTTGGTCGATGCAAACGCAATTCAAGGCGATCTGGATGACTTCACTCATGCCTCGGACGAGTTATCGCATTTGCAGTGGGTCAAAATCAGCCAGGCGCGCGAATTCGATCTGCCTTTCATCACCGAAGTCGTTCTGGCCGAAATCGCCGCGCGCGCTGCAGACCCAAGCCCGCCGGACACAGTGCCTTTTTTCCTCAACAATGAAGAAGCCAGCTTGTTCCTGCAATTGCGCGGCTTTCCAATGCCCTATACGAGTTAACGCATCCGGCTGACGACCACTGTCACCTCGGGTTTTTTGCCTATCTCAGCCTGAGCGGTCTGGCGCGCAATCCGGCGCAACCCCTCTTCCAGCTTGTCGTCATCGCGCAGCGTTTTTGCACCAGCGCGCATCAGGAACTGGTTCAAATCTTCTTCCAACACCTCGACCAGCCCGGCACGGGACGATCCCATCTCGGGCAGTCCCATCGTGTCGCACCATGGCTCGCCCAAAGGTTCGTCTTCTTCGTCCAGAATGACTGTGATTGTGATATGGCCATTCAATGCCATGCGGATACGGTCACGCACAACACCATCCAATGCCCCAATCTTGACCGTACCATCCAGATAGGTCCGGCCCGTCTCGATATAGTCTACCACTTTCGGAGCATTTCCGGTCAGGTCCAACATGGTGCCATTCACGGCTAAAATTCCGGTTCGACCACCCGCCTCGGCCAGTTTGGCATGTTCACGCAAATGGCGGTGCTCGCCGTGCATCGGGATGACCATCTGCGGATCAACCAGAGCATGAACCTTTTCCAGATCAGGCCGGTTCGCGTGACCCGAGACGTGATACAGTCCCGAGCTGTCATCGACCACATCTACGCCCTTTTCACTGAGCTGGTTCATAATGCGGATCACGCCGCGTTCGTTTCCAGGGATAGTCTTGGACGAGAACAGGAACAGATCCCCATCTTTCACCTCAAGCCCGCGATACTTACCGCGCGCCAGTTGGGCGCTGGCCGCACGGCGTTCTCCCTGACTACCAGTCACGATCAGCATCAGGTTTGCGCGCGGGACATCCAGCGCCTCTTCCGCGCTTATGACTTTCGGGAAGTCGCTGAGAATGCCCGTTTCAGTGGCCGCCTCGATCATCCGGCGCATCGCACGGCCCAGCAATACGACCGAACGCCCAGCCTTCTGGCCAGCCTCGGCAAGCGTTTTCACGCGCGCCACGTTCGATGCAAATGTGGTTGCGATAACCATGCCATTGGCATCCTGCACCAGCTGCGTGATTTCAGGCCCGACCTCGGATTCCGAGCGGCCGGGGTGGGATGAAAAGACGTTTGTACTGTCACATACCAACGCTTTGACACCCAACTTGGCCACCTCGGACCACAAGTCAGGATCAAACGGTTCACCCACAATTGGGTTGGCATCAAGTTTGAAATCACCTGTGTGCACAACGCGTCCAGCCGGAGTGTCGATGACCAGCCCCGCACTTTCCGGGATCGAATGCGATACCGGCAAGAAACCAACTGTGAATGGTCCGGCCTTGATCTGCTCGGGCCACGGAGATGCGGTTCGCACCGTCTCGGTCGGATGGCCATGCTCCTCCATCTTACGGCGCGCAATATTCGCCGTGAAGGCACGCGCATAAACTGGGGCACCCAGTGCCTCATAGCAATGCGCGACCGCTCCGACGTGGTCCTCATGCGCATGAGTGACAAAGACCGCTTCAAGCCGATCGGCACGTTCCTTCAGCCATGTGATATCGGCAAAGATAAGATCAACGCCGGGCGAGGTATCCATGTCCGGGAAAGCGACCCCGAGGTCCACAAGTATAAACCGCTCTTGTCCTGGTTTTCCGTAGCCATAGACATAGGCATTCATGCCGATTTCGCCTGCACCGCCCAGCGGCAGATAGATCAGTCGTTCACTGCTCATGTTGAGCCATTTTCCTTGTTATAGCGATGGATCACGGTCAGGCCGTGCATCGTCAGATCATCTTCAAACTCGTCGAACAGGTCAGCGGCTTGCTGAAACAGGGGCGCAAGACCCCCGGTCGAGATTACTTTCATAGGCACCCCGGCCTCGGCCCTAATTCGCTCGCAGATCTCGCGCACCAGGCCGACATAGCCCCAGAAGACACCGGATTGAATGCACTCTACCGTGTGGGTCCCGATCACCTTTTGTGGCTTCGATATGTCTACATGTGGCAGCGCGGCGGCTGCGAGGTGCAGTGCCTCAAGGCTAAGATTGACGCCAGGCGCGATAACTCCGCCAACATAGGCGCCGTCATGAGCGACGACATCAAATGTCGTTGCCGTACCGAAATCCACAACAACCAGATCGCCGCCAAAGCGGTCAAAGGCCCCTGCTGTATTAACCAGACGGTCCGGCCCGACTTGCGTCCCTTCGTCGACGCGCGGGTTAGCGGGCAGCAGGCAGTCGAGTTTACCAACGACCAGAGGGCGACATCCGAAGAATCGGTCTGCAAAGACCCGCAGGTTGAAAACAACGCGTGGCACAGTCGAAGAGATGATGACATCTGTAATGTCCACCTCAATTCCGTAGTGTTTCACCAATGTCGAATACCACGTGAAATACGCATCCGCGGTGCGCGCGTGGTGGGTTGAGGTGCGCAGGGTGCACAGAAATTTCTCGCCATCCCAGATCGAGAAAACGGTGTTGGTATTGCCGCAATCAATCGCCAGAAGCATTTGTGCCCCCTTTAGAAATAGACATCCGCGGCAGGAATGCTGACACGGCCCTTAGCGGTGTTTAGGACAAGGCTGCCACCCGCGTCTACCGTTTCGAAGGTTCCTACCGTCTCGGACGCTGCGGTACGGGCGATAATAACCTCACCCAGCCGTGCTGCGCGAGAAAGCCACGCGGTGCGGATCGGATCGAAACCATACGTCATGAACTGGGTTTCATAGTGGGCATAGGCCGAAGCCAGTTCTGCCAGAAAATCCTCAGGCGTGACATGGGAACCGGTTTCCGACAGTAACGACACCGGCCGCACGGCGCCGGGTTCGACGCTGTCAGCGCTGGGAGCCTCGGACAAATTGACGCCAATGCCGATTGCCAGATGCGAAACACCTCGTCCCTGCCCAGTGCTTTCCAGCAAGATACCAGCCAGCTTGCCACCGTTGAGCAACACATCGTTAGGCCACTTCAGTGACAAACCCGCCGCTCGACCGGTCACCGCGACGCAGGCATCGTAAAGTGCGAGGGCCGCGACAAAACTGCGAAGCGCGGCCTGTTCCGGATCTCCGGGCGGTCGCATCAGCAAGGTCGCGGCCAGATTACCCTTGGGGTTGGTCCAGACACGACCACGCCGACCGCGCGCTGCGGTCTGGCGATGCGCCAAAATCCAGACGGGTCCCGAGGCGGTCGGCGCGAGTCGCGCGGCTTCGTTTAGGGTGCTGTCCACTTCCTGCAGTACATGCAGCCCGTATCCTTGCGGCCAATCACTCATGTCAAAAAGGCCCGGTACAGTGACCGAGCCCCTTTCTGTTTACGGAACCAAGATCAGTTGACAAGCGTTGTCGCCGCTGCAGCTGCAGCGCCTTCGATTCCGAACTGATAGAACACACCGATCAGCATCAGCGCGGCAGACCCCATCAGAGCGCCCCACAGAACTGGTGACGAACGCGTTTCGATCGGGTCCTCGTTCTCAGCCCCGAAATACATGTAGAAGACGATCCGCAAGTAATAGAACGCACCGATGACCGAAGCGATGGCTGAGGCAATAACCAGACCGGTCAACCCGGCCTCTACACCAGCTTGCCAGACGCCAAACTTGGCGAAAAAGCCCAGCATCGGGGGCACGCCCGCAAGGCTGAACATCAGGATCAGAACAGCCAGAGCTTTCCCGGGATCACGTTTTGAATACTGACGCAACGCATCGATATCCGTCACTGGCTTCCCATCCCGCTCCATCATCAGGATGAAGGCGAAAGTGCCGATGTTCATCGTCACATAGATCGCCAGATACATCAGCATGGCCTTGACGCCCATCTCGGTACCAGCGGCCAGACCAATCAGGGCATAGCCCATATGTGCAATCGACGAGAACGCCATCAGGCGCTTGATGTCACGCTGCCCGATCGCCGCAACCGCGCCCAGCAGCATGGACAGAACCGACAACAGAACGATCACCTGCTGCCAGTCTTTGACAACTCCGCCAAAGGCATCGTGCAAAACACGCGCGAACAGGGCCATCGCGGCCACTTTCGGGGCCGTGGCGAAGAACGCGGTAATGGGTGTCGGTGAGCCTTCATACACATCCGGTGTCCACATGTGGAACGGCACGGCAGAGACTTTGAATGCAAGGCCCGATATCAGCAAAACAAGGCCAAATAGCAGGCCGAGAGATACGTCGTCGTGATGCACGGTCTGGATGATGCCCGAGAACAAAGTCGTTCCGGTAAAGCCATAGACCAGCGACGCGCCGTAAAGCAGCAGGCCAGAACTGAGCGCGCCCAGAACAAAATACTTCAGTCCCGCCTCGGTCGATTTGGCACTGTCCCGACGCAGCGCGGCTACAACGTAAAGTGACAGCGATTGCAACTCGAGGCCCATATAAAGCGACATCAGATCGCCCGCGCTGACCATCATCATCATGCCAACAGCGGCCAGAGCCACCAGAAGCGGATATTCAAAACGCAACAGACCACGGCGTGCCATGTAATCCTGACTCATCAGCAGGACTGCGGCTGCAGAGAGAAGGATTGCAACTTTGGCAAACCGGGCAAATCCGTCATCCACGAACATGCCGTTGAAAGCAATATTCGTGCCATCGCCATTCGTCGCGATCCAGATCGCCAGCAACGCCATAAGCCCCGCTGTTGACCAGACCAACACCGGTGCCAGCCCATCTTTTTTTGTGTAGACAGCCCCGATCAGCGCCGCCATCGCATAGATCGCCAAAACGATTTCCGGCAGGATAATTGTCAGATCAGCCTGGATCATGTCTCCAAAGCCTCCTTAATGCGATGCAGCTGACTGGGTCGCGGTCTCAGCCGCGGCCAGAGCCGTGTCATAGTTCGAAATCAACGCAGCCGTCGAGTTGCCGATCACATCGGTCACCAGCGAAGGATAAACCCCCAGCAGAATGGTCATCACGATCAGTGGCGCAAAGATCAGCCGCTCGCGCGAGCTCATGTCGGTGATGGCCTTTAGGCTTTCCTTGATCAGGTCGCCGAATACCACACGGCGGTACAGCCAAAGCGCATAGCCGGCCGAGAAGATCACACCGGTCGCGGCCACAGCCGTTACCCATGTGTTGACCTGGAAGGCGCCCATCAGGGTCAGGAATTCTCCTATGAATCCGGACGTACCCGGCAAGCCAACATTTGCCATGGTGAACAACATGAAGACCAGCGCATAGGCGGGCATCCGGATTACCAAACCGCCATACGCCTCAATATCGCGGGTATGCATTCGGTCATAGATCACACCGACGCATAGGAAGAGCGCGGCCGAGATGAACCCGTGGCTGAGCATCTGGAAGATCGCGCCGTCAATGCCCTGCTGGTTCGCTGCAAAGATACCCATGGTCACAAAGCCCATATGTGCGACCGAGGAATAGGCGATCAGCTTCTTCATATCCTCCTGCACCAGCGCGACCAGAGAGGTGTAGACAACGGCTATCGCCGACATCCACAGCACCACATCGGTCATCACCGCCGAGCCCACAGGAAACATCGGCAGGCTGAAACGCAGGAAGCCATAGCCACCCATCTTCAACAGGATCGCAGCCAGAACAACCGATCCCGCCGTTGGCGCCTGAACGTGCGCATCCGGCAGCCAGGTGTGAACAGGCCACATCGGCATCTTCACCGCAAACGACGCGAAGAAGGCCAGGAACATAAGCGTCTGCATACCGCCGACGATATACACGCCCAGCACGCTGAACCCTTCCGACGAGAACTGATGGCTCATCAGCGCCTCGATATCCGTGGTGCCCGCATCCGCGTACATCGCAACCATCGCCACCAGCATCAGCACCGAGCCAAGGAAGGTGTAGAGGAAGAACTTGAAGCTGGCATAAATCCGGTCTTTGCCACCCCAGATACCAATGATCAGGAACATCGGGATCAGGCCCGCCTCGAAGAACAGGTAGAACAGCACCAGATCCAGCGCCATGAACACGCCCAGCATCAGCGTTTCCAGCAGCAGGAAGGCGATCATGTATTCTTTGACCCGATCCGTCACATTCCAACTGGCCAGGATGGTCAGCGGCATGATGAAGGTGGTCAGCAGCACAAACAGAACGCTGATCCCATCCACACCCATCTTGTATTTCAGGCCCAGCAGCCACTCGCCCTCTTCCACCATCTGGAAGCCGGTGTTGGACGGATCAAAGCCTGTGTAGATGCCGATCGAGACCAAGAAAGTCACGGATGTGGCAACAAGCGCCACCCATTTGGCGTTGCGTTGCGCGGCTACGTCCTCACCATGCAGGAACAGGGCCAGAATGCCTGCAGCGATGGCGGGGATGAAGGTGACAATAGATAGGATATTGTCCATTAGTGTGCGCCTCCGCCGATCGACATCCAGGTGACAAGGGCGGCGATGCCCAAGACCATCCAGAAGGCGTAAGTAAAGATGTAACCGGTTTGAGCTTTCCCGGCGAGGCGCGTGAAGAAGGGCACAACGCCCATCGCAACCCCATTCAGGAAGCCGTCAATCGTGTTGCCGTCGCCGCGCTTCCACAGGAACCGGCCAAGCGCCACGGTAGGCTTGACGAAGATCGCGTCGTAGATCTCGTCAAAGTACCATTTGTTCAACAGGAACAGGTAGAGCGGACGCTGGTTCGCGGCCAAACGTGCAGGCAGCGAGGTGTTCACGATGTAGAACCAGTAAGCCACCATGAACCCGAGTAACATCGCTACAAAGGGTGAGACCTTAACCCATTTCGGGGCTGCGTGCGCATCGTCCAGCACATGGTTGTCGGGTGCCATATAAAGCGCACCTTCACCCGGTTCTCCGGCAAAGACATAGTGGTGATCGCCGCCATGCGAGTCCTTCTCACCATGCCCGTCATCCACATGGGAGGTATCGGCATGGCTATCGTCTACGTGGCTGTCGTTCGCGTGGCTATCTTCGCCATGCGAATCCGCTTTGCTGTGATCGCCCGCCTCTGCATGCTCTGATGCCTCGGCCACTGGAATCCCGTAGAACTTGCCCACCTTATCCGCATGGCCAAAGAAATTGCCGTACCAGATCATCCCGGCAAACACTGCACCCAGCGACAGCACGCCCAGCGGTACCAACATGGTCATTGGGCTTTCATGCGCATGTTCATGGGTATGCTTGTCGCCACGCTCCTCACCATAGAAGGTCAGGAAGATCAGGCGCCAGCTGTAGAACGATGTGAACATCGCAGCGATGACCAGCATCCAGAAGGCATATCCAGTGCCACCGGCATACGCGCTTTCGATAATTGCGTCTTTCGAAAGGAAACCGGCGAAGCCGAAAGTGGTCAGCGGAATACCCACGCCAGTAATCGCCAGAGTGCCGATCAACATCGCCCAGAACGTATAAGGTATCTTCTTCCGCAGGCCACCATATTCGGTCATTTCCTGCTCGTGATGCATAGCATGGATGACCGAGCCTGCACCAAGGAATAGCAGCGCCTTGAAGAATGCGTGTGTCAGCAGGTGGAACATCGCCGCTGAATACATGCCGACGCCAGCGGCCACGAACATGTATCCCAGCTGAGAACAGGTCGAATAGGCGATGACGCGTTTGATGTCGGTCTGAACCAGACCCACAGTCGCGGCGAAAAACGCGGTCGATGCGCCAAGGAAAGTGATGAACCCGGTCGCTCCCGGAGCGAACTCCATCAGCGGCGACATGCGGCAGACCAGGAACACACCCGCGGTCACCATCGTCGCCGCGTGGATCAGTGCCGATACAGGCGTTGGGCCTTCCATCGCGTCGGGCAACCAGGTGTGAAGGATCAACTGCGCTGATTTACCCATCGCGCCGATGAACAGCAGGACGCAGATCACTTCAATCGCGGTCCACTCCCCCCACAGGAAGTGCAGCTTTTCTTCTGCCAGCGCGGGCGCCGACGCGAAGATGTCGGAAAAGTTGATGCTGTCCGTCAGGAAGAACAGCGCGAAAATCCCCAGTGCAAAGCCAAAGTCGCCCACACGGTTGACGATGAACGCTTTCATCGCCGCGGCATTGGCCGACGGCTTACGATAGTAGAAGCCGATCAGAAGATACGAGGCAACGCCCACGCCTTCCCAGCCAAAGAACATCTGAACCAGATTATCTGCGGTCACCAACATCAGCATGGCGAAGGTGAAGAAGGACAGATAGGCAAAGAAACGCGGCTTATAGCTCTCGCCCTCGCGCCATTGCGGATCGCGGTCCATGTAGCCAAAGGAATAGAGGTGCACGAGCGCCGAGACGGTCGTCACCACGATCAGCATGATCGCCGTCAGACGGTCCAGACGAATAGCCCAGCTTGTCGACAAAGATCCGCTCTCGATCCAGCGCATGATCTCGATCTGTTGCGTAACCCCGTCGAACGCGAAGAACACGATCCACGACAGCAGACAGGCAAGAAACAGCAGGCCTGTTGCGGTCCACATGGCGGCTTTCTCGCCGATAAAGCGCCAGCCAAACCCGCAGAGCAGCGCGCCCACCAGCGGGGCAAAGAGGATGGTGGTTTCCATGTTCTCTTACCCCTTCATCATATTGACGTCTTCAACCGCGATGGTGCCGCGGTTGCGGAAGAAGCAGACCAGAATGGCCAGCCCGATCGCCGCCTCGGCCGCCGCCACGGTCAGAACGAACAGCGTAAACACCTGCCCGACCAGATCGCCGAGGAAACTGGAAAATGCCACAAGGTTGATATTCACCGCCAGCAGCATCAGTTCGATGCTCATCAGTAGGATGATGACGTTCTTGCGGTTCAGGAAGAGACCGAAGATGCCGATGACAAACAGCGTCGCCGCGACCGTAAGATAGTGTTCAAGTCCGATCATCGTCTTATAGCCCCTGCCCCGGTTTCACGTCCTTTAACTCCATCGCTTTGGCCGGGTCGCGCATCATCTGGCCGATGATATCCTGACGCTTGATGTCCTGACGGTGGCGCAGCGTCAGCACAATTGCGCCGATCATGGCCACCAGCAGGATCAGGCCCGCCAATTGGAACAGAAGGAAGTATTGATCATAGAGGATGACACCCAGCGCCTCGGTGTTGTGGCGGTCGACCGGGACCGGCTGCGCCAGATTGGCCGCCGCGCCCTGAGCGCTATCCCATGCGCCAAAGGCCATGACGAACTGCATCAGAATGACCAGACCGATCAGCAAGGCCAACGGCATATAGCGCGCCATCTCGGCCTTGAGTTCGGCAAAGTCCACGTCCAGCATCATAACCACGAACAGGAACAGCACCGCGACCGCGCCCACGTAGACGATGATCAGCAGCATCGCCACGAACTCGGCCCCTAACAGCACGAACAGCCCAGCCGAGGACAGGAAGGACAGGATCAGCCAAAGCACCGAGTGCACCGGCTGACGGCTGATCACAGTGAACAGTCCGCCGGCGATGGCGCTGATGGCAAACAGATAGAAGGCAAAGACGGTCATTGATCCTCATCCTCGTTGTCGCCCATGACCTCTTGCGCCAGATCCAGCGCACGGGTCATGGCCGGGATGCCGGCAAAGACCGACATCTGACCGATCGTTTCTACGATCTCTTGTTTCTTTGCGCCCGCTTCCAAAGCGTGGCGCACTGTCTGGCGCACCGCCGAATCCGCCTGAGCGCCCTGACAGGTCAGCCCGGCCAGCGTCAGCAGCAGGCGGGTCTTGGCATCCAGACCGTCCCTGTTGACGGTGTTGCCGAACATCATCTCCATGACCTCTTTCGGCATGGTCGGCCAAAGCGCCTCGAACCCTTTGGGCGAGAAATTCTCCATCGCCGGGTTCATTGCCTTGGCCATGTCCTGAGCCTGCTTCATCATCAGCTCGAACGGATTTGTCGGGCTGTCGCTCATCGGTACGGCGCGTCCATTTCCAAATTGCGGGAGATCTCGGCCTCCCAGCGTTCGCCGTTCGACAGGAGTTTTTCCTTGTCATAGAACAGCTCTTCGCGGGTTTCCGTGGCGAATTCAAAATTCGGGCCTTCGACGATGGCATCGACCGGGCAGGCTTCCTGACAGAAGCCGCAATAGATGCATTTGGTCATGTCGATGTCATATCGCGTTGTGCGGCGGCTGCCGTCTTCGCGTGGCTCGGCGTCGATGGTGATGGCTTGAGCCGGGCAGATCGCCTCGCAGAGTTTGCAGGCGATGCAGCGTTCCTCGCCATTCGGATAGCGGCGCAGGGCGTGTTCACCCCGGAAACGCGGCGACAGAGGTCCTTTTTCGTGCGGATAGTTCACGGTGGCTTTGGGGGCGAAGAAATACTTCAGCCCCAGCTTCATGCCGACCCAGAAGTCCTGCAAAAGGAAGTATTTGGCAGCGCGGGTGTAGTCGATTTGGGTCATGATCAGCCTCCTACGCTCCAACGGGCGAACGCCCCCCAAAACCAGTCGAATTTCGCCGCGAAGGCCACGAAAACCACCCAAGCCAGTGAGAACGGCAGGAATACTTTCCAGCCCAGCCGCATCAGCTGGTCATAGCGGTAGCGGGGGGTAATGGCCTTGACCATCGCGAAGATGAAGAAGAAGAACGCCATCTTAGCGACCATCCACAACACGCCATCGGGCAAGCCCGGGATCGGCGACAGCCAGCCGCCGAAGAACAGCAGCGTGGTCAGGGCGCACATCAGGAAGATAGCGATGTACTCACCCGCCATGAAAAGCAGGAAAGGCGTGGCTGAGTACTCGACCTGGTAGCCGGCAACCAACTCGGATTCCGCTTCGGGAAGGTCGAAGGGTGGCCGGTTGGTCTCGGCCAGCGCCGAGATGAAGAACAGGAACACCATTGGGAAATGCGGCAACCAGTACCAGCTGAAGAAGCCAAACGAGCCATCCTGCGCGCGAACGATATCACCGAAGTTCATCGATCCGGTCGAGATGATGATGCCAATGATGATCAGGCCGATCGACACTTCGTAGGAAATCATCTGCGCGGCTGAGCGCAGCGATCCCAGGAATGGGTACTTTGAGTTCGACGCCCAACCGCCCATGATCACGCCATAAACTTCCAATGAAGACACGGCAAAGACATAGAGGATGGCGACGTTGATATCCGACAGAACCCAGCCATCGTTGAACGGGATCACTGCCCAAGCGATCATCGCCAGAACAAAACTGGTCAATGGTGCGAGGATAAACACCGTGCGATCAGCGCCCGCGGGAATGACGACCTCTTTCACCACATATTTTAGTGCGTCCGCCACCGATTGCAGCAGGCCGTAGACGCCGACCACGTTGGGTCCACGGCGCATCTGGACAGCTGCCCAAATCTTGCGGTCGCCGTAAACGAGGAACAACAGCGAGATCATCACGAACGCAACAACAGCAAGCACTTGCGCCAGAATGATGATGGCTATTCCGCCTGGGGTGTTAAAGAAGTCAGCCATTGGTCCTCACACCGTGGGTATTTTGGTTTCCGCGTGCGATGCAAAGGCCAGATGCCTGCGCAATCTGCGGCTGGGTCGGCGCGTTGGTGTAAACAGCATCTGCCGTCTGTACGCCACCCTTAATCTTCAATTTCACACGCAAATCCGGCGCGGCTATCTGCCACCCGGGCACCGCGTACGTCTGCGATATGAAACGTTTCTGGTTCATTCAGCCGCAATCTTCTCAGTCTTGCGGGCCTGCGCCTGTGCCGATAGTTCGGCCATCAATTGCGAGGCGCGGGCAATCGGGTTGGTCAGGTAGAAATCCTTGATTGCATTGCGGAAGCTGGCCTCGCCCAGCTTTCCGGCATCCAGGGCGACCACTTCGTTCTCAATCACCTCGTCGATGCGCGCCAGATGCGGGACGGCTTCGATCAGGGCAGTGCGCAACTGTGCCAGCGAATCGTAGGGCAAAGTGGCGCCCAGTTCGGCCGACAACGCCCGCAGGATGGCCCAGTTTTCCTTGGCCTCCCCCGGCGCAAAGCCTGCGCGCATGGCGAGCTGAGGACGCCCTTCGGTATTCACGAACAGGCCGTTTTCTTCCGTGTAAGCCGCCCCCGGCAAGATCACATCGGCGCGGTGTGCACCCCGGTCGCCGTGGCTGCCCTGATAGATCACAAAGGCGCCCTCGCCGATCTCGACCTCATCGGCGCCGAGGTTATAGATCACATCGGCCGCGTTGACCGCATCCATGCCACCTTCGTTGGTCGCATCCACATCCATCGCACCTACGCGCGATGCTGCGGTGTGCAGAACAATCAACCCACTTTCGGTATTGCTTGCAATGGTTTGTGCGGCGGCCAGAACGGCAGAGCCATCAGCCTCTTGCAGCGCACCCTGCCCGACGATGACCAGAGAACGCTTGCCCTTGATCTCATCATCGCCACCCATGTCAACGACAGTCTGCAGTGCGGCACGGTCGTCGCCTACATGGTGGTACTCATAGGTCAGATCGGCGGCAGGCCCGGCCAGCGCCACCTCGGCCCCATGCGCCCAAGCCCTGCGGATACGGGCGTTCAGAACCGGAGCTTCGTCGCGCGGGTTGGTGCCGATCAACAGGATACGTTCAGCCGCATCGATGTCTTCGATCGCTGCGGTCCCTGCATAGGCTGCTCGGTTACCCGCAGGCAGTTTCGCGCCATCAGTGCGGCACTCAACGATACCACCCTGCCCTTCGATCATCTGTTTCAGCGCAAAGATCGCCTCGACCGGGGCCAAATCGCCCACGATTCCGGCGGGCTTTTCAGCGCCTTTCAGAGCCTCGACGGCTTTGGTCAGCGCCTCCGGCCACGCAGCCGGGCGCAGTTTGCCGTTCTCACGCACATAAGGCTTGTCCAGACGCTGACGACGCAACCCGTCCCAGACAAAGCGGGTCTTGTCGCTGATCCATTCCTCGTTCACGCCGTCATGGTTGCGCGGCAAAAAGCGCATCACTTCGCGGCCTTTGGTATCCACGCGGATGTTTGAGCCCATGGCGTCCATCACATCGATGCTTTCGGTCTTGGTCAGTTCCCAAGGACGGGCGGTGAAGGCATAAGGCTTCGAAGTCAGCGCTCCGACAGGGCACAGATCGATGATGTTGCCCTGAAGGTTCGAATCCAGCGTCTGGTTCAGGTACGAGGTGATCTCGGCATCCTCACCCCGCCCGGTCTGGCCCATCTGGGTGATCCCCGCGACTTCGGTCGTGAAGCGCACGCAACGGGTACAGCTGATGCAGCGCGTCATTGCAGTGCCAACCAGCGGGCCAAGGTCCAGATCATCCACAGCACGCTTGGCTTCTTTGAAGCGGGTACCTGACAGACCATAGGCCATCGCCTGATCCTGCAGGTCACACTCACCGCCCTGATCGCAGATCGGGCAATCCAGCGGGTGGTTGATCAGCAGAAACTCCATCACCCCTTCGCGGGCCTTCTTAACCATGGGTGAGTTTGTCTTGACCACAGGTGCCTGCCCTTCCGGACCCGGACGCAAGTCGCGTACCTGCATCGCACAGGAGGCCGCAGGTTTCGGCGGGCCGCCAACGACCTCGACCAGACACATCCGGCAGTTCCCGGCAATCGACAGACGCTCGTGATAGCAAAAGCGCGGCACCTCGACCCCGGCCTGCTCACAGGCTTGGATCAGGGTCATCGCGCCATCGACTTCGATTTCCTGTCCGTCGATATTGACTTTGCGGAGGTCAGACATGGTCTAGTTCGCCCTCAAATACACGCCGATGGCGCTGTTTCTTTCAATTTCCTTCTTGCCCAATGTGCAGAAGGTTTTGGGATTTTCGTAAGATACGCCGTTCTGCGCCAGATAGCTTTCGCCCTTGGTGCGCATACGATCTTTTTCAGAATCCGAATCCACATAAGCCCGGATTTCCTTGTCCGAATATCCAAGTTTGTTCGCTTTCGAGCGCAAATCCCACATGACACCAATCGCCTTGAGCCGACGCCCGCTTATTGACGGGCAATACTCCGAAATCTCGTTTGCGATCGCGATGTAATAGAGTTCGTTGTCGATCTCTTTGACTTCGCGCAAGGGTGGCTTCGCCTCAGCCAGAACCGGGATAGATATTACGCAAATCGCGGCGACTAGTCGTATCAAAGACATAACATTTCCTTTCGTCTTGGGATTCCCAAGACGATGGTCGGCGCGCTTGCTATGCAATAACAAGCCGCCGGTCCTGCCGTGATATGCGATACGGTTACTCATGGGCGTTGGCAGCGTCCGGCAAAAGTCAGTTTATCGTTTTCGATACGCAGGTTTTGCGGTTCCGTATCCGGTCCAACCTTCCAGGCGATTCTGGAAGAACCAAAATTCTTAACGCAGAACTTGGTGGCTTCGTAGCGGCCAGCTTCACGCGCACCGTCGAAAGATTGCGAAACGCCGTTTACTGTCACGGTAAACTCAGAAGGCGTAGTTCTCTTGTTCACGTGTTTTGCGCTGGCCCTGAAATAAATGCCGTCAAACGCAACCCGAGTAGCCTGTGATGGCGCCTCTCCGCAGGCGGAGAGCAGTGCCCCCACCAAAACCGACATCGCCAAAATCCCTCGTTTCGCCATCATGACCACTCCTGCATCGTGGCTGGCGCATGCGGTATCTGCCGGTGCGTCTGGGATATCGTGTCCATCACCATCCCCTTACTCAGCCGCGACCTGAACGCAACGGTGGTCGCGCCACTTGCTGGCCTGTTTCAATTCTGCCCATCCAAAGGCACTTTCGCTGGCACCTTTTGTGCGCAACGTCTCTAGTCGTTCCAGCGCTTCTTCCAAACTTGGCTGCTGACCTTTGGGCACCCACCACATGACAAAATGTTGCTCACCGAGTATTTCGAACCATTCTTGCCGACGTTCGTAGAACTGCTTGTGGATGGTACCCCAAACAAATTTCTCAAGACTGGCCACATCTTCCCAGACTGTCAGATTTGCGACGAACTGCGGATCGCTTCCGATGCTGTTTTCGGTATTTCCGGTTCCTGGTTCACCTGAACCTTCCATCATCCAGACAAAGCCCGGCATCCGCTTGCCGAGTCCGTTAACGCGGTCCAGGTTGGCCATAAACTCGGCCACGCGTGGATCGTCGGTAGGTGCCAACAGACGACCAACATTCAATTCGGCCAAGTGATATCCGTCGGGCTGGATCAAAACGCAGCCACCAATGCCATAAGGCCTAGAATGAA
The DNA here is from genome assembly GCF_056536485.1 of Ruegeria sp. CL5. Taxonomy (NCBI): domain Bacteria; kingdom Pseudomonadati; phylum Pseudomonadota; class Alphaproteobacteria; order Rhodobacterales; family Roseobacteraceae; genus Ruegeria; species Ruegeria sp. CL5. Next base: position 69,700 of record NZ_JBQFPS010000006.1, read on the forward strand.
CATGCAGGCCCAGCCCGCCACATATGCCACTGACCGCACTCCACTATGTGGTTTTCCGATCCCGCGAAGGTGGATCACCAACATAACCATCCGCGCCAACAGCGCGACCGAGGCCAGCAGGTTCACCCAGAACGGGCTGACACCCAGCAGAATTGCCGCCACTGTAACGGTCAAAAACGCAGGCAGCGTTTCAGTACCGTTCAGATACGCGCGGTTCAAACGATAAGCCTTGTCAGAATAGTCCTGATCCGGGGTCGCCCCTGGTGCCAGCCCCTTGCCTGCCTTTGTGAGCGCCGAAAACGGCGACATGAACAATACGATCAGGGTGAAAATCACCAATGACGCAATTGCGTGGGAATATTCGGCGTAGGCTTCCATCAGGTTTACTCCGCTGCCATCGCACCCATACGGCCCGATTTCTGAGCCTTGATGCGGTCTTCGATCTCTTCCCGGAAATTACGGATAAGGCCTTGGATTGGCCAAGCGGCGGCATCGCCAAGGGCGCAGATTGTGTGACCTTCAACCTGTTTGGTGACGTCGAAGAGCATATCGATCTCTTCCAGATCGGCTTCGCCGCGTACAAGACGGTCCATCACACGCATCATCCAGCCGGTGCCTTCACGGCACGGTGTGCACTGACCGCAGCTTTCGTGCTTGTAGAATTTCGACAAACGCCAGATCGCCTTGATGATATCCGTGGACTTGTCCATCACAATCACAGCGGCTGTACCCAGACCCGAACCCAATTCTCCGCGCAGATAATCGAAATCCATGATCGCATCGCGCATGTTCTCGCCACGTACGCACGGCACCGAAGACCCGCCGGGGATCACCGCCAGCAGATTGTCCCAACCGCCACGAATGCCGCCGCAATGGGTCTCGATCAGGTCTTCAAAGGAGATCGACATCGCTTCCTCGACGACACAGGGGTTGTTCACATGGCCCGAGATCGCAAACAGCTTTGTGCCCGCGTTATTCTGACGGCCAAAGCCTGCGAACCAGTCGGCGCCACGCCGCAGGATGGTCGGCACAACGGCAATCGATTCCACATTGTTCACCGTGGTCGGGCAACCATAAAGGCCCGCGCCTGCCGGGAACGGAGGCTTCATCCGCGGCATGCCCTTCTTGCCCTCAAGGCTTTCAATCAGAGCTGTTTCCTCGCCGCAGATATACGCGCCCGCCCCGTGATGCAGGAACAAGTCGAAATCCCAGCCCGAGCCTGCAGCGTTCTTGCCAAGCAGACCCGCGTCATAAGCCTCATCAATCGCAGCCTGCAGCGCCTCACGCTCGCGGATGTATTCGCCGCGCAGGTATATATAGCAGGTATGCGCGTTCATCGAGAAAGAGGCGATCAGGCACCCCTCGATCAGCGTGTGCGGATCATGACGCATAATCTCGCGGTCTTTGCAGGTGCCCGGCTCGGATTCATCCGCGTTCACAACCAGATAGGCCGGACGTCCGTCGCTTTCTTTGGGCATGAACGACCATTTCAAGCCGGTAGGGAAGCCCGCCCCGCCGCGACCGCGCAGCCCCGAATCCTTCATCGTCTGGATGATCCAGTCACGGCCATTTTTGATCAGGCCAGCTGTGCCGTCCCAATGCCCGCGGACTTGCGCGCCTTTCAGCGTGCGCTCATGCATCCCGTAGATGTTGGTAAAGATCCGGTCCTGATCCTTCAGCATCATGTCTTACCTTCAGCTGTCCTGACGCATGCGCCAGAGTTGAAATATGTTCACACCTGCATAGATGAATCCCGCAAGAGCAGCGAAATCAAACAGCAGCGCATAGCGCCCCGGCAAACCCATTGCGGGGCCTATGAACAAGGTCATGCCAAGCCAAAGCACCATCGTCACGGCGATGACGATGCCTATGTGACGACCCTTGCGGGCTATGGCGTGTTCCCTGTCTTTATCCATCTCGTCCTGGTGCCTCGCACGGGCACCTGCTTAGTCCTCGTAAGTGCCATCTTCCTTGGCACGTTTAGCGAACTCAGTTTCCTCACCAGCTGCCAGTTTCGCAGCCTGTTCGATCCATCCGTCCCGTTCGATCCGGCCTTTGAATTTCAGGCGCGTGTCGACCCAGGCCACATGCTCTGATGTCCATGCGGCAATCTGATCGAAGTGGAAAAAGCCCAGCTCGTTCAGGGTTTCTTCCAGCTTTGGACCTACGCCCTTCAGCATTTTCAGATCATCAGGCTTGCCATCCCGCGCACCAGACAGCGTTTCGGGCTGTTCCTCTTTCGCCGCTTTCGCCTCAGCTGCCTGTTTCACTGCAGGTTTCGCAGGGGCTGGCGCTTTTGGCGGTTTCGGAGAAGCTTTAGTTGCAGCAGCTTTGCCATCCTTACCCAGCCACGGGGTCAGGATTGGAACCTCGGTTCCGTCAATACGCTTGACGGTATCGCCCAGTTCGCTCGCAAGCTGAACACTGGCGTTGTATTGCGTCCGGCCACTGTCATACTCAGTCAGGCTGGTCAGCCCTTTCAGAGGTTCCGCCGCATACCGACCATTCTGCGGACCCGGAGTTGGCACTTTGCCCGCCACCAGATCATCAAGAATCTTGCCAAAGCTCTCGGTCGTCAGATCTTCGTAGTAATCCTTGCCGATCTGCGCCATCGGAGCGTTTGTGCAGGAGCCGAGGCATTCCACCTCTTCCCAACTTAGTTTACCATCAGCGGACAGTTCATGAGGTTTTGCTGCGATCTTGTCCTTGCATACCGCAATCAGATCCTCGGCCCCGCAGATCATGCAGGATGTCGTGCCGCACACCTGAATATGCGCGACCGAACCAACCGGCTGCAGTTGGAACATGAAGTAGAACGAAGCAACCTCAAGCACGCGGATATAGGCCATTCCAAGCATGTCGGCGACGGATTCGATCGCCGGACGGCTCAGCCACCCCTCCTGCTCTTGCGCGCGCCACAGTAGCGGGATGACCGCGCTGGCCTGACGCCCCTCGGGATATTTGGTTATTTGCGCTTCGGCCCATTGCTGGTTAGCAGCGGTGAAGGCGAAACTTTCGGGTTGTTCGGCGTGAAGACGGCGGAGCATTAGCGGTCAATCTCTCCAAATACGACGTCCATGGTACCGATAATCGCGGCGACGTCGGCCAGTTGGTGGCCTCCGGCAACGTGGTCCATGGCTTGTAGATGCAGGAACCCCGGCGCGCGGAGTTTAGCGCGATAGGGTTTGTTGGTGCCGTCGGCGACCAGATAGACGCCGAATTCGCCCTTGGGGGCCTCGACGGCGGCGTAGACTTCGCCCGCGGGGACGTGGAAGCCTTCGGTATAAAGCTTGAAGTGATGGATCAGGCTCTCCATCGAGGTCTTCATATCCGAGCGTTTCGGCGGGGTGATCTTGCCGCGTGCCAGAACGTCGCCTGGGCAGTCGCGAATTTTGGCGATGGCCTGGCGGATGATCAGCAGCGACTGGCGCATCTCTTCCATGCGCACCAGATAGCGATCGTAGCAGTCACCGTTCTTGCCGACGGGGATCTGAAACTCGAACTCGTCATAGCATTCATAGGGCTGCGCGCGACGCAGGTCCCATGCAAGACCCGAGCCACGGACCATCACGCCCGAGAAGCCGTATTTTTGAATGTCATCCTCGGTCACCACACCGATGTCGGCATTACGCTGTTTGAAGATGCGGTTTTCGGTCAGCAGCCCGTCAATGTCGTCCAGAACGGCAGGGAACTCGTGGCTCCAAGCTTCGATATCGTCCAGCAGCTCGGTCGGCAGGTCTTGGTGCACCCCACCGGGGCGGAAATAGGCAGCGTGCAGACGGGCACCGCAGGCACGCTCGTAGAACACCATCAGCTTTTCACGTTCTTCAAAGCCCCAAAGCGGTGGGGTCAGCGCGCCGACGTCCATGGCCTGAGTGGTCACGTTCAACAGGTGGTTAAGAATACGGCCGATCTCGGAATAGAGGACCCGGATCAGAGAACCGCGACGTGGTACTTCCACACCGGTCAGCTTTTCAATGGCCAAACACCAGGCGTGTTCCTGGTTCATCGGCGCGACGTAATCCAGACGATCGAAATACGGCAGGTTCTGCAGATACGTCCGGCTCTCCATCAGCTTTTCGGTGCCACGGTGCAGCAGGCCGATATGCGGGTCGCAGCGCTCGACAATCTCGCCGTCCAGCTCAAGCACAAGACGCAAAACCCCGTGCGCCGCAGGGTGTTGCGGGCCGAAGTTGATGTTGAAGTTGCGGATCTTCTGTTCCCCGCTCAGCGCGTCCGTGCTGCCGTCATCGTATCTTGAGCCGTCCATCAACGCCCTCGTTTCTTCTTCGCTTCGGCCCGAACCCGGACCTTTTCCGCATCAGCCGCTTTGGCAGCGGCCCCGGCCAGCAGAACCCCCAGCGCCCCCAACGCGATCAGTTCCCCCAGACCCATCAGCGGCGCTCCAACTCTTGCAGTTTAAGCCCGACCCACCACAGCAACGCGATCGTGCCGAAAGGAACCAGACAGAGCAGGCACCAGTATTTGTTGATCCCGAAAAACGGCAATATCTTCACCATCGGAATGATGGTCAGTGCAGACAGGATCAGCCACCAGATGCCACCCATTATTCAGTCTCCTGTTTTTCATCCCCCGGAAGAATGTAGTTCGCACCTTCCCACGGGGACATGAAATCAAACTGACGGTATTCCTGCACCAGCGACACAGGTTCATAGACCACGCGCTTTTGAGCCTCGTCGTAGCGAACTTCGGTATAACCGGTGGTCGGAAAATCCTTGCGCAGCGGATAGCCGCGGAACCCATAGTCGGTCAGGATGCGCCGTAGGTCCGGATGGCCCGAGAATAGAATCCCGAACATATCGAACACCTCACGCTCGAACCAGTTGGCCGAGGGGTGAACGTCAACGATCGAGGGCACCATGTCATCCTCGCGGATCGAAACCCGCAGGCGGATGCGCTGGTTCTGGTACATCGAGAGGAAGTGATAAACCACGTCAAACCGCTTGGCGCGTTCGGGGTAGTCGACACCGGTAATGTCCACCAGCGTTGAGAACTGGCAACTGCGGTCAGACTTCAGGAATTCGATGAATTCCACAAGATTCGACGGGGCCACATCGACGTTCAGCTCACCATGCGTCACGTCCCAGGACAGAACGCAATCGGTTCGTTTTAGCTCCAACTGCGCGCCGAGTTCTTTGAGTGCTTCGCTCATCTGCCCTCTCCCTCAGCGAACAATCGTGCCGGTGCGGCGGATTTTGCGTTGCAGCTGCATCAACCCATAAAGTAGCGCCTCTGCGGTCGGAGGGCAGCCGGGCACATAGATGTCCACGGGCACAACCCGGTCACAACCGCGCACGACAGAATAGGAATAGTGGTAATAACCACCGCCATTCGCACAGGAGCCCATTGAGATCACATAGCGCGGTTCCGGCATCTGGTCGTAGACCTTGCGCAGCGCAGGGGCCATCTTGTTGGTCAGGGTTCCGGCCACGATCATCACATCCGACTGACGCGGGGACGCGCGGGGCGCAATACCAAACCGTTCCGCATCGTAGCGCGGCATCGACGTGTGCATCATCTCAACCGCGCAGCAGGCCAGACCAAAGGTCATCCAGTGCAGCGAGCCGGTACGGGCCCAGTTGATGATGTCTTCTGTCGAGGTCAGCAGAAACCCTTTGTCCTGCAGCTCGGCGTTCAGGGCCTGGGTGGCGACTTCTTTGTCGACGCCTGCGGTGTTTGCGCCCGTCATCACTCCCATTCCAGGGCCCCTTTCTTCCATTCATAGGCAAAGCCGATGGTCAGCACCGCCAGGAACACCATCATGGACCAAAACCCAACATCGCTGATGTCTTTGAAGCCAACGGCCCAGGGAAACAGGAAGGCGATTTCCAGATCGAAGATGATGAAGAGAATCGCGACCAGATAGAATCGGACGTCGAATTTCATCCGCGCATCGTCGAATGCGTTAAAGCCACATTCATATGCACTGACTTTTTCAGGGTCTGGATTGCGGACGGCAAGCACTACAGCAGCGAGAATCAAGACGATTCCAAGGCCTATAGCGACGGCCAGAAACACCAGGATCGGGAGGTACTCCCGCAACAGGTCTTCCACGTATAGCTCCTTTCCTGCGCATGTCCCGAAAGGGCGCGCCGTCAATTGGCGTGTTGACTGGACATTCTCTATCTCTGTGGGGTCAGAGGGTCAACCGAACAGAAACGCGCAGATGGGCATTATTACAATCGCCCAGCAGGCTATGGCTTAGAATACCTTGCAACGGCCCGACGCGGCTAAACCTACCTATTCCATGCAGGTTTTCGTTTGTCGAAGAAGGCCTTGATTCCCTCCTGCGCCTCGTCGGTTTCCCAACGCGTTACCAGCTGTCGAATGGTGTGGTCGATCACAGCATCGTCAATGCGTGGTCCCAGCGATTGGATCAATTGCTTTGCCGAAGAAACAGCGCCTGGCGCGCAGGACAGATAGGGACGCACTTCGGCCTCGACCGCCTCTGCCAAGGCATCAGCGGGCACCGCGCGCGCCAACAAGCCCAGCTCGACAGCCTCCGCTGCATCAAAGAGACGTGCGGACATGAAGACCCGCCGCGACATTGCCTCACCCATACGAGCAATAACATAGGGGCCAATCGTGGCCGGGATCAGGCCAAGTCGCGTTTCGGTCAGGCCCATCTTCAGGCTATCCACCCCGATCGCCACATCACAGACCGAGGCCATTCCCACTCCACCACCAAACGCATTGCCCTGCAATGCGCCAATCAGAGGCTTGGGCAGCGTATTCAGGGCATTCAGCATCTCGGCCAGCTTGCGCGCCTCGGTGAAGCGCGTATCGGGATCGGCGGCCATCTGCGCCTGCATCCAACCCAGATCCCCCCCGGCGCAAAAGCTTTTGCCTGACGCGGCCAGAATCACCACCCGGACAGCTTCATCACTGGCCAGTTGCCCGGCGGCTTGTGTCAGTTCAGCAATCATCTGCGCCGACAGCGCATTGTGCTTCTCTGGTCGATCCAGCGTTAACGTGGCTACGCCGCGACCATCTGTCTTTAAAGTTATCGTTTCGTACATTTCTATTCCGCTCGCATAGCCCGCGCCATGTCTGCAGCTTCTTCCAGCACAAACGCGTCCAACCCGGTTTCATATCCCAACCGTTCCAGATGCGCGGCCACCGCTTCGGTTGCCACATTACCCGCTGCACCTGGCGCATAGGGGCAACCCCCAAGCCCGCCGACGGCGGCATCAAACACCCGTACACCCAGCGCCAAAGAAGCATCGATATTGTCGATCGCCCGCCCGTTGGTGTCATGGAAATGCCCAGCAAGCCGAGTGACCGGGACCCGTTCGCGCACGGCCAACAGCATATGCGCGATCTTGTCCGGGGTCCCCTGCCCAATCGTATCGCCCAGCGAAATCTCGTAGCAGCCATGCGCGAACAAAGCGTCCGCCACCTCGGCCACCTTTTCGGGCGGGGTCGGGCCGTCATAGGGGCAATCAGTCACGCAGGACACATAACCACGCACGGGCAAATCGATATGCCGCGCGGCCTCAAGGATCGGCACGAACCGTTCGATGGATTCGGCGATGGTGGCGTTGATATTCGCTTTCGAGAACCCCTCGGACGCGGACGCAAACACCGCGACCTCATCCGCCTTGGCCGCCAAGGCATCTTCATACCCGCGCATATTCGGCGTCAGCGCTGCATAGCGTACGCCTTCGGTCCGCGTTATTCCGGCCAGAACCTCGCCGCTACCCGCCATCTGCGGCACCCATTTGGGTGAGACAAAGCTTGCAACCTCAATCCGGTTGAACCCGCCACGGCTGAGGCAATCGACCAAGGCGACTTTCTCGGCCACCGGGATCTCGCGCTGTTCGTTCTGCAGGCCATCCCGCGGACCGACCTCGAAAATCTCGACCCGTTCTTTCATCAGCGCATCCCTTCCCGGTTTCTTATCGTTTCAATTACGGATGGCCCGACTGTGCCACGCAATCCTCGGGCCGAACAGATCAATCCTCGGCCAACCGAACCAGCGCTGCCCCAGCCTCGACCTGTGCGCCCGCTTCGGCCAGCACTTCTGCGACCACGCCATCGCGGGCGGCCAGCAGAGAATGCTCCATCTTCATCGCTTCCAGAATGGCCAGCCGGTCGCCTTCCTTCACCTCCAGCCCCGCTGAGGCAAAGACGGCCTTGACCAGACCTGGCATCGGCGCCTCGATCACATTGGTGTCACCCGCCGCGCTTGCGTCGCGGTCCAGAGGGTCAACAACCTCAAACGCCTGCCCATAGTCGTCGAATACAGTGACCTGGGACCCAGCCATGACAACATTGGGCATGGGTGTCCCATTGATGGTCCAGCCAGCGCCACGGCGCTGCGCGATTAGCTGCGCGCCTTCGATCTCCCAAATCTGCCGATCTGTACCTTCGACCTGGACATCCAGATCAACAACCTCTCCATCGCGCAGCAATTGCACAGCGCGATGTAACGGCGCCCATAGCGTAAAGCCCGTTTCTGAGGCCGTCTCGGCAAGACCCAACGCCGTCATCGCTGCAGCCACGGCTGATGCGTTGCTTGTACCAGCTTCCTGCACCAGATCATCAAGATCCCGTCCGATCAGCCCGGTATCCACGTCGCCCGACGCAAACCCGCTGTGCCGCGTCAGAGCACCAAGGAAGGCGAGGTTTGTGACAGTCCCGGCGACCTCGGTCTGGCGCAGGACGCGGTGCAGGCTTTCCAAAGCAACCGCACGCGTCGGGCCATGCACCACGACCTTGGCGATCATGGGATCGTACCAAGGGCTGATCGTATCCCCGGCCCGTACGCCACTATCGGCGCGACACTCTTGCGGGAACTGTAGATGAGTCAGCGTACCCGTCGCGGGCAGAAAGCCCTTGGGCACATCTTCGGCATAAAGCCGCGCCTCAAAGGAATGCCCGCTGATCGACAAATCACCCTGCTGTTTCGGCAGGCTTTCGCCCGCAGCTACCCGTAACTGCCATTCGACCAGATCGACACCCGTAATTGCCTCGGTCACCGGATGTTCGACTTGCAGGCGCGTGTTCATCTCCATGAACCAGAACCGATCAGGCCGCAGCCCGTCCGAGGCATCGACGATGAATTCAACCGTTCCTGCGCCCTTGTATCCAATCGCCTCTGCCGCACGTACCCCCGCCTGCCCCATCGCTTCGCGCATTTCAGCGGTCATGCCGGGGGCCGGAGCTTCTTCGATCACCTTCTGGTGCCGCCGCTGCAACGAACAATCGCGTTCAAACAGATGCACCGCTTGGGTGCCATCGCCGAAGACCTGCACCTCGATATGACGTGGTTTGGCGACGAATTTCTCAACCAGTACCGCGTCATTACCAAAGGCCGTCTTGGCCTCACCGCGCGCGCTGTCCAAAGCAGCCGAGAATTCCTCGGGCTTCTCAACCAACCGCATTCCCTTGCCGCCACCACCTGCAACGGCCTTGATCAGAACAGGATAACCAATGGTATCCGCCGCGCCTGCCAGGTGTTCGGGGTCTTGATTGTCGCCATGATAACCGGGCACAACCGGAACGCCTGCATTCTCCATCAACACCTTGGCCGCGTCCTTAAGGCCCATCTTTCGGATTGCGTCCGCCGATGGCCCGATGAAGGTCAGGCCTACTGACTCAACCGCATCCACGAAGTCTGGATTCTCGGACAGAAAGCCATAGCCCGGATGGATCGCTTGCGCGCCAGTATCCAGCGCCGCCTGAATGATCACATCACCTTTCAGATAGCTATCAGCCGGGGCCGCGCCGCCGATATGAACAGCCTCATCGGCCATCTGCACATGCTTGGCCGAGGCATCGGCATCCGAATAAACAGCCACGCAGGATACGCCCATCTTCTGAGCGGTTTCCATCACACGGCAAGCGATCTCGCCTCGGTTGGCAATCAGGATTTTGTTGAACATAGCTTACCCCTCAGCCGCTAGATCTTCGACAAGGCGGAACCGTTCGCACAGCAATCCCATCTCAGGGTCAAACCCGCCATTTCGTTCAAAATACCGGCGATGATCCTCGCGCCAGCCCTCAAGCGTTTCATTCTCACCCTCGGCCAACGCGAAGTCTTCGGTCACATCGCAATAACGGCAGATCGATACCTCGACCGTTTCGATCACCAAGGCCGGGCGATCATCCCATTCCAGCGCAATATCCTGCCGCCCAACAACAGGGGTATCAGCACTGCCATCGGGATAGTCACGCAACGCACCACAAGTTGCAGTTTTTCGGCCTGATCGCACCAACGCCAGCAGCTCAGCACTCAGCGATGCGTTGTCACCAAACTTGAAAGTCTGGGCACCCGGATAGCGGGCCATGACGTCATTCAATGAAACGCTCATCTTACATCCTGAACACGCCGAAACGTGTCTCCTCAATCGGGGCATTCAGCGCGGCGCTCAGTGACAGCGCCAGCACATCGCGGCTTTTGCGCGGATCGATGATGCCGTCATCCCACAGCCGCGCCGATGCGTAGAGCGGGTGGGATTGCTCCTCGAACATTTCCAGCGTCGGGCGTTTGAATTCAGCCTCTTCCTCGGCCGACCACGTGCCACCCTGCCGTTCGATCCCATCGCGCTTGACGGTGGCAAGAACGCCCGCAGCTTGCTCGCCCCCCATCACCGAGATGCGCGAATTCGGCCAGGTCCACAGGAACCGAGGCTGATAGGCGCGACCTGCCATGCCGTAGTTTCCAGCTCCGAAAGAACCGCCGACCAGCATGGTGATCTTGGGAACGCTCGTCGTCGCCACCGCCGTAACCATCTTGGCCCCATGCCGCGCGATGCCTTCGTTTTCGTATTTGCGGCCAACCATGAAGCCGGTGATGTTCTGCAGGAATACCAGCGGTGTTTTGCGCTGAGAACACAGCTCGACAAAATGCGCACCCTTCTGCGCGGCCTCGGAAAACAACACGCCATTGTTGGCGATGATCCCAACCGGGCAGCCTTTGACATGGGCGAAACCGGTCACCAGCGTCTCGCCAAAACGCGGCTTGAACTCATCAAACCGAGAGCCATCGACCAGACGCGCAATCACCTCGCGGATATCATAGGGCGTACGTAGATCAGCCGGAACAACGCCCAGAATCTCTTCTGGGTCGTAAGCTGGCTCTTCGGGTGCCTCAAACTGTAGGCCGGGCTTCAGCCCGGCACCGCCCAACGACCCGACGGCGCGCCGGGCCAGAGCCAACGCATGCGCATCATCCTCGGCCAGATAATCCGCCACACCCGACAGGCGCGTGTGTACATCACCGCCGCCCAGATCCTCGGCGCTGACGACCTCTCCCGTCGCCGCCTTGACCAGAGGTGGCCCGGCCAGAAAGATTGTCCCCTGCTCTTTCACGATGATTGTCACATCAGACATCGCCGGCACATAGGCTCCGCCCGCCGTGCAAGACCCCATCACGACCGCGATCTGAGGGATCCCTTTCGCGCTCATCCGCGCCTGATTATAGAAGATGCGGCCAAAGTGATCTCGGTCAGGGAAAACCTCATCCTGATTGGGCAGGTTCGCACCGCCACTATCGACCAGATAGATGCAGGGCAGATGGTTTCCCTCGGCGATCTCCTGCGCCCGAAGATGTTTCTTGACGGTCATTGGATAATATGTGCCGCCCTTCACGGTGGCATCGTTGCACACCACCATGACCTCGCGTCCCTGCACCCTGCCAATCCCGGCGATCACCCCGGCACAGGGCGCTGAATCACCATACATTCCATGCGCCGCCGTCGCCCCGATTTCCAGAAACGGAGAGCCCGGATCAAGCAGATTCGCTACCCGACGTCTGGGCAGCATCTTGCCCCGTGATTCATGCCGCGCGCGGGATTTCTCACCGCCACCCATGCGGGCGGCTTCGGCGGCCTCAGAGATATGTGCCAGCGCATCCAGATGTGCAGCTCGGTTCGCCTTGAACCCCTCGGAGGTTGGTATGGCTTTGGATTTTAGTTTCATTCCATCTTCCCCAAGTCGCGCAATTCCACAGCGCGTTCAGCAGTTTCGGTCAGCAAGCAATTTGCGGCTACAATCGAGCGTATCGTTCCACCAGACCATATGCAGTAGGCCAGAGCGCATTCAGCGTCCCGAAACCCGATCCATGCGCGCTGAGCATCTCGCAACTGATCCGAAAGTTCGGGACTTTGTTCAGCCAGTTCCGCTCTACGCAGTTTATACTGTTCGTTCAGAAATGAATCCCAAACTTGGGTTTCGGCTTGAATACAGTCGGTGACGCCAATGGTTGTTTCATTTCCCGGTATCGTTTGGCAGGTATTGGCAGCTGCGCCGAGACATGAGGACAAGCTATCGCCCTGCTGCGACTGGGAAAAACACTGTTGAATGTACGACTGGTCTACCCAAGCGCCCTGAGCGGAAACAAGCGATGGAACCAGCATCGCAGCAACTGCAATTCGCATCATGTAATTGCCTCCCCTGCAGCCCGCGCCTTCAGTTCCTTCCGGATCACCTTCCCCGTCACCGTCATCGGCAACTCGTCCAGAAACGCCACCTCGCGCGGATAGGAGTACTGAGCCAGACGGTCCTTGACCCAATCCTGCAACTCCCGCTCCGCAGCCTCAGCGCCCGGTTTCAACACCACATAGGCCTTAACGATCTCGGTCCGCAGCGGATCTGGCTTACCGACCACGCCCACCGTTGCCACCGCCGGATGGGTCAGCAGGCAATCCTCGATCTCAGCGGGTCCGATGCGGTATCCGGCCGACGTGATCACGTCATCATCGCGGCCGACAAAGCGAAGATAGTCTCCCTCCCACACGCCGCGGTCTCCGGTGATCAGCCAATCACCACGAAACTTCTCAGCGGTCGCATCGGGCCGGTTCCAGTATTCCAGCATCATCGAGGCCGAGCCGCGCCGGATAGCGACGTCGCCCTCTTCATTGGTCGGTCGGCCGTCGCCATCAATCACCGCAACTTCATGCCCCGGCACCGGCTTGCCGATACAGCCGGGGTGCACTGGGAAATCCTCGGCACAGGAGGATACGACCATATTGCATTCGGTCTGGCCGTAAAATTCGTTGATCGTCAGGCCAAACGCCTGTTTACCCCAGGCCAACATCTCGGCCCCCAGAGGCTCCCCTCCGGACGCGACCGAGCGCAAACCGGGGATCGTCTGGTCCGCAGCTTTCAACATACGAAGGGCGGTCGGCGGGAAGAACACATTCCGTACCCCGCCACGCATGACGAGATCAGTGCAGGCCTCGGGAGTGAACTTATCCAACCTCGCCGCAACGACCGGTACACCCAGCGCTAGACCGGGCATCAGCACATCGAACAGACCGCCGATCCAAGCCCAGTCTGCCGGTGTCCACAGACAATCCCCCTGACGCAGATGATTGTGGCTGATCGATACCCCCGGCAAGTGACCTGTCAGCACCCGGTGCCCGTGCAGTGCCCCCTTTGGGCTACCGGTGGTGCCTGAGGTGTAGATCAATACTGCAGGGTCCTCGGGTCTGGTGTCAGCAAACGGGACAGGTGGTCCCTCTTGCCCGATCTGATCGGCAAGAACTGGTTTGGCCAGATCACCAACAAGCGCGGCCCCTTCGGGATCTGTCAGAACAAATTTTATGCCCGCGTCACCGACACGCGATGATAGCGCATCGTGTTTGAACAACTTGAACAGGGGTACCGAAATCGCGCCGATTTTCCAGATCGCCAAATGTGCCGCCGCACACCAGGGCGACTGGCTCAGCAACACGCCCACTCGGTCGCCGGGTCGGACGTCGTCGATCAGAGCACGCGCAATACCATCTACCATCTCACTCAAATCGCCGAATGTAACTTCACGCGGATCAGAGGCCGTCAGGTCCAGTATCGCAACCTGTTCTGTCGGCTGAGAAAGGCACTGTCGCGCCATATTCAATCGATCCGGTATGGCCCAGCTTTGATCACTGCGCAGACCCGGTATGACCCTAGCAGGAGACACTCAGATTCGCCCTTATTTTACTGACAGTTGATCCATGCTTCATCGGCGCAATTTCAATGCGAAATTGATGCAGATCAGAGTTTGGCGGCATCGGGCCATCCACAAGGTCCATATAGACGCAACCAAAGGCATGAATATGACTAAGAAACTCGCCGCTTTGACCCTTTCCACCGCGCTTGTCGCGCTGGCTGCTCCGGTGTTCGCCCAATCTCAGGGAGATTGGACTGTTGGTGTAGGTGTCGGTTATCTGGATCCCAAATCCGACAACGGCTCGCTCGCTGGGTTTGACGCCGACGTTGACTCGGACACGCGCCCCATCTTCACCGTCGAGTACTTCGTTCAGGACAACCTCGGGATCGAACTGCTGGCCTCGACCCCCTACAAACATGACGTCACTCTTGGCGGCAGCGTTGATGCCGGAAGCGTCAAACACCTGCCGCCCACCCTTTCGCTGAACTATCATTTCCCGACCAATAGCGCATGGAAACCCTATGTCGGCGCGGGTCTGAACTACACCATCTTCTTCGAAGAGGACTCGCCCCTGGGCGATTTGGATCTGGACAATTCCTTCGGCGTCTCGCTGCAGGCCGGTCTGGACTACATGGTCACCGACAAAGGCGCTGTGCGTCTGAACGTGCGTTGGTTCGACATCGACTCGGACGTCACTTTGGACGGCAACGACATCGGCAAAGCCGAAATCGATCCCTTCCTTATTGGCGTGTCCTACGTCCATACGTTCTGATCCAATCAACAAAGCCCCGGAGTTCGTAAAACTGCGGGGCCTTCCCTCACAGCATTTCGTTCATCATCTCACGGCCGATCAGCATCCGACGGATTTCGCTGGTGCCCGCGCCGATCTCCATCAGCTTTGCATCGCGGAAGATCCGACTGACCGGCGCATCTGAAAGGAACCCGGCCCCGCCCAGCGCTTGCACCGCTTGATGCGCCTGCACCATCGCCTGTTCCGAGGCATATAGGCAGCACGCTGCCGCATCCTGTCGGGTCACATCTCCCCGATCACAGGCCTTAGCGACTTCATAGACATAAGCCCGCGCCGAATTCATCGCAGTGTACATATCTGCGATCTTGCCCTGCATCAGTTGGAACGAGCCAATCGGCTTGCCGAACTGTTTGCGCTCGGCCAGATAGGGCATGACCTCATCCAGACAGGCCGCCATGATACCTGTCCCAATCCCAGCGAGTACGACACGCTCGTAATCTAAACCGGACATCAGGACGGCAACGCCCCTGCCCTCTTCACCCAGAACATTCTCAAACGGCACTTCGACATCTTCAAAAATCAGTTCAGCCGTGTTCGAACCACGCATCCCCAGCTTGTCGAAATGAGGAGACGTCGAGAATCCCTTCATCTCTTTCTCGATCAAGAAGGCCGTGATCCCCTTTGATCCGGCCTCGGGGTCTGTCTTGGCATAAACGACCAGAGTATCGGCGTCCGGCCCATTGGTGATCCAATATTTGTTGCCATTCAGGCGGTAGTAATCATTCCGCTTTTCCGCGCGCAACTTCATCGAGACCACATCCGATCCGGCCGAGGGTTCGGACATTGCAAGCGCGCCCACATGATCGCCCGAAATCAGGCGCGGCAGGTACTTCTGTTTCTGCTCATCCGTCCCATTCAGCTTGATCTGGTTCACGCACAGATTCGAATGTGCCCCATATGACAACGAGACTGAGGCCGAGGCGCGCGCCACCTCTTCCACTGCAATGGTATGCGCCAGATACGACATTCCCGCCCCACCATACTCTTCTGGCACTGTGACGCCCAGCAGGCCAAGGTCGCCCATCTCTTTCCACAGTTCATTCGGAAAGGCGTTCGAGGCATCAATCTCGGCCGCCATCGGCTTGACCCGTTCCTGCGCCCAACGGTGGACCATCTCACGCAGGGCGTTCACGTCCTCGCCCAGATCGAATTGCATTGTGGCCATAAACATGCAGGGCTCCTCCGATTGCATTAATGAACAAGTGTTCAATAATCAAATAGCAGCGATTCTCCCTTCGGTCAACGACGACGCGCAGGCCAACGCAAAACGCCGCCCGGCAAGGGACGGCGTATTCAAATAAATCGAGCGTGCGCTGAAAGCGCACTCCGCTGGATTACGACTGATAGACCGCGCTGACCTCAGCCCGGATAATGCGCGCGATTTGGCTACAATCCTCTAGCGAGAAGGTTAGCGGAACGCGCATGTCCATGATCCCCGCCAATATCCGATCACTGACCGGCATCGGGGTGCTGTCGGCATAGCGCCAACTGTCATAGCGTGAGGTAAAGCCCGACGGCTCGGCCCCTCCGAACCACTTTAGTTCAACCCCGCGCGCAGCGCAGCGTCGGATGACCTCGGCAATGCGCTCGGGCGTCCAGTCCGGCAACAGGAATTGTATCGACGAACCGACATAGGTCTCATCATCAGGCCGCTCCACCATCGTCAAACCCGGCGTTTCACGCAGGCCACGCTCAATCTCAACATAGCGTTCGTTCCAGCGCTGCACCTGCCGGTCCAGATCGCGCAACTGCGGGCGCAGGATCGCCGCACGCAGATTATCCATCCGGCCCGAGACATTGGGGGTGGTGTATTTGATCTGCTCGAAAACCTCCGGCCCGGGCGCTGCCAGATGGCGTTCATAAAGCATGTAAGACCCGGACAACATCGTAGCCTTGGCCGCAAGTTCCGGGTCATCCGTGATCAGCAACCCGCCCTCGCCCGAATTGACATGTTTGTAGGTCTGGCACGAGTAACATCCGATGGCCCCCTGCCGCCCAGACAGCTGCCCGCGCCACGCGGCACCCATGGTATGGGCACAATCTTCGATCACGACCACACCCGCCGCATCACACATTTGCATCAGGCGGTCCATATCACACAGATGCCCGCGCATGTGGCTCAGCATCAGCACCTTCGCCTGATCCAGCTTGGCCTCAAGATCATCCAGATCGATGGTCAGGGCTTCGGTCACACCAACAAAGACCGGCTTCGCGCTTACCGAGGCAATCGCCCCCGGCACCGGGGCCAGAGTGAATGCGTTGGTCAGAACCGGATCGCCCGGCTTGACCCCCACCGCACGCAACGCAGTGGCCAAAGCGTAACCGCCCGACGAGACCGCCAGACAGTATTTCGCACCCATCTGGGCGGCGAATTCCTGTTCCAGCAGCGCAGTTTCGCTCAACTCACCAGGGGCAACGTTGTAGCGATGCAATCGACCATGGCGCAGGACGGCCACGGCAGCCTCGATGGCGTCTTCGGGGATGGGCTCTTGCTGGGTGAAATTACCCGTGAATGTCTCGTTCATAGTTCTGTTTTGGTGCTGTGTGTGTGGCAGGTCAAGGGATCACGCGGCCGCTCCGATCAAATCGGAGACCAGTTTCGGTAAATCATCAAAATGATGCAGCAACGCCTCGGGTTCCAGCGCAGCCATTTCGTCGCCTGACGGGCCGAAAGTCACCAGAACCGAAGGTACGCCTGCAGCCCGCGCCGTGTTCCTGTCAGTGTCCGAGTCGCCAATCAGCACGCAATGATCGGGATGCCCCCCGGCGCGGCGCGCTGCTTCACGCAAAGGCTCAGGATCAGGCTTGCGCACCGGCAACGTATCGGCCCCTACCAGCGAAGCGAAACGATCGCGCGCGCCCATCCGGGACAGCAGCAGATCAGCAAGACCTTCGGGCTTGTTGGTGCAGATACCCACGCCATAACCCGCACCTTTCAGTGCTTCGACCGCTTCAAGCGCACCGGGATAGAAATAGGTATGCGTATCGATCGCATGCCCATAGACCTCCAGAAAGACCGGATAATAGGCTTCGACAACATCCGCATCATAGGCGCCGACCCGCTTCAATCCATGGGACAACATCAAGCGTGCACCGCGCACCGAAACCGCCGCATCAAGCTCGGGCATCAGTACATCTCCATGGCCCATCTCACGAAAACAGTGGTTTGCAGCAGCCAACAAATCACCGGACGTATCTGCCAAAGTTCCATCCAAATCGAAGATTACCGTACGCATTCTTACCTCCTGAACCGGCGGGATTCCGCCATGTCGTGTTGCAAACGGCAATCTTCTTTGATGGCCGAACCGCTTGCGCCTTTGACCACAGCGGATAAAACGGGCCACAACAAAACAAAAGAGAAAATGATTTCATGAGCACTGCCCTTGTCATTCTTGCCGCCGGAAAAGGCACAAGGATGAACTCTGATATTCCCAAAGTCCTTCACCCGATTGCCCAGGTGCCGATGCTGGTTCATGCCATGCGTGCCGGTGCTGTCCTGTCTCCCGAGCACACCGTGATTGTTACCGGCCACGGCGCGGAAGCCGTTGCACGCGTCGCTGAAGCCGAAGATGAAAACGCCAGCATTGCGGTGCAGGAAGAGCAGCTTGGCACCGCCCATGCGGTTGCGCAGGCGCGTGCAGCGCTGGATGGTTTTCAGGGGGATGTGGTCGTCCTCTATGGCGATACCCCGTTTCTGCAGCCCGACACTCTCCAGCAAATGATTGAAGCGCGCACAAAAAACGATCTGGTCATTCTTGGATTCGAAGCTGCAGATCCCGCCCGCTATGGTCGCTTGGTCATGGATGGTGAATCGCTCGAGCGGATTGTTGAATTCAAGGATGCCACTGACGAACAACGCGCCATAACCTTCTGTAACTCAGGCCTTTTGGCGTGTGACGCTGAAACCCTTTTCTCACTGATCGATGCGGTTGGAAACGACAATGCGTCGGGTGAATATTATTTGACCGACGTCGTTGAGATAGCCCGCGACAAGGGTCTGAACGTAACTGCCGTGGCCTGCGATGAAGCGCAGACATTGGGTGTGAACTCCCGCGCTGATCTGGCGGCAGCGGATGCAGTGTTCCAAGAACAGGCGCGCTCCGAACTGCTTGATCTGGGGGTCAATTTGATGGCACCTGATACTGTGTATTTGGCAGCAGATACCGTGATTGGTCGCGACACTGTCATTGAACCAAATGTGGTTTTTGGCCCCGGTGTAACCGTGGAAAGCAGCGCAACGATCCGGGCGTTTTCACATCTCGAAGGCTGCCATGTCAGCCGAGGCTCCGTGGTCGGACCCTATGCCCGCCTACGCCCGGGTGCAGAGCTGGCTGAAAACGCGAAAATCGGCAACTTTGTCGAGATCAAGAACGCCGAGATCGCAGAAGGCGCAAAGGTTAATCACCTCAGCTATATCGGCGACGCTTCGGTTGGGGCGGCGACAAATATCGGTGCTGGAACCATCACCTGCAACTATGACGGCGTGATGAAGCACAAAACGACCATCGGGGAAAACGTGTTCATCGGATCGAACACGATGCTGGTGGCCCCGGTCACTCTGGGTGACGGCGCGATGACTGCCACGGGGACCGTAGTGACCAAGGATGTTGAGCCAGACGCATTGGCCGTGGCGCGTGCCAAGCAAGAGAATAAGCCCGGCTACGCGCGCAAATTGTTTGAAATGTTGAAGGCGAAGAAGGCTCGCCGCGACAAAGGAGCCTGAATTATGTGTGGAATTGTTGGTGTTCTGGGCAGCCACGAAGCCGCCCCTATTCTGGTCGAAGCACTGAAGCGACTTGAGTATCGTGGCTATGACAGTGCGGGTATCGCTACGGTTAATGATGGCGCGCTTGGGCGTCGTCGGGCTGTCGGCAAGCTGGTGAACCTGAGCGACCTTTTGGTGCATGAGCCATTGGCCGGCAAATCCGGCATCGGTCATACCCGCTGGGCGACCCATGGGGCGCCATCAGTAAACAACGCGCACCCACACAAGGCGGGACCTGTCGCTGTTGTGCACAATGGTATCGTCGAAAACTATCGCGAACTGCGGGCAGAGTTGGCTGAACATGGTGTTGACTTCGTCACGGACACTGACACCGAGACCGTTGCCTTGATGACAGAACGGTACATGTCCGAAGGACAATCGCCGATTGACGCTGCGTTCAATACGATCGACCGGCTCAAAGGCGCATTCGCACTCGCCTTCCTATTCGACGGGCAAGAAGATCTGATCGTAGCAGCGCGTAAGGGCTCGCCTCTGGCGATAGGTCATGGCGATGGTGAGATGTTTGTCGGCTCGGACGCTATCGCATTGGCCCCGCTAACCGATCGCATCACCTATCTTGAAGAAGGCGATCGGGCGGTACTGACCCGCACTTCGCTGGAGATTCGAACCGAAACCGGTGAGCTTGCCAACCGCGAAATCCGGCAAATTCAAATCGATCAGACCCGTGCCGACAAAGGCGGCCACAAGCACTATATGGCCAAGGAAATTGCCGAGCAGCCTGTTGTGGTGGCCGAAGCCATCCGCTCGTATCTTCCGACCGGAGGCGATCATGTGGTGTTGCCCGGTGACGATCTGGATTTCACCAAGCTGGACCGTCTGACCATGGTGGCCTGCGGTACTGCATTCTATGCCTGCCTGACGGCGAAATACTGGTTCGAACAACTGGCCAAGATGCCAGTTGAAGTCGATATCGCCAGCGAGTTCCGCTATCGCGAGCCTCCGATCTCGGACCGGACGCTTGCGCTGTTTGTCAGCCAGTCAGGCGAAACCGCCGACACGCTTGCTGCCCTGCGCTATTGCGAAGGTAAGGCAGACAAGATCGTCTCGGTCGTCAATGTCGCCGAAAGCTCGATTGCGCGCGAAAGCGATATGGCGTTACCAATCCATGCGGGTGTTGAGATCGGTGTTGCCTCGACCAAGGCGTTCACCTGTCAGCTTAGCGTGTTGCTGATGCTTGCCCTCAAAGCCGCTGCAGATCGAGGCACGCTGAACGATGAAGAGATCGCCGATCACGCGGCCGCCCTTCGCGGCTTGCCGACAGTTCTGAATGCAGCGCTGGATCAGAACGACGCTATTCGCCAATCTGCCCAACGTCTGTCCGAGGCGCGCGACGTGCTGTTCCTGGGCCGTGGCCTCATGTACCCTCTGGCCATGGAAGGTGCGCTGAAGCTCAAAGAAATTAGCTACATCCACGCCGAAGGTTACGCTTCGGGCGAGTTGAAACACGGCCCCATCGCCCTGATCGACAAGCATATGCCGGTTGTTGTCATGGCACCGCGCGACGCAGTTTTCGACAAGACAGTTTCGAACATGCAGGAGGTGATGGCGCGTAAGGGCAAGGTTATCCTTGTCTCGGATGATGATGGTATCGCAGAGGCTGAAGATGGGGTTTGGAGTACGATCCGTATGCCACATGTGCACACCAGCCTTGCCCCGATCCTCTATTCGGTGCCCGCGCAACTGCTGGCCTACCACACGGCGGTGGCTAAAGGTACAGATGTGGATCAGCCGCGCAATTTGGCAAAGTCCGTCACGGTCGAGTGACGGCACATGCAGGCCTATCTCGATCAGATCAAAGCCCATGCCGATCCTGAACGGGCAGAACAGGTGGCGGCCTATCACAAGGTTGACCGTCCGTATCTGGGTGTTCCGAATCCGGTGCTCAACGATCTGACCAAGGAGTGGCGGCGTAAACTCGAAATCACTGACCGCATCGCCGTCGCCGACAGTTTGTGGCAGACCAACATCCATGAAGCACGGGTCGCTGCGGCAAAGCTGTTGACCCAAGCCCGAATCCGCCCCGATGACGCGGTATGGGATCTGTTGCAAAGCTGGCTGCCAGAATTCGACGCCTGGGCAGTGGCCGACCATGCCAGCATGGCAATGCAAAAGCGCCTGAAAGCCGATCCGACGCGGCTGGATCAAGTCGAACAGTGGACCAAATCAAATCATATGTGGACTAAGCGTGCCGCGCTGGTCGCCACCTTGCCCTGGACCAAACAAAACCACCCCAAACCGAAAGAGTTGGAGTGCCGCGACCGTATTCTTGGTTGGGCTGCAAGCTATGTCCCTAACCGGGAATGGTTTATCCAGAAAGCCATCGCATGGTGGCTGCGCGAATTGTCAAAGCACGATTCACAGCGCGTCGTCGCATTTCTTGAAACGCACGGCGCAAACATGAAACCTTTTGCCCGTAAAGAAGCGGGCAAATACCTGCGCGCTCAGTCGGAATAGACTTCCAGTTCTACCAGCTCATCAAACGGCACAAGCAATGCGCGCATTGCCTCTAGTGACAAACGGCTTCCACCGCCTTCAGGCCCCGGCGCGGGGATAAGCGCAACATAGGCCTGTGCGCCTGTACGCGGTACAACGATACGACCATTGATTTCGGTCTTAACCAGGGGCGTTTGCAGCCAACGTCCCGGCGTATTCGGATCGCCAAGTCCTGCGACTGTCGTTTTTGCACCCGCCCAACCGACCGTAGCGACGACAGGTTCGGGCACCTCCTCAACGGTCTCTGGTGCGGCAGGCGCGGTCACAGGTGCGGTGGATGACCCACTAAACACTCGGTCCGTGGCGGACCGAACGGCATCGCAGCCAGCGACAAAAACACAAACCAAAACCAAAACATATTTCATACTGAAAACCCTATTCTTCTAAGCTTGACTGTTCCAGCCCAAAACGCAGTTCGCCCTTGCCGCGGCCGGGCCTCCGCTTTACCTATGAGCCATGACAGCTCCGCTAATCGACCCATTTGCCCGCGCCATCACCTATCTCCGCGTCTCCGTCACGGACCGCTGTGATTTTCGCTGCGTCTATTGCATGTCCGAGGATATGAAGTTCCTCCCCAAAAAGGACCTTCTGACGCTGGAAGAACTGGACCGCATGTGTTCCACGTTCGTGAACCTGGGCGTCGAAAAGCTGCGCATCACCGGAGGAGAGCCTCTGGTGCGCCGGAACATCATGTCTTTCTTCAACAGCATGACACGGCATCTGGATAGCGGTGCCCTGAAAGAGCTGACACTGACAACCAATGGTTCACAGCTGCATCGTTTCGCCGAAGAACTTTATGCGGCGGGTGTGCGACGTGTGAATGTATCGCTGGATACTCTGGACGAGGACAAATTCGCTAAGGTCACCCGCTGGGGCCGCCTCAAACAGGTACTGAACGGCATCGACGCGGCGCAAAAGGCCGGGCTGCGTGTCAAGATCAACGCTGTTGCGCTTAAAGGTTTCAACGAACCGGAACTGCCCAAGATCACTGACTGGTGTGCCGAGCGCGACATGGACCTGACCTGGATCGAGGTCATGCCCATGGGCGATATCGGCAACGAGGACCGCCTAGATCAATATTGGTCGCTCAAAGACGTCCGCAAGGAATACGAAAACCACTATGCCGTCACCGATCTGGCTGAACGCACCGGCGGTCCGGCGCGCTATGTGAGACTAGAGGAAACGGGTCAGAAAATAGGGTTCATCACACCCCTTTCGCATAATTTCTGCGAAAGCTGCAATCGCGTGCGCCTGACCTGCACGGGCGAGCTGTATATGTGCCTGGGTCAAGAAGACATGGCGGATCTGCGAGGTCCTCTGCGCGACCATCCCGATACGGAGCAACCGCTTGAAAAGGCGATCCGGGCTGCTATCAACCTCAAGCCCAAGGGCCATGACTTCGATTACTCGAGGCAGTCTATCGACGGCCAAATGAGCCGTCATATGAGCCATACAGGCGGCTGAAATGCCCGAAAACCCACAGCCTACTCTGCTGTACAAATTGTACTGCGGCCTGATGACGACCGCCGAACCGCTGGTCTGGCGTAAAGTCCGTGGAAAACTGCAGGCTGCAGGCGTCTCCAATACTCGCCAGCAGGAACGGCTGGGCCATGCCAGTCTGCCTCGCCCTCAAGGGCAACTGATCTGGTTCCACGCCGCCAGTGTAGGTGAAAGCCTTTCGGTTCTAAGCCTGATCAATCGATTGGGAAATCGCTTGCCGGAAGCCGAATTTCTGATCACCTCAGGTACCCCGACTTCCGCCGAACTGATCGGGAAACGCCTCCCTGCGCGCACCCGCCATCAATACCCACCGCTGGACAGCGCGGCTCCGGTGCGCCGGTTTCTGTACCATTGGCAGCCCAGTGCAGGCATCTTCGTTGAAAGCGAAATCTGGCCACGATTGATTGTTGAAGCCACCAACAATGGCGCGCCACTGGCACTGCTCAATGCCCGTCTGTCAGACAAATCAGCCACCGGATGGAAAAATCGCCCCAAAACCGCGCGCTTCATTCTGGATCAGTTCAAGCTGTTTCTAACTCAAAACACCAAAACAGCCGACAACCTGATTGCCATGGGCGCTGATGCTGATCGCGTCCAACCCGGCACAAACCTCAAAGCCATGTCTGATCCGCTGCCCGTCCACCAGCAAACACTAGACGCGATCAAGTCACAGATCGCCGGACGCCCAATGTGGATCGCCAGTTCGACGCATTCAGGTGAGGAAGAAATCGTTCTGGCGGCTCATAGGTTGTTGTTGCAGCGTTGGCCTGATCTTCTGCTGCTGCTGATCCCGCGCCACCCTGAACGCAGGGATGATGTCATTAAACTCGCAGGCGATGCCGGCCTGTCGACTGCTCAACGCAGCACGGATCAGCCGATCAGGTCACACACTCAGGTTTATGTCGCAGATACATTAGGCGAAACCGGAACCTGGTACGCACTTTGCCCGATCGTCTTCCTGGGTGGCTCGCTGAAGGAGATCGGAGGCCACAACCCTTTCGAACCTGCGCAAGCTGGGGCCGCGGTAATCACAGGTCCGGGCTTCTTCAATTTTGCCGAAACATTTGCACCCTTGATCGAAACCGGCGGCGCGGTCTTGGTCAATTCTGCCAGTGACCTTTCAGATTCGGTCGCCCTATGGCTGTCGGAAAAGGATGTTCTTGCCGCAGCGCAAACCGCAGCCCAAGCTTGCGTCAACACGCAAAAATCCGCGTTGGACGAGGTGATCGACACACTGTGCAACCACCTTTCACTCCACTGACCTTGGGCACCGATCCCCCTTTTTCTGGCTAAAAATATCCCGGGGAGCGCGAGGGGCTGGCCCCTCGCCTCTCGTCTTCAAGCCGCAGGCATCCGTTGTTCAACAATCTCTGCCCACCAGCTGCATCCTGCAGGAATGGCTTCGTCGTTGAAATTGTACTCCGGGTGGTGAACCATCGCCGTGTCGCCATTGCCCACCAGGATATAAGCGCCCGGACGTTCTTCGAGCATAAACGCGAAATCCTCACCACCCATAACCAGAGGGGCCTCATCACAGCTTCCCGAGACCGACTTCGCCACCTCGGCAGCAAAATCCGTCTGTTCGTCGCTGTTCACCATGACCGGATACCCGCGAATATAGGTCACATCTACCGTTCCACCGAACGTTGCCGCGACACCATTGCAAATCTCATTGATCCGCTTTTCCGCCAAATCACGCATCTCATTGCTCATGGTACGCACGGTACCTTTGATCTGCACCGTTTGTGGAATAACATTGAACGCCTTCGAAGACGTCTCGAACGACGTCACTGACACCACAACCTGATCGATCGGGTCCGCATTGCGCGAAGCAATCGTCTGCAACGCCAGAACCGCCTGAGCGGTCATGACGGTTGTGTCGATGGTCTCCTGTGGCTTCGCGGCATGGCCACCGCGGCCCTCAAAGGTAATGTCAAACTGATCAGTCGCAGCAAAGAACGAACCCGGACGGATGGCGAAACTGCCCACCGGACGGCCAGGCCAGTTGTGCATGCCGTAGACCTCTTGGATATTCCAACGCTCCATCATGCCGTCTTCGCACATCTCACGACCGCCGCCGCCACCTTCTTCGGCAGGTTGGAAAATCACAACGACTGTGCCGTCGAAATTGCGCGTCTCCGACAGATATTTCGCTGCACCAAGCAGCATTGCTGTATGACCATCATGACCACAGGCATGCATCGCGCCATCGGTCTTTGAGGCATAAGCCAGCCCCGTCGCCTCAAGAATCGGCAGCGCATCCATATCAGCACGCAGGCCGATGACCTTTCCGTTGGAATCAGATTTGCCCTTAATCACACCAACAACACCGGTGCGCCCGATCCCAGTGACGACCTCGTCACAGCCAAACTCATTTAGTTTGTCCGCGACCAGGGCGCTGGTGCGGTGAGTTTCAAACAGAATCTCTGGGTTTTCATGAATATCACGTCGCCATTCGGTGATTTCGGCCTGCAATTCAGCAAAGCGGTTCTTAACTGGCATCTTTTCTCTCTCCTAATTCAAGCGGCGGGCATCCGGCGCTCGACCATTTCGGCGAACCATGAACATCCCAGCGGGATGATCTCATCGTTGAAGTTGTATTCGGGGTGGTGCAGCCCGGCGGTATCGCCATTGCCCAGCACGATAAAGGCGCCGGGGCGCTCTTCCAGCATGAACGAGAAATCCTCGCCCCCCATCACCATCGGTGCTTCGCCGCAACTTCCGCCCACCGAAATTGCGGCCTTGGCGGCATAACCCGTCTGTTCCTCGGCGTTGATCGTCACCGGAACCCCGCGCGTATAGGTGACTTTGACTGTGCCCCCGAAGGTCTCGGCAATGCCCTGAGCCACCTCGGTCAGCCGCGTCTCGATCAGGTCGCGCATTTCGTTCGAATGCGTCCGCACTGTACCGCGCACCTGCGCCGATTGAGGGATCACGTTGAACGCCTTCGAAGACGTCTCGACCGAAGTCACCGACAAAACCGCCTGCAAAATCGGGTCCGCATTGCGCGAAACGATGGTTTGCAAGGCCACGATCAGTTGCGACAGCACCACTGTCGTATCAATGGTTTCATGCGGTTTGGCCGCGTGGCCGCCCCGGCCTTCCAGATGAATGTCGAACTCATCCGCAGCCGCCAGCAGTGGTCCGGACCGGATGGCGAACTGACCCGTCGGCACACCGGGTACATTGTGCATGGCATAGACTTCCTGAATGCCGAAACGGTCCATCAGACCATCCTTGCACATCGCCTCGGCCCCGTTTCCGCCCTCTTCGGCGGGTTGGAAAATCACGATGGCTGTGCCATCGAAATTGCGCGTCTCGGACAAGTATTTCGCCGCCCCCAGAACCATCGCGGTATGGCCATCATGCCCACAGGCATGCATGGCGCCATCAGTCTTCGACGCATAGTCGAGACCAGTCTGTTCTTGCATTGGCAGCGCGTCCATATCGGCGCGCAGCCCGATCACGCGGCCCTGCGTGTCGGTTTTACCTTTGATCACGCCAACAACACCGGTCCGGCCAATGCCGCTCACGACCTCATCGCAACCGAACTCTTTCAGCTTTTCGGCCACCAAGGCGCTGGTACGGTGGGTGTCATAGAGGATCTCGGGATGTTGATGGATATCCCGCCGCCAACCGGTGATTTCTTCGTGCATTTCGGCAAGTCGGTTCTTGATTGGCATCTGATCCTCCCAAATCAGGCGACGGGCATTCGTCGTTCCACCAGTTCTGCAAACCAACTGCAGCCGGCGGGTATGGCGTCGTCGTCAAAATTGTATTCTGGGTGATGGCACATGGCCGTGTCCCCATTCCCGATAAAGATGTAGGCTCCGGGCCGTTCTTCAAGCATGTAAGAGAAATCTTCTGATGGCATGATCGGATCGGTACTGTCGTTGACCTTACCTGAGACCGCCTCTGCGGCTTCAGCAGCAAAAACCGTTTCAGCCTCGGAGTTCACGGTCACCGGATACCCTGGTGTCCATGTCATTTTCGCGGTTGCCCCAAAGGCCGAGGCCGTATCTTCAGCGATCCGTCGCACGCGCTCTTCCGCGATCTTGCGATATTCGGGATCAAGCGTACGAACCGTGCCTTGCAGACGTACTGTATGGGCGATCACATTCGAAGCAGCGCTGTCGGTTTCAAATGTTCCGACGGTCAGCACGACACGTTTGATGGGATCGACGGTACGCGACACAACCGATTGCAGTGCAACGACAATATGCGATGCAACCAGCGTCGTATCCACCGCATCATGCGGGGCAGCAGCATGGCCGCCTTTGCCAGTCACCACAATTTCGAACTCGTCTGATGAGGCCAGCAATGCGCCTGGGCGGATGGCGAATTCCCCAACCGGCATCCCGGGCATATTGTGCATCCCATAGACTTCTTGGATGCCCCAACGGTCCATCAGCCCGTCCTGGCACATCGCCAGACCACCTGCCCCGCCTTCCTCGGCAGGTTGAAAGATCAGAACCACGGTGCCATCGAAATTCCGCGTCTCAGCGAGATATTGCGCCGCCCCCAGCAGCATCGAGGTATGCCCGTCATGGCCGCATGCATGCATCTTGCCCGAAACGGTCGAGGCATAATCAAGTCCGGTCGCCTCTTCGATCGGCAGAGCATCCATATCGGCACGCAGTCCGATAACCCGACCCTTCGTATCTTCGCGCCCTTTGATCACCGCGACAACACCAGTTTTGCCGATGCCGGGCGTGATGTCATCGACTCCGATCTCGCGTAGACGATCAACGACAAAACCCGCCGTTTCTTCGACATCGTACAGCAACTCAGGGTGCATATGCAGATGGCGGCGCCACTTGGTGATTTCACCATGCATTTCGGCAAGCCGGTTCTTGACGGGCATCTTAGATCTCCCTTCAGGTGTTATTTGCAGAGACGCTGGACCAGACGCTCCATGAACTTGTGACCCGCAATGAACTGAGAAACTTCTATGAATTCATTTGGTTGATGCGCTTGCGCTATATCGCCGGGGCCGCAAATTACCGCCGAGTACCCGGCCTCTTGGAATTGTCCCGCTTCTGTGCCGTAGCTGACGACATGAGTCGCATTGTCGCCAGTTAGAGAGCGTACAAGTATCTCAGCCTCACCTTCGGTTTCAGGCACCAATGCAGGCACAGCGAAATGATCGGACACGTCTATGCGTGCTTCGGGATGAACGGCCTGAATCCGCACCTCGGCCTGCCGAACCTGATCAAGATAGGCGTCGCGCCATTGTGCAGCTTGTTCGCCGGGTACAACCCGGAAATCCATCATGAACCGGCAATCCTTGGCGGTAATGTTATGCGCTGTGCCACCCTCGATCATGCCGACATGACATGTCGTCCATGGCGGGTCGAATACGGCGGCAATGTCTGATGGTTCCGCCGCCATATTTTCAGCGTTGCGCTGATTGGCCCAATCGATCAGCGGTGCGGCCGCCATAATCGCATTAACACCGGTATGCATGATCGAGCTGTGAACTTCGAACCCCACCACATGTGTGTCGTAGCCGAACCCGCCTTTGTGTCCGGTAACGGCCTGCATCGTTGACGGCTCACCCACGATCACTGCTGAGCCCTTGGGTAAGACCTTCTGCATAGCCTGAATCATCGGCGGCGCACCTGTGCATCCCACCTCTTCATCAACGCTCAGCGCCAGTTGCAGGGGGCGTTTCACATCAGCGTAGTGCGCCTCAACCAGAGCCCAAATCGCCAGTGCGTCAAAGCCCTTCATATCGCAGGTGCCACGCCCGTAATACTTACCGTCTTTCTCGGTTACGACAAAAGGATCTGTATCCCAGGGTTGGCCATCGACCGGCACAACATCCGTGTGCCCCGACAGCACGATAGCACCCTCTTCCCAAGGGCCGACATGCGCGAAAATTGCCGCCTTGTGCGGCTGGTCCGGATCCGGCCAGCGATGGGAGTCGATTCCATGGCTTTGCAGATACCCCTCGACCCAATCCACCAGCGGAAGGTTTGTGTCGCGGCTGACCGTTGGGAACGAAATCAGCCGGGTCATGATTTCAAGCGGCGTCAGGCGTTCGGCCATGGGAATTAATATCCGCTGTCAGTCGTCAACACGAAGTGACCGGGCTCGACCTCATTGTACTCCGATGGCTCCGGCTCGTAACCGATTGGATGAATCGGGGACGGAATAGGCTTGAAGTTCAGATCTTTTTCAGACTTGCGCTTGTTCGGGTCCGCAATCGGAACCGCTTTCATCAAGGCTTGCGTATATGCATGCTGCGGGTTTTCGAATACGCGGGCACGCGGACCCAGTTCGACAATACGCCCCAGATACATCACACCGACATGGTGACTGACTCGCTCGACCACTGCCATATCGTGACTGATGAACAGATAGCTAAGGCTAAGTTCGGATTGCAGCTCCATCATCAGATTCAGCACCTGTGCCTGAACCGAGACGTCCAGTGCCGATACAGCCTCATCCGCGATGATCAATTTGGGGTTCAGCGCCAGTGCGCGGGCGATCGCGATCCGTTGCCGCTGACCACCGGACATCTCATGCGGGAAGCGTCGCATGAAGCTGCGCGGTAGCTGCACTTTATCGAAAAGT
Organism: Ruegeria sp. CL5; assembly: GCF_056536485.1. Classification (NCBI taxonomy): domain Bacteria; kingdom Pseudomonadati; phylum Pseudomonadota; class Alphaproteobacteria; order Rhodobacterales; family Roseobacteraceae; genus Ruegeria; species Ruegeria sp. CL5. The sequence goes on from NZ_JBQFPS010000006.1 coordinate 99,769, forward strand.
TGCGCCACGCGGTCCTGCAATTCGGATCCTGACGCAACGCCATAGTTGCGCATCGGCTCGGCCACCTGATCGACCAACTGCATCTGCGGATTGAGCGAGGCGAACGGATCCTGAAAGATCATCTGCATGTCCAGCCGCGCCTTGCGCAGACCAGCCTGATCCAGCTTCATGATGTCGACACCGTCTAGATCGACCTCGCCCGCCATCGGTTCGACCAGCCGCAGGATCGAGCGCCCTGCCGACGACTTGCCGCACCCAGATTCGCCCACGAGGCTGAGGGTCTGCCCTCGGTTCAGCGTGAACGAGACATCTTCGACCGCATGCACGTTCGAGATGGTCCGGCGCAGCAATCCGCCTTTCACCGCAAAGCGCGTGGTCAGGTTCTTGACCGTCAGCAGAACCTCGTTGGTGCCCGGGATCGGCGCGATGGTCTGGCCTTCCTCACCCAGCAGTTTCATTGGCTCAGGTGCGGCTTTGCCTTGCATCTCACCCAGTTTCGGAACCGCCGCCAACAGTGCCTTGGTGTAGTCGTGCTGCGGGTTCTCGAAGATTTCTTTGACCGTGCCTTCCTCGACCTTGTTGCCGCGGAACATGACCACAACACGATCCGCCATCTGTGCAACCACAGCCATATCGTGCGTGATGAACATCACCGCTGTGCCGGTTTCGCGCTTGAGGCGGTCCATCAGCGCCAAAATCTCGGCCTGAATGGTCACGTCCAGTGCTGTTGTGGGCTCGTCCGCGATCAGAAGGCGCGGCTCACATGCCATGGCCATGGCGATTACCACGCGTTGGCGCATACCGCCGGACAGTTCATGCGGATATTGTTTCAGGCGCCGCTCGGGTTCGGGGATTCTCACCTGCCGCAGCAGCTCCAGCGCGCGGTCCTCAGCCTGCGCTTTGTTCATGTCCTTGTGGATTCGCAATCCTTCAGTCAATTGCCGTCCAACGGTGAACACCGGGTTCAAGGCCGTCATCGGCTCCTGAAAGATCATTCCGATCTCGTTTCCGCGAATCTGTTTCATCAGATCCTGATCGGCACCGGCCAAATTCATCTCTTCGCCATCGCGGCGGTCGAACAGCAATTGCCCGCCCGCAATTTCGCCTCCGCCAAACTCGACCAGGCGCATCAATGACAAGGATGAGACCGACTTGCCCGACCCCGATTCGCCTACGATACAGACGGTTTCGCCCGGATTGACCTCGAACGAGACATCCTCGACCCCGACCACCGGGCCATCTTTTGTTTGGAATTCGACCCGTAGTTTTTTGATCTGGGCAATTGGCTGATCCAGCACGCGCGCTCTCCCCTTGGCGGCTTTTCGGATTGAGTGCCAAACGCTAAGGCCGAGGGATGTGAAAAGTCAAACCGATTGGTCAAAATTCGCACGGCAAGGCTTGCAATTTTCCAAAACTCTGTTTCGATACGCCGCGTAACCGTTTTGGGGAGAGGACGGAAAACTCGTGGGCGAAACTACCGTTTTCGTTTAATTCCATGTTCTTACCCCCTTTGACGGCAACGCCAAATCCGCGGGCATCGCGGAGATAATCGAGACACGTATGTGTCCAACATGGAGTGTATGATGAAAATCAAAACCCTTTTGCTTGGTGCGATTGCAAGCACGGCAATGGCCCCGATGGCCATGGCCGAGCGTGGATCGGACGGCAATGTCAGCATCATTTACTGGCAAGCACCGTCAATCCTGAATCCGTTCCTATCGGGTGGCACCAAGGATGTGGAATCAGCTTCGTTGGTTATTGAGCCCCTGGCCCGGTACAATCAAGACGGTGAGATGGTTCCGTTTCTGGCATCCGAGATCCCAACGGTTGCAAATGGCGGTGTCAGCGAAGACCTGACCTCAATCACATGGAAAATCGCGCCGGGAATCACTTGGTCAGACGGCACACCGTTCACCTCAGCTGACGTTGTGTTTACCGCAAATTATTGCATGGACCCAGAAGGCGGCTGTGCGCAGGTGACCAAATTTGAAGGCGTCACCAATGTCGAGGCTGTCGACGATCTGACTGTCAAAGTCACATTCGATGCGCCGACTCCGTTCCCCTATGGCCCGTTCGTGGGTGGCGAAAGCCCGATCATCCAGGCGGCCCAGTTCGCGGATTGCATGGGGGCCAAAGCGCCCGAATGCACCGAGCAGAACTTTAACCCAATCGGCACCGGCCCATTTGTTGTCACCGAATTCAAGCCCAATGACGTGATCACCTTCAAGGCTAACGACAACTATCGCGACCCGGCGAAACCAGCCTTTGCAACCGTGACCTTCAAAGGCGGCGGCGACGCGACTGCAGCTGGCCGTGCGGTGATGGAAACCGGCGAGTTTGACTATGCCTGGAACCTGCAGCTGGCACCTGAAGTCATCGCGCAAATGCAGGAAGGCGGCAAAGGTACTCCGGTAGCAGGCTTTGGTCCGCTGGTTGAACGCATCATGCTGAACCAGACCAACCCATCGCCAGATCTGCCGGAAGGCGAGCGTTCAACTGCAACGCATCCGCATCCGTTCCTGCAGGATCCGGCCGTATATAAGGCAATGTCGCTGGCCATCGACCGGCCACTGCTGGTTGAAATCGGATACGGTCAGGCCGGTAAGGTCACCTGTAACTGGGTTCCCGCACCTGCGGCGGTGAATTCCGACACCTTCAGCTGCGACACGCAGGACATAGAAGGCGCGAAAAAGCTGCTGGATGATGCGGGCATCGTCGACTCCGATGGCGACGGCGTTCGTGAAAAAGACGGCGTGCCACTGAAAGTGGTCTATCAGACCTCGACCAACGCCGTCCGTCAGGACTTCCAGGCGCTGATCAAAGAGTGGTGGAGCCAGATCGGCATCGAAACCGAGCTGCGCAATATCAACGCATCTGTCTTCTTCGGCGGTGATCCGGGCTCGCCCGATACCTTCCAGAAGTTCTACGCGGACGTTGAGATGTATGCGAACACCTTCAATGGCACCGATCCGCAGTCCTATCTGGGCAACGGCCTGTGCGATAAGGCACCCAAGCCGGAAAGCCAGTGGCAGGGTGAAAACATCAGCCGTTTCTGCAACGCGGACTATGACAAGCTGCACGCACAGCTGGCCGAAACCGCTGGTGCGGATGAGCGCGCGCAGATCGCGCGTCAGTTGAATGACATCATGGTCGAAAACGGCGGTATGATCCCGCTGGTTCACCGCGGTCGTCTGTCGGCGCACGCAAACACTCTGGGTGGTGTTGTCCTGAATGTTTGGGACAGCGAGCTGTGGAACATTGCGGACTGGTACCGCAAGACAGGTTCCTAAGCGTTAGCCTTGCAAAACCGCGCCCCGAACTTCGGGGCGCGGTCATTTGCAGACCACTCCAACAAGAAGACGCATATAAAGGCGCCTCTTAATGCTTAACTTTACCATTCGACGACTGGTGCTGGCGGTTCCGACGCTTCTGTTCATCAGCCTCGTCATCTTCCTGCTCCTCGAACTCGCACCTGGCGACCCGATGGCGCAGGTCCCGCTCACCGTTCCCCCTGAAGTCAAAGAGAAGATGCGTGAGGCGCTTGGCCTCGGTCAGCCGATGCATATCCGGTTCTGGAAATGGATCGTGCAATTCTTCTGGATTGAACCGCAGGTGCTAATCGATGCGATGTTTGGCACGACTTTTTCCGAAGGTGATCTGCGTGTGATTTCGTGGCAGACGCGTTCGCCCGTTATGGACATCGTCGTTCAGCGTATCCCGCAGACCCTGTGGGTTGTTGGCACCGCCTATGTGGTCGCCATTCTGATCGCCCTGCCCATCGGCATCTATTCCGCGTACCGCCAGTATTCCTGGTTCGACCAGATGGGCACATTCGTGTCGATGGTCGGCTTCTCGGTCCCGCCCTTCTTCTCGGGCGTGCTGGTAATCGTGATCTTCTCGGTTCAGCTCGGCTGGTTTCCGTCGATTTACGATACCACCCTGGTGGTGAACAGTTGGGACAGTTTCATGTTGCAACTGAAACAGATGATCATGCCGGTCATGGTTTTGGCGCTGCAGATCACTGCGCAGTTGAGCCGCTTCATGCGCGCTTCGATGCTGGACAATCTCAATCAGGATTACGTCCGTACCGCGCGTGCCAAGGGCCTCAGCGAGTACACCGTGGTCATGGTCCATGTCCTGCGCAACTCAATGATCCCCGTGGTCACCGTGATTGCACTGGGTATCCCGGCCATCTTCGGCGGCGCCATCATCACCGAGCAGGTGTTCAAGGTGAACGGTATCGGCCAATTGCTGATCGGGGCCATCCAGGCCAATGATCTGCCGATGGTGCAGACGCTAACCTTCATCTTTGCGGTGCTGATCGTGCTGTTCAACCTGATCGCCGATGTGCTCTACGGCATTCTGGACCCGAGGATTCGCTATGACTGATCATGATCGTACCGATACGCTGGTCCCGGACGAAGGACTTGCGCCAGCCTCGACCGCTCTGCCAACCACTGACGTTATGGAAGAGCTGACTACGCCACCCCGCAGCCAGTGGCGCGATGTCTGGGACCAGTTCAAAACTCACAAAGGCGCGATGATTGGAGCGATTCTGTTCATCTTCATCGTCGCTGGGGTTTATCTGGGCCCATTTCTTTGGAGCATTGATCCGACGCAAATCGACATTCGCGCGCGGAACCAAGGCCCCAGTTGGGCACATCCCTTCGGGACCGACCAATTGGGCCGCGATATTCTGGCGCGGATGATGTCGGGCGGGCAGACCTCGGTTTCAGTGGGCATCACCGCGATGCTGCTGGCGCTATTCCTTGGATCGTTGATTGGGGTTGTTGCCGGATTCTTCAAACGCCTTGATGGGCCGCTGATGCGCCTGACCGATTTGTTCCTGGCCCTGCCTCTGTTGCCCTTGTTGTTGGTGATGATGCTGCTGTTCCGCGAGCCTTTGTCCGCTGCATTCGGACTGGAACGCGGGATCTTCATCCTGATCGTCTGTGCCATCGGTATCACCTCATGGATGCCCACCGCCCGGATCGTGCGCGGCGATGTGTTGGCAATCAAGGAGCGTGAGTTCGTTCTGGCTGCCCGGTCCATCGGCACCAGCAACACGCAGATCATTACGCGGCATATCCTGCCGAACGTGTTGTCTCCTATCATGGTGTCTGCAACCTTGGGTATCGCGACCGCGATCATCACAGAAAGCGCTCTATCCTTCCTCGGCCTCGGCTTCCCGCCGGACTTCCCGACATGGGGTCGCCTGCTTTTCGACGGCGTCGACTATTTGCAACAATACCCCGAGCGCGTGTTCTGGCCCGGACTTGCAATCTCGCTGACCGTGTTGAGCGTGAACTATCTAGGCGACGGACTACGCGACGCGCTCGATCCGCGTATTCGCGGACGCTAAGCAATCTCAGTCGGCGCGCTTCAGCGCGCCGGCTAGCACAATGATCAGGACGGCCAGCGGCAACAGAACCGCAAACGCCAATCTCAAGGTCATCAATTCCGCCAAGAACCCGATCAGGGGCGGCCCGATCAACAACCCTCCGTACCCCAAAGTCGCAACACTGGCGATCGCCTGCCCCGGTGGGACACGCGGATCATTTGCGGCACGACTAAACGCCAACGGCATGATCACAGCATAGCCGAGCCCCATCAGGGCAAACCCTGCCAGAGCGAGCCCTGCCTCACTGGCTGTTACCACGGTATACACACCCAGTGCAGCGCAGATGCCGCCAAAACGTGCCGTCGCCACGGGCCCAAATCGAGAAATTACAAAACCGCCCGCCAATCTAAACAGCACCATTGTTACCGAGAAAACAGCATAGCCTAGCGCTGCAATGCTCTCAGCGGCGCCTGTCACGTCACGCAGGAAGATCGCACTCCAATCTGCCACCGCGCCCTCACCCAAAGCTCCACAGAGTGCCGTAAATCCAACCAGCACTAAAGCACCGGAAGGCAATGCAAAAACCGATCCTTTCTTGGCTTCCGACCGACGAGACGTCCATTGCACCCAGGACAGAGCCAATGCCAGCCCCACAACGATGCCCCCTGCCAGCAGGAAATGCTGAACCACGCTCAGCCCCATTTGAACCGCAGCATAGCCGCTGAGAGCCCCTACCCCTGCGCCGAGGCTCCACATTGCATGGAACGATGACATGACTGGTTTGTCATAAGCCTGCTCAACTTCGGCGGCCCAAGCGTTCATGGCTACGTCCATCGAACCGTGAAATGCACCAAATACGAACAGGAACGCGGCCAGCGCCCAGAACCCATTCGCAAACGCCAGCAGGATCAGCGAGGCAGTATAAAGAACCGCGATGATCCGCGTGATCGCCACAGCCCCAAACCGATCCGTCAGTTTCCCGGTGATAGGAAAAGAACAAACCGCACCTGCTGCCATAAACAGTAGGCCATACCCTAGTGCCTCGTGGCTTAGTTCCAGCCGGTCGCGTACCGCTGGGATGCGCGAAGCCCAAATGCCAAACAACGCACCATTCAGGATGAACATGGCGGCGACTGCGCGCCATGCGGCCAATATACCGATCACGGAATACCCTCGAGAATTTTGTCAAATTATGACGGTTCTACAGGTCCTTCGGCATTTGGCAAATACCGTCTATTCCAACCGCTTGCGAATCTGACGTATGGCAAGCCAAACTCCCAGTACAACCGGGACTGTCACCGCTGCTGTCAGCATCCCCTTGCTGATCCCGATCTTCGTCAGTGGATGCAGAAAATAGCTAACAAGCGAAACCGCATAATAGCTGATCGCCACCACTGAAAGCCCTTCGACGGTGTGCTGCAACCGCAACGCCAGATCGGCGCGTCGGTCCATGCTTTCCAACAAGGCCTGGTTCTGCGCGCTACGCTCAACATCCACCCGGGTCCGCAACAGCTCACCCGCCCGAATGGCGCGGTCGGATAAGGCTTGCAGGCGACGTTCGGTGGCTTTCACAGTTCGGATCGCAGGGTCATACCTGCGCATCATGAAGTCAGCAAAGTTCTGACGACCCTGAAACCGTTCCTCGCGCAGAACCGTTATCCTCTGGTTGACGATCGCCTCATAGGCTCCGGTCGCCCCAAAACGGAACGAACTGCGCGCGGAAATAGTTTCCAACTCGGTCGAGGTTGACAGCAATTGCAACAACAGGTCGTCGGGGGCTGCGGATTCATCGGTCATCTGGACCATCAGATCAGACAGTTTCTTATCAAGTTCACCGATGCGCGGCATCAGGTCTTTGACGCGGGCGAAGCCAAGCATGGACATCGCTTTATAGGTTTCGATTTCGCAAAGACGCTGGAGAATTCGACCTGTTCTGCGTTGACCGGCAAATTTCGAAACAAACAGCGCAAACCGCATGTGACCGGCCGGGTCGATACGAAAATCGCTGGCGCAAATCGCCGAGTCATCCAGAACGCTAGCCACAGCCAGGCTTTCAGGCTCGAACCAGTCCGACAGCGCTTGCGTGACCAGGGCATCCTCTGACCGCTCGACCACACGCATCATGATCGAGGTGATCCGCCGCCCCGGGCTAGCCATCAGCCAATCGGGCGGGAACACTTCGAAATCCGCGGGATTAAAAGCCCGATCACTGACATTCTGCGCAATGGCCGTGTATGTCACAAACTCGGTATGCTGTTCCCATTTCAGCCAATGGCGCCCGATTTGACCAGCATAATGCGTCGCGCCTGGCTGCGGGTGCTGCGCACCATGGCGATTCAGCAAGTCGATCAGATGCGCCATATCCAGATTGCGATCCCGGGCCGCTGCGGCATCCGTTTTCTTGATCGCCAGAAATACCACGGTGCAGGGTGCTGAAGCCACGGGAAAGGGTCGCGCATGCAGTTCATTGGCCAGCGCATAGCGCAGCGGATGGTCATCTATCGGAGTCATGGATCATTCCCCAAGGCTTCCGGCACTATACGCAGCTCACGGAATACATCAATTATCTTTTTATTTCATATAGTTACGAGGATACAATGGTATACAACCCGCTATGTCATTGATTTGGCTGCCAGAGCTCGATGGGGTTCCCCTCGGGATCGTGAATACGTGCAAATTTGCCAACCTCGCTATCCCAATCAGGATGCGTTTCAACTGTAATTCCGGCAGTCTCTAGCTGTGCAATCATGGCATCCAAATCATCGACACGAAAATTGATCATCCATTGCTGATCAGCCCTGCCGAAATAGTCGGTATCCTGCGCAAACGGCGCAAACACGGTATAGCCTTCACGCTGTTTCCAGGGGACGGGGTTGTAGTGATTAACTCCCAGATGCTCCTCATACCACGCACTCAGAGCCTCCGGATCTTTAGCGCGAAAAAACACGCCCCCTATGCCATTCACTTTCTGCATCTGAATTCTCCCAACATTCGCCCAACGTCACCGTAATACCATATCCGCTTGCTTCATCTGGCCCCAAATACTCCAGGGGGTCCAAGGGGGCAAAGCCCCCTTAATCAAAAAAGAAAAGGGCGCCCCAAGGCGCCCTTTGCAATTTGGTCATGTCCCGTGATCAATCGATCATTGGCAACAGCTTGTCCAAGGACGCCTTTGCATCGCCATAGAACATGCGGGTGTTTTCCTTGAAGAACAGCGGGTTTTCGATTCCAGAATATCCGGTACCCTGACCGCGTTTCGACACAAACACCTGTTTCGCCTTCCAGCATTCCAGAACCGGCATCCCGGCGATCGGGCTGTTGGGGTCCTCCTGCGCCGCAGGGTTTACAATGTCGTTCGAGCCGATGACGATGGCGACATCCGTGTCCGGGAAGTCATCATTGATTTCGTCCATCTCCAGAACGATATCATACGGCACCTTTGCCTCGGCCAGCAGAACGTTCATATGGCCGGGCAGACGACCCGCAACTGGGTGGATCGCGAAGCGCACGTTCTTGCCTTTGGCACGCAACTTACGGACCAGTTCACTGACCGATTGCTGCGCCTGTGCCACGGCCATGCCGTAACCGGGGATGATGACGATGCTATCGGCGTCGTTCAGAGCCGCAGCCACGCCGTCAGCTTCAATCGCTACCTGCTCGCCTTCAACAGCCATCTGTTCACCCTGCGGGCCGCCAAAGCCGCCCAAGATCACGCTCACAAAGTGACGGTTCATCGCCTTGCACATGATGTAAGACAGGATCGCACCAGACGAGCCCACCAGCGCACCAACCACAATCAGCAGGTCGTTGCCCAGCGAGAAACCAATGGCCGCCGCTGCCCAGCCCGAATACGAGTTCAGCATCGACACAACCACCGGCATGTCGGCACCACCGATGCCCATGATCAGGTGATAGCCGATAAACAGCGCCGCCAGCGTCATCAGGAACAACGGGAAGAAGCCACCGGTCGAGGTGTACCACACCAGGCAGATCAGCGAGAGACCGGCAGCCGCCGCGTTCAGCGCATGGCCGCCGGGTAGCTTGGTCGCAGCCGAAGTCACCTTCCCGGCCAGCTTGCCATAAGCCACGACTGAGCCAGTAAAGGTGATCGCACCGATAAAGATGCCCAAGAACAGTTCTACGTGCAGGATCGCCAGCTCGGCCGATGTTTTCTTAGCAATCAGCTTGGCAAAGGCGCCCAGATTGGACAGGTCCGCTTCTTTCGCGCTGTCAGCAATAGCCATGACTTGCGCCACGTTGCCAATCTCAAAATGCGCATTGAAACCCACGAACACAGCCGCCAGACCGACCAGCGAGTGCATCGCGGCCACAAGCTGCGGCATCTCGGTCATCTGGACGCGCTGCGCCACGTACTGACCGATCAGACCGCCGCCGACGATCAGCAGCAGCGACAGCAACCACAGGCCGGACCCCGGGCCAACCAGCGTGGCAAAGACCGCCAGCGCCATACCGACGATGCCGTACCAAACCGCGCGTTTGGCGCTTTCCTGGTTCGACAGACCACCGAGGGAAAGGATGAACAGAACAGCCGCAACAACGTAGGCGGCAGTAGTGAAGCCAAATTCCATTTGCCCGGCCTCCTTAAGATTTCTGGAACATGGCGAGCATGCGCCGGGTTACGAGGAAGCCGCCGAAGATGTTGATCCCGGCCATGAAGACGCTAAGCGCTGCCAGCAGAATGACAAGGAAAGATCCCGATCCGATCTGCATTAAAGCCCCAACGATAATGATCGACGAGATCGCGTTGGTGATCGCCATCAGCGGAGTGTGCAAACTGTGCGAGACATTCCAGATCACTTGGAAGCCCACGAAGATCGCCAACACAAAGACGATAAAATGCTGCATGAAGCTGGCCGGAGCAACCAACCCGACCAGCAGCATCAGCGCACCACCGACTCCAAGCAGGGTGAACTGTTGCTTGGTTTGCGCCTTGAAGGCCGCGATTTCCTGCGCTTTTTTCTCTTCAGGGGTCAGTTCTTTGACTTCAGGCTTCTTCTGCGCCGCAATTGCCTGCACCTTGGGCGGTGGCGGCGGGAAGGTGATCTCACCCTCATGGGTCACGGTCGCGCCGCGGATCACGTCATCTTCCATGTCGTGATTGACTTTGCCGTCCTTCTCGGGCGTCAGGTCGGTCATCATGTGTCGGATGTTGGTCGCATACAGCGAAGAAGACTGCGCTGCCATCCGGCTGGGGAAGTCAGTATAGCCGATGATGGTCACGCCGTTGTCGGTCACGATCTTCTCATCCGGCACGGTGAGTTTACAGTTGCCGCCCTTTTCTGCAGCCAAATCAACGATGACCGAACCCGGCTTCATCGCCTCGACCATGTCCTTGGTCCAAAGCTCGGGTGCTTCGCGGTTTGGGATCAGCGCAGTGGTTATGACGATATCCATTTCCGGAGCAAGCTCGCGGAACTTGGCCAGTTGTGCCTCGCGGAATTCTTCAGACTGGACCGAGGCGTAACCACCGGTCGCCGCTCCGTCTTGCTGTTCTTCCTCGAAGTCCAGATAGACGAACTCGGCCCCCATGGATTCGACCTGCTCGGCCACTTCCGGGCGCACATCAAACGCATAGGTGATCGCACCTAACGAAGTCGACGTCCCGATCGCCGCCAGCCCCGCCACGCCAGCGCCTACGATCAGCACCTTGGCAGGAGGAACTTTACCGGCCGCCGTCACCTGACCGGTAAAGAATCGGCCAAAGTTGTTGCCCGCCTCGATCACCGCGCGGTAACCGGCGATATTGGCCATCGAAGACAGCGCGTCCATCTTCTGCGCGCGCGAAATACGCGGCACCATCTCCATCGCGATGACAGTCGCGCCCTTGGACTTTGCGGCCTCCATTCCCTCTTCGTTGCCGGCAGGGTTGAAGAAAGAAATCAGGGTCTTGTCCTTGTTCAGCCGCTTCAGCTCGGTGGCATCAGGCTGACGAACCTTGGCAATGATATCTGCCGCCTTCCAAAGCGAGGCTGCGGTCTTCATGACCTCAACGCCAGCAGCTTCATAAGCGGCATCCGAAAACCCCGCAGCAGCGCCCGCGCCTTTTTCGATCAGGCATTCAAAACCCAGTTTCTGCAACTGCACGGCCGAGTCCGGAGTCATCGCGACCCGGTTCTCGCCCTTATACGTTTCCTTTGGCGTCCCAATTTTCACCAGTCGGTTCCCCCTAATTTTAGATTCAGGCCAGGTGGGTGTTCAGCATAGAATGACAAGCAGACATGTATCCTGCGCAAGATTATTTCGCAAGCGCAGCAATTGTAGTGCTGTGTCATGATGACCACACCCTTAAATCCATCGCCGTGTTTTGCGTTCGTAGCGCGCGAAATCGGCGCGGAATGTGCGGCGCAACCGGTCTTCCTCGGGAATGATAAAACGGCGCTCTAAAAGCCAGACAAAGATCGGAAGCAACACCAACGACAACACCGCGTCGAAGCGAAAGATCAATCCCGCCAATATCAGCACATCGCCCAAATAAATCGGGTTGCGGCTGCGTCTATAGATACCTGATTGAACCATCATTGACGGCGTTTCATGCGGAAGAACAGTGGTGCGGTGACGGCGGAATTCGACCACAGCCATGATCGCAAGAATAATGCCGCCTCCGACAAGAATGCCGCTGAGCAAATCCGTCACCGCCCCGTTCAAAGACAGCCCCATCGGCAGCACGCGCGCTTGCACCCAAGCCAACGCGGCAAAACCCACAAGCCAAACAGGTGGAAGATCGATCCAGCGCATGGCCTTCCCCAAAGCGATGACACACACCCACGCATGTCGTTTCTGGGCGCTGTGTTATCGCTTTCTGACTTTGAAGGCAAAAGCAAAGGTTGTCGCATCCTGAAAAGTAGGCGCACGTTCAAGCCAGCAAGGCACGAGGTGCCAAGAATGGACAGGTTGGTTCAGATCAGATAGGCCAAAGTCAAACATCCGAACCAAAGCTGTAGAAAAGAAAATCCATGACCGATTTCGCCACAACCAAATCCATGTTCAATCTACCCGAAGGCGTGTTGTATCTGGACGGCAACTCACTAGGTCCTTTGCCGAAATCAGCGGCGAACCGCGTCGAGAGCATGTTGAAGGATGAGTGGGGGCAGATGCTCATCACCGGGTGGAACAAGGCCGGATGGATGGGTATGCCGACCGGACTGGGCGACAGGATCGGACGGCTGATCGGTGCTGAGCCTGGCAGCGTTGTGGTGGGCGACACTCTGTCGATCAAGGTGTATCAGGCGGTTGCCTCAGCGCTAGAACTGAACCCTACTCGCAGAGTAGTCCTTTCTGACAACGGCAATTTCCCGTCTGACTTATACATGGCCGACGGTCTGCTGCGGTCACTGGGGCCCGACTATGAATTGCGCGTGGTCGACCCTCAGGATGTTGCCGAGCATATCACCGAAGAGGTCGCGGTTCTGATGCTGACCGAAGTCGACTACCGCTCGGGTCGTATGCATGACATGAAAGCACTGACCGAACTCGCCCATGCCAATGGCGTCGTGACGGTTTGGGATCTGGCACACTCTGCGGGGGCCGTCCCGGTTGATCTGTCCTGCTGCAATGCGGATTTCGCTGTCGGCTGCACGTACAAATATCTCAACGGTGGCCCGGGTGCGCCCGCCTTTATCTATGTGGCCCCACGCTTGTCTGGAAAAGTGCGCCCGGCGCTTTCGGGCTGGTTAGGGCATGAAGCCCCCTTTGCTTTCGATCTCGACTATCGCCCCGGTGCCGGGATCGAGCGGATGCGGGTCGGCACCCCACCGGTCATCCAGATGGCCGCCTTGTCGGCGGCGATGGATATCTGGGATATGGCCGAAATGGCCGATGTGCGTGCCAAATCCATCGAATTGACCGAGTTGTTCATCGCTCGCGTCGAAGCCACCTGCCCCGACTTATCCCTGGCGAGCCCCCGTGATCCTGCCCAGCGCGGCAGTCAGGTCTCGTTTCATTTTGATGAAGGTTACGCTGCCATGCAGGCCTTGATCGCGCGTGGCGTGATCGGTGATTTCCGAGCGCCCGATATCATGCGTTTCGGCTTCACGCCGTTGTATATCGATGAAGGTGATGTGGAACAGGCCGCCCAAATTCTCGCCGACATCATCACCAACAAATTGTGGGACAAGCCGGAATTCAAAATCCGTCAGCGCGTTACCTGATCTCAAGTGCCGCGCCCAACAGCGTGGCCAATTGCGAAATGCCCTGCTCGAATTCTTCAGCGCTGGAGGCCGTCATTTTGATGCCCTTCAGCGATGTTGTTATCGTTTTTGCGGCCTCATCCGGACCAACCGGCAAATGCGCACGACCAGCAGAGTTTTCACGACGCAACCAATCCGCGTAAAGACACGTTAGTTTGGCCTCACCCTCCTGAACGATGTCGGTCGACATGGACTTTGTTGCATCGAGCATTTCAAGCCCATGGGGCGATGCCAAAATCTCGGCCATCCCTTGGGATTGTGCTTGGACGGCGCCTGCAAGAATTTCCGGCAAAGAGCCTTCACCGGCCAATGCCTCAGCCACCAGTATGACTTTTTCGTCGTAGTAATACTGAGTCAGCTCGCGGACGATGGCCTCTTTATTTTTGTAATGCAGATATACTGCGGGCCGCGACATCCCTGCCCCTTTGGCGATGTCATCCATGGACGTCTTGCGAAACCCATAAGCTGCGAAGGCGCGAAAAGCCGAATTCAGAATGGCCGCAGTCTTGGATTCTTCACTTGCACTCGTCATGAGAGAACCTCTGACAGTTCTTGTTTATTTTGTCAATTGACAAGATGACACTTTCCATTAAATATGTCAGGAACCAGCCAAAGCTAAGAGAGGTGCGCCATGGCGACGGCCCTAAAGATCAACGGAAAGACCCATCAGGTTGATCTGCCTGATGATGTGCCCTTGCTGTGGGTGCTGCGAGATGAGGTTGGACTGACCGGCACTAAGTTCGGTTGCGGCGTGGCCGCCTGCGGTGCCTGCACAGTTCATATTGATGGTGAGGCCGTGCGGTCCTGCCAGGTGGCACTTTCGGATGTTTGGGGAGATGTCACCACGATCGAAGGGCTTGGTACGCCTGACGCCATGGCAACGATCCAGAAGGCCTGGGTTGATCACCAAGTGGCCCAATGCGGCTATTGCCAGTCGGGCCAGATCATGCAGGCCGCAGCCCTTCTGGCCGAAAACCCAGCCCCATCGGACGCTGATATCGACGATGCCATGCAGGGCAACCTGTGCCGCTGCGGAACCTATCCCCGCATCCGCGCTGCCATCCACGACGCCGCATCTAAGCTGAAGGAGGCCTGATCCATGGCAAGCATCGGAAAAATCCTGCGCCGCACCTTCCTGATCGGATCAGCCGCCATTGTCGGTGGCGTGGCCTTTGGCGCCTATTATGTCACTCGTCCTGCCGCGAATCCGCTGAAGCCGCGTGAAGGTGAAACCGCGCTCAGCCCCTTTGTTCTGATCGACCAGCAGGGCGTGACCCTGTTCGCGCCGCGTGCAGAGATGGGTCAGGGCGTGATGACCACCTGGGCAGCGCTGATCGCCGAAGAATTGGATGTCGAACTGGACGATATCCGCGTGCTGCACGGTCCTGCTGCTGCGGCCTATTACAACCACGCCCTCATGGGGGAAAGCCTGCCAAACAAAGGTTATGACGTCTCGGATTTCCAGCACAATCTGGGTGAGGCACTGGGTGTTTTGGGCCGAACACTCAGCCTGCAGGTCACCGGTGGCTCGACATCGATGAAAGACGGATTCGAACGGATGCGGATGGCTGGAGCCACCGCGCGCGAGACGTTGAAACAGGCCGCAGCGGACCAGCTGGGCGTTGATCGCGACCAGCTCAAGACCAAAAATGGCGCTGTGGTCGCGCCGGACGACACCCGCATACCCTATACCAAATTAGCAGAAGCCGCAGGCCTGATTGAACTACCTGAGGTCTCCCTGCGCGACCCGTCCGAGTGGCGTTTGATCGGCAAGGCCCTCGCGCGCGTTGATATTCCGGGAAAGTCCACTGGCACCGCAACCTTTGGTATCGACGTACGGCCTGAGGGGTTGAAATTCGCCTCGGTCCGCATGAACCCCAATCTGGGCGGCACCATGAACGGCTTTGACGCCAGCGCGGCCGAAACCATGCCCGGGGTCGAAAAAATCGTTGATCTGGGCACAGGTGTTGCAGTGATAGCCAACAATACATGGCTTGCCATTCAGGCGGTCGAGGCGATCGACGTAGATTGGGGCGACGCCCCCTATCCTCCCGAAACCGATGCATTGTTTGAACAGATTGCCAAAGCGTTTGATGACACTCCGAACTCGACCATGCGCGATGATGGAGATGTAGATGTTCTGCCCGAAGGGGCCACCGAAATCACGGCGGACTACACTGTTCCTTATCTGGCCCACGCCACGATGGAACCAATGAACGCCACCGCGCTCTATACCGGCAGCAAGCTGGACCTGTGGTGCGGCAATCAGGCCCCGACGCTGATCCAGATGCGGGTGGCCAACACCGCCGGGCTTGAGACCGAGGCAGTTGAGATTCACACCACCTATTTGGGTGGTGGCTTCGGCCGTCGGGGCGAGCTGGATTTCGGCGAGATCGCAACCAAAATCGCCATGGCGATGCCCGGCACCCCGGTTCAGACCACCTGGAGCCGTGAAGAGGATATGCGCCACGATTACTACCGTCCAGGTGCGATAGCCCGAATGCGTGGTGCGGTGAAGGACGGCAAAGCCGTTCTGATCGACGGCAAGGTCGCCTCCCAATCCCCAACCCAGCAAGCCGTGAAGCGATATACCGGCTTTTCCGGCGGGGGACCCGACAAAGTCCTTGTCGAAGGTTTCTTCAACCAACCTTACGCCGTTCCGAATTATCGCATGAGCGGCCACATCGCTGATCTGGCCGTACCGGTTGGTTTCTGGCGCTCGGTCGGCAACAGCCACAATGGTTTCTTTCACGAGACCTTTTTGGACGAGATGGCCCATGCCGCCGGGCGTGATCCGCTGGACTTTCGGATTGAACTGACCAAGACCGAATTCGCCCCAGCTGCGGGATGTCTTGAAGCCGTCAAGGAGATGTCAGGTTGGACCGGCAAGACCCCAAATGGTGTCGGACGTGGCGTGGCGATGACTTACAGCTTTGGGACCCCGGTCGCGCAGGTGATCGAGGTGGTGGACGAGGATGGAACCATCCGCATCCTCAAGGCCTGGATCGCCTGCGATGTCGGCCTCGCGCTCGATCCGGCAACAGTTGAGGCGCAGATGATTGGCGGCATGATCTATGGCCTTTCGGCCGCGACCTCAGGCGAGATCACCTTCTCGGATGGTGAAGTCGAACAACTGAACTTCCCGGACTATGACGGGCTTCGGATGCACAGCACTCCGGTAACAGAAGTCCGGGTACTCGAAACCCAGAAACATCTGGGTGGTGTCGGTGAGCCGGGTACTCCTCCCTCGATGCCCGCTTTGGGGAACGCGTTGTTTGATCTGACCGGAGAGCGCGCGCGCAGCCTGCCGCTGAACAAACAGTTCAACTTAATGGTCTAAGAACGATTTGGTCCGGCGCCGCGTCGGGCCAATTCACCTTCAGGCCGTGCGCTGGAAACGGGCCGCCTCATTCCCTTCGGCCCAAGCGTGAACAGCGCGTCCGAACGCCTGGAACAGCGGCCGTGAGACCGGGTCATTCGCCGCATCCCACTCTGGATGCCACTGGACCGACAGGGTAAATCCGGGCGCGTCCTTGACATAAATCGCCTCGGGCGTTCCATCAGGGGCGTGGCCGTCAATCACCACATTCTCGCCCAATGTTTTGATCCCCTGCCCGTGAAGTGTGTTGGTCATCACTTCAGCCGCACCCAACAAGCGGTGGAAAACTCCACCTTCGGTCATCTTCACGACGTGCCGCAGGGCAAACTTTTCCTCCAACGTTCCATCGGGTGGCATGCGGTGGTTCTGGCGCCCAGGAAGATCGCGAATTTCAGGATAAAGCGTGCCACCCAAGGCGACGTTCACTTCCTGAAATCCTCGGCAGATCCCAAAAAACGGCTGCCCCCGCTCGGCACAAGCCCGGACCAGAGGCAGCGTGATCGCATCCCGTGCGCGGTCGAACTCACCATGCGCTTCGGTTGCGGGCTCGCCATATTCCTCAGGATGAACATTGGGGCGCCCGCCTGTCAGCAAAAACCCGTCGCAAACCTCTAGCAATTCGTCGACCGATACATAGCGCGGATCAGCAGGTATCAGCAAAGGCAGACAATCCGATACGTTGGACACCGCATCAGAATTCATCGTCCCGCCCGCATGCGTCGGGTACTGATCATTCATCAAGTAAGAGTTGCCGATAATTCCAACAACGGGGCGCGCCATTCCAAGTCCTTTGTTTCGCAGGTATTCTGCAGAACCTATCGGCAGCCCGAGCCGCGCGCAACGACACAGACCCTGCATGGCAGCGCAAGCGCGTGTTCAGCCGCGCACATCCCCTGTAAAATCGATCCGAGGGTTTTAGATCTCGCCCACGAGCCCGGCACCCTCAATGCCAACTAGCGCGGCTTGGGCGTCATTGTCGGACGTGTCGCCAGTGACGCCCACGGCACCAATCACTGCACCCTTACGGTCACGCACCAGAACTCCGCCTGGGACTGGTACAACCTGACCGCCGTAAACCCCGTTCACCGCCGCCATGAAATAAGCCTGCCCTTCGGCGCGCTGCATCTGCGCAGTACCCGCCATGCCCAGCATCACCGATCCGTATGCTTTGCCATGCGCAATTGCAAACCGCCCCGGCGCGGCACCGTCTTCGCGTTCAAAAGCGATCACGTGACCGCCCGCATCCAGAACCACAATCGAGAGGGGCTTCAGCTCCATCTCACGCCCTTTTTCCAGCGCTTTTCGAATGATGGTCCGCGCTTTGCGCAATGAAATAACCATGCCCGATCCCTTTCATCTGGCCCAAAATATACTCTGGAGAGCGCAAGGGGGTAGACAGCCCCCTCGTTCCCGCCCCTACCCTTAGCGCAAGCTTGCCTTCAGTTCTAACCGGCGCGCGTGCAGCACCGGTTCAGTATATCCTGAGGGCTGCACTCGCCCACGGAATACCAGATCACACGCCGCCTGAAAGGCGATCCCGTCAAAACCCGGCGCCATCGGCTTATAGGACGGATCATACGCATTCTGCCGATCCACTACAGCAGCCATTTTCTGCAGCGCTGCCATCACCTGCTCCTGACTGATCAGATCATGATGCAACCAGTTCGCCAACGCCTGAGACGAAATCCGGCAGGTCGCGCGGTCTTCCATCAGACCAATGTCGTTGATATCCGGCACTTTCGAGCAGCCGACGCCTTGATCGACCCAGCGCACAACATAACCCAATATGCCCTGAGCATTGTTCTCGATCTCACGGGTAATCTCCTCAGCGCTGAGATTGCGACCACCCAACAGTGGCACCGTCAACAGATCATCCAGCGTCCCCCGAGCAGCGCCAGCGGCTAACTCGTCCTGACGCGCCAGCACATCGACCTTGTGGTAATGCGTTGCGTGCAAGGTTGCGGCAGTGGGCGAAGGCACCCAGGCGCAGGTTGCGCCCGCTTGAGGGTGACCGATCTTGGCCGCCAGCATATCCTCCATTCGATCCGGCATTGCCCACATGCCTTTTCCGATCTGTGCCTTACCCTTGAGGCCACAGGCCAATCCGATATCGACGTTGCGATCCTCGTAGGACGCAATCCAAGGCGTCTCCTTGATATCGCCCTTGGGCAGCATCGGACCCGCCTCCATCGAGGTGTGAATTTCATCCCCTGTGCGATCAAGAAAGCCGGTATTGATGAATGCCACGCGCGATTTCGCGGCGCGGATGCATTCCTTGAGGTTGGCCGAGGTGCGACGTTCCTCATCCATGATGCCAAGCTTTACGGTATTCCGTGGCAGACCCAGAATGTCTTCGACCATGTCGAAAATCTCGACCGCGAACGCGACCTCTTCGGGTCCGTGCATCTTGGGTTTGACCACATAGACTGAGCCGGTGACCGAGTTGCCGCCCTCACGCTGCAAATCATGCATGGCGATCAGCGTGGTGCAAAGCCCATCCATCAGGCCCTCACCGATCTCATTACCATTAGCATCCAGAACGGCGGGGTTGGTCATGAGATGCCCAACATTTCGCACCAGCATCAGCGAGCGGCCTTTCAGCACGGCTTGATCGCCGCTGGCAGTGGTGTAGCCCACATCACCCGCCAATTTGCGGGTGAAGGTGTTGCCACCCTTGGTGACCTCTTCGGTCAGGTCACCTTTCATCAAGCCCAGCCAGTTGCCGTAGGCCACAACCTTGTCCTCGGCATCGACACAAGAGACTGAGTCTTCGCAGTCCATGATCGTCGACAGGGCGGATTCCAATCGTACATCCGCGATGCCCGCAGGGTCAGACGCACCAATGATACTGGACGGGTCGATCACTATTTCAGCGTGGAGGCCATTCTTCTCTAACAAGATCGACGACGGCGAATCAGGGTCGCCTTTGTAGCCTACAAAACTCCCCGCCCCATGCTTTTGCGATCCATATATGTACGTTCTTTCATCATCGTCCATTGTGACGACTAGGTCCCCGTCCTCGACGGAAAAACCTACAACACTTGACCAATCGTCAATCGCTGGCGTGCAGAATAAGCCAAGATGGTGTTTGGCCCACGTAATCACCCTTGCGCCACGTTCTGCGTCATAACCTTTGCCAGGAGGCAGATCGCCCAACGCATCGGTGCCATAAAGCGCATCATACAGACTGCCCCAACGGGCATTCGCAGCGTTTAGCGCAAAGCGTGCATTGGTGATCGGCACAACCAACTGCGGGCCTGGTGTCAGAGCGATTTCGGGGTCGACATTGGTGGTTTCGATTTCGAAATCCTCGCCTTCATCAACCAGATACCCAATCTCACGTAGGAAAGACTGGTACTCGCCAGCATTGATGGGCAGGCCGCGCCGCGCCGCATGCCAACCGTCGATGCGCCCCTGAATGTCAGCACGCTTTTCCAACAGCGCGCGGTTCCTCGGTCCCAGCTCATTCACCAAACGCTCCAGACCCGACCAGAACTGATCAGCCGTGACCTTTGTGCCCGGCAGTGCCTTCTGTTCGATGAAGTCCACCAGAACCGGGTCGATCTGCAGCCCGCCGCGGATCTCTCTGCTGCTCATGTTCCGAATCCCCTACGATTGTGTGCCATTGTATGCGACCATCAATTAGGTGGTTTGTTTCCGATAGGCAACTTGTGCCCATAGGTTCAGTTTTTTCGGCCAAACACGAAACTGTTTCAAATCTATCTGGACAATTGCCCATTGGTTGCAGCGCCAGCGCGAAGCCCCTAACGTCACGCCAGATTCCCAGATGATGAGGCCCCCGATGCGCGACGCCGCCCCCACCACGATCTATCTGAAAGACTACACCCCGTTTGGTTACCTGGTGGACAGTGTGCATCTGACTTTTGATCTGGCCCCAAATGCCACGCGCGTGACCTCTCGGATAAGATTCCGTCCGAATCCCGAAGCCACGGACCGCACATTCTTTCTGCACGGGGAAGAATTGAACCTGATCCGAGCTGCAATTGATGGCGAAGTGATTACGCCCGAGATCACCGCAGAAGGCCTCACCGCTACAGTGCCTGACGCGCCTTTCATCTGGGAGGCCGTGGTCGAGATTGATCCCGCTCACAACACCGCACTTGAAGGTCTCTACATGTCGAACGGCATGTACTGCACCCAATGCGAGGCCGAAGGCTTTCGCAAGATCACCTATTACCCTGACCGCCCTGATGTGATGTCCACCTTTACGGTGCGCATCAACGGAGACCTGCCGGTGCTGCTGTCCAACGGCAACCCCTCGGACAAAGGGGAAGGCTGGGCGGAATGGGTCGATCCGTGGCCTAAACCCGCCTATCTGTTCGCGCTCGTCGCCGGGGAGCTGATTGCCCACCCTGGCCAGTTCACCACCAAATCTGGTCGCGACGTTGAATTGAACCTCTGGGTTCGTCCCGGAGATGAAGGCAAATGCGCCTTTGGCATGGAAGCGTTGAAGAAATCCATGAAATGGGACGAGGATGTCTATGGCCGCGAATACGATTTGGACGTGTTCAACATCGTGGCGGTCGACGATTTCAACATGGGCGCGATGGAGAATAAGGGGCTGAACATCTTCAACTCCTCCGCCGTTCTGGCAAGCCCAGAAACCTCGACCGATGCGAATTTCGAACGGATCGAGGCGATTATCGCGCATGAGTATTTCCACAACTGGACCGGCAACCGCATCACCTGCCGTGACTGGTTTCAGCTGTGTCTGAAGGAGGGGCTGACGGTGTTCCGCGACGCGCAGTTCACCTCGGACATGCGCTCGGCCCCGGTAAAACGTATTCACGACGCCATCGACCTGCGCGCGCGACAGTTCCCCGAGGACAACGGGCCTTTGTCGCACCCGGTGCGGCCCGAGAGTTTTCAGGAAATCAACAACTTCTACACCTCAACCATATATGAGAAAGGCGCTGAGGTAATCGGTATGCTGAAATGTCTAGTGGGTGACGAGGCCTACTCAGAGGCGCTGGACCTCTATTTCGACCGCCATGACGGACAGGCCTGCACGATCGAGGACTGGCTGCAAGTGTTCGAAGAGACCACTGGTCGCGATCTAAGCCAGTTCAAGCGCTGGTACAGTCAATCGGGAACGCCAAGGGTCTCGGTCGCTGAAGATTGGGCCGATGGCACCTACACCCTGACCCTCAGCCAACGCACCGAACCGACGCCGGGACAGGAGGACAAGCAGCCTCAGGTCATTCCTGTCGCCGTGGGTCTGCTCGGCCCGAACGGCGATGAGGTACGCGTAACCGAAGTGTTGGAACTGACCGAAGCCGAACAGACCTTTAAGTTCACCGGTCTCGCCGCGAAACCTGTGCCTTCGATCTTGCGGGGTTTCTCGGCTCCGGTGATCCTGGAACACGATTCAACGAATGCAGAACGCGCATTCCTACTTGCCCATGACACCGACCCGTTCAACCGCTGGCAAGCTGGAAGGTCGCTGGCCGAAGACACCCTTCTGCGCATGATCACCGAGGAAGCAACACCAGAGGCCGACTACCTCGACGGTTTGTTGTCAGTCCTTCGCGATGAAACGCTGGACCC
Source organism: Ruegeria sp. CL5 (assembly GCF_056536485.1). Classification (NCBI taxonomy): domain Bacteria; kingdom Pseudomonadati; phylum Pseudomonadota; class Alphaproteobacteria; order Rhodobacterales; family Roseobacteraceae; genus Ruegeria; species Ruegeria sp. CL5. The sequence continues at coordinate 122,264 of NZ_JBQFPS010000006.1, forward strand.
TGCTTACCGGGCGCTCATGTTGGGTCTGCCAACGCAATCAGAACTGGCTGCGGCGCTGCATGAAAAGGGGATCACCCCCAATCCGATGGCGATCTGGAGGGTAGTTGAAACCTTGCGTCAAGCCACGGCGCAACATGTACAAGACCTGCTGCCCCGGCTTCACAGTGAAACGCTGGTGGATGCGCCCTACCAACCGGACGCCGAACAATCTGGAAAGCGCGCCTTGGGCAGCGCAGCGCTGGCCCTGACCTCGCGCCTGGATGGAGGTATCAAGGCGGCCGAGGAATATTCGCGCGCCAACAACATGACCCAGCAACTCACCTCTTTGTCCTGTCTGTTACGCGCAGGTAAAGGTGAGGCTGAATTGGCCGCATTCTATGATCAATGGCGACATGATCGGTTGGTGATGGACAAATGGTTCGCCCTGCAGGTTTCGATGGCCGGTCCAGAAACTACGGTCGAAACCGCGCGCAAACTGACTGAGCACCCGGATTTCAATTGGAAAAACCCCAACCGCTTCCGAGCGTTGATGGGATCTCTGGTCGGAAACCATGCGGGGTTCCATCAGACCGATGGCGCAGGTTATGCATTGCTGGCAGACTGGTTGATCCGACTCGACCCGGTGAACCCGCAAACCACCGCCCGGATGTGCAGCGCGTTCCAGACCTGGAAACGCTATGACGCGAACCGTCAGGCCCTGATCCGAAAACAACTAAACCGCATCGCCGAAACTCCAGGCCTGTCTCGGGACTCAACCGAAATGGTCTCGCGCATCCTGGGCGCATGACCGCTTTCACATTCACACGACAGAACCGAAATCCGCGCATGGTTTTGATTCTAATCGGCATCTATGCGGTTCTGACCGGGCTGATCGTCCTGTTCGATGCGGTCTGGTGGCTGATAGGCCTGCTGGCCCTGACTACTCTGCCCGCGCTTTGGGATGTACTCCAAGATACCAGCGCGGGGATGGAACTGTCAGATGGCACCTTACGCTGGCATACAGGTCAGCGTCGGGGCACGCTGGATCTTTCTACAGTGAAACGCTTTCGGTTCGACACGCGATGGGACTTTTCGGTGCGGGTCTCTGCGATACTGAAATCCGAAAAACGACTGCGTCTGCCAGATGAATCACTTCCTCCGCACAAACAGCTTGAAGAGGTTCTGCAGCAGGCGGGAATCGCCGTTGAACGTCATCATTTTAGAGTATTTTGAAACGATTCATCGAATCTGAACACGATTGGTGCCTGAAATACCGGCTTGAGGTGGTGTCTCTTTGAATTGAACACAATTTTTGGCAAACTGAACGCGTTACTAATTTGTTCCAGTTCGAGTTCTGCCATGTTTTGGTCTATCAAGGCTATTGCCGCCCGTTTTTTCGGTTCCTCCCCTTCAACGCCCCTGCCTGCGTCAGTCGCTGATGCCACCGCCTGGCTTGTCGCATCGGGCCAATTGAATGTCCCTATCGTCGAAACGGACGAACAGGATGCAAACGGACATCAGGTGATTGAACGCGGTCGCTATCTGGCGCGGCAGGATATGTGGGCCGAACTTTCGCAAGAGATGCGCGCTGCGGATCAGGCACGCAAATCCACGCCCTGCGGACAGCCCATAGCAGACCTCTTGGCCTTTGGCGCCCGTTCAGATGTCGTGCTGGCTGTCGAGCACGCGCTGTCAGATGGCAAGGCGATGTCAGACTACGATCTGCTGGGTGGAATTTTCGAGCTGGAAGGCGAGATCCAAAACCATCCCAACGATCCGATGATCACGCTGGTCGTTGCACTGGCCCATATTGATCTTGCCTGGGCATGGCGCGGCGATGCGCATCCAGAGGCGCTGCCTTCATTGCATCAATCTCGCTGTGCGGCGCATTTCGACCGTGCGGCAGCATTGCTGCCACTTTGCCGTTCTGCAATGCCAGACAGCCCTGCGATTGCCGCAGCCGATTGCGCTTTGCTGGCAGGTCACGTCGATCCGCGCACCCGTGTGGCAGATAAGTATGAACACTTGATTACTCTAGACATTCAGAACCATCGCCATATGCGCGCGATGGGCAGCCACCTGCTGCCGCGCTGGTTCGGGAGCTATGAAGAGCTTGAAGTTCAAGCATTGCGCAACGCGGCGCGGACCCAGAAAACATGGGGCGCAGGCGGATACACCTGGGTACAGTTCGACGCCATCGCATTGGATGACGAGGCCTGCGCACGGGTGGATGTGGAGTATTTCCTTGAGGGTCTGCGGGATATCGTAGCGCGTCGCCCGGATCAGCAAACTATCAACTTACTCGCGGCCTATTGCGCGATCACCCAGCAGAACCGAATGGGTCAAAACCCTCAGGCGGATATCGCCCGCAAACAGATTTGTGAGGCTGCCAATTGGCTGATCCGCGACCACCTGACCGAACTGCACCCTCTGATTTGGGCCCATGCAGCAAACGGGTTCAACAATAGCCTTCGCATCAACTCATCCGAGCGATTTGCTGCACGCGGTCGCCGCGATGCGTTAAAGGCCATCGCCAACCTGTTACGCGAAGAACTGCGCAGCGGGCAAAGTGTGACGTTCACTCCGTCAGGGCTGCAGTTCTCGGGGAACTAAACCGCCATTGCCCCTTGCCCCTTTGGCGCGCCGGGCCTAATACGCAGGCTTAGACTTCTGCGGAAATGAGGCGCGCCATGCTCGACCTGACATACGAAATGCCCAAACCCAAAACCATTGCCGGGGCCAAGCACGATTGGGAACTGGTGATCGGGATGGAGGTGCACGCTCAGGTCTCATCCAATGCCAAGCTGTTCTCGGGCGCGTCGACCCAATTCGGGGCCGAGCCGAATTCGAACGTGGCGTTTGTGGACGCCGCGATGCCGGGGATGCTGCCGGTGATCAACGAGTATTGCGTTGAACAGGCCGTGCGCACCGGGCTGGGATTGAAAGCGGATATCAACCTGAAATCGGCCTTTGACCGTAAGAACTATTTCTATCCTGACCTGCCGCAAGGGTACCAAATTTCCCAGCTTTATCAGCCCATTGTGGGTGAAGGGGAAGTTCTGGTCGAGATGGGTGACGGCACTGCGCGTATGGTACGGATCGAACGCATCCACATGGAGCAGGACGCGGGCAAATCGATCCACGACATGGATCCGCATATGTCCTTTGTCGACCTGAACCGAACCGGTGTCTGCCTGATGGAGATCGTTTCGCGTCCCGATATTCGCGGACCGGAAGAGGCTGCCGCCTACATCGCCAAGTTACGTCAGATCATGCGTTATCTCGGCACCTGCGACGGTAACATGCAGAACGGCAACTTGCGGGCGGACGTGAACGTCTCGATCTGTTTGCCGGGTGCGTATGAGAAGTATCAGGAAACACAGGACTTTTCGCATCTAGGCACACGCTGCGAGATCAAGAACATGAACTCGATGCGCTTTATCCAGCAAGCGATTGAGGTCGAAGCACGTCGTCAGATCGCAATCGTCGAAGGCGGCGGCACGATTGATCAGGAAACGCGCCTGTATGATCCGGATAAGGGTGAGACACGCTCGATGCGGTCTAAGGAAGAAGCGCATGACTATCGCTACTTCCCCGATCCTGACTTGCTACCGTTGGAGATCGAACAAGCGTGGATCGACGACATCGCAGCCAAGCTACCGGAGCTGCCTGACGATAAAAAATCTCGTTTTATCAGCGAGTTCGGCCTGACCGACTACGACGCTTCGGTCTTGACCGCTGAGGTGGAATCAGCGGCTTATTTCGAAGAGGTCGCCAAGGGGCGCAGCGGCAAGCTGGCTGCAAACTGGGTGATCAACGAGCTGTTTGGCCGGTTGAAGAAAGAAGACCATGACATCACCGAGTCTCCGGTGTCACCCGCTCAGTTGGCGGGAATCATTGATCTGATTTCGTCGGATGCAATCTCGGGCAAGATCGCCAAGGATCTGTTCGAGATTGTCTATACCGAAGGCGGCGATCCAGCGCAGATCGTCGAAGAGCGCGGTATGAAACAGGTGACCGATACCGGCGCCATCGAGGCTGCTTTGGACGAGATCATCGCCGCCAATCCGGCGCAAGTTGAGAAGGCCAAGGTGAACCCTAAACTGGCGGGTTGGTTCGTCGGTCAGGTGATGAAGGCCACCGGCGGCAAGGCCAATCCGAAGGCCGTTAACGAATTGGTCAGCAAGAAGCTGGGTTCGTAAATCTTCCAAGTTGAACAAACCCCGCACAGGGGTTTGTTCAACTTGTACATAACAAAAAAGTTAATTTCAGGCTGCTCAAAACGGGCAGGCCTTCAGCTTGACTCCCCGCCCAAATGGGCATTCTTCTTCCCGCAACGCGGAGAGGAAGCAGACATGAAAAATCGGTTTGATCAGGAACTGGAAACCCGGCTGGTACGCTACGCAGCCATCGACAGTCAGAGCGATGAGACCTCGCCCTCGACCCCCAGTACCGAAATCCAGTTCGACATGCTGAACCTGCTGCAGCAGGAGTTGACGGAAATCGGTGCGCAGAATGTGCAGATGACCGGGGACAGCGTTGTAGTGGCAACCATACCCGGTACAGCCGACGGACCAACCATCGGATTTCTGGCGCATGTGGACACCGCGCCCCAGTTCAACGCAACCGGTGTCAAGCCGCGGGTGATCAAAGGGTATAACGGCGGCCGGATCACCTTCCCCGATGATCCCGATCTGGTGTTATCACCCGAAGAACACCCCTATCTGGCCGAGAAAATCGGGCATGATCTGATCACCGCGTCGGGCACCACCCTGCTGGGGGGCGATGACAAGGCAGGCGTTTCGATCCTGATGACGATGGCGCGGCACTTGCTTGAGAACAAAGACTTGCCACACGGCCCGATTCGTATCGCCTTTACACCCGATGAAGAGATCGGGCGCGGTGTTACCGAACAGCTGCCCAAAGATCTGGGTGCGGATTTCGCCTATACGCTGGACGGGCAAGAACTGGGTGAGATCGAATATGAAAGCTTCTCAGCCGACCGCGCGGTGATCAAGATCACCGGCGTGTCGATCCACCCCGGATTGGCAAAAGACAAGATGGTAAACGCGGCGCATTTGGCGGCGAAGATCGTGCAGACCCTGCCGCAGGCGACGATGACGCCCGAAGTCACGGACGGGCGTCAGGGGTTCATCCATGTCACAGATATGAATGGCGGCTCGTCAGAGATGGAAATCAAGCTGATCCTGCGTGATTTCGAAATGGACGCGCTGGAAGCCCAGCGCGTGATTGTCCGTCAGGTCTGCGCCGCCGTACAGGCCACCGAGCCGCGCGCCACCATCACCTGCGAGATTTCGCACCAGTACCGCAATATGCGCTATTGGCTGGAAAAGGACATGACGCCCGTCGATCTGGCGCGTGAAGCCTGCCGTGAACAGGGGATCGAGCCCGTTTCGGTGCCGATCCGGGGTGGCACCGACGGCTCACGCCTGACCGAGTTTGGCACGCCCACGCCCAACATTTTCACGGGAATGCAATGCATACACGGTCCGCTGGAGTGGATCTCGGTGCAGGACATGGCGATCGCAACCGAAACCTGTCTGTCGCTTGTGGGCAAAGCCGCGCGGAGCTAAAGCCACAGTGCGGGCCGAAATTCGCCAATGCGTGATCTTGGCTTTCACCCGCCTGTCAAAATGTTAATTTGCCCGGGTTACGCAATTAGGACCAATTGATGCAGCGCTACGAATATAAAGTTGTCCCCGCTCCGCAAAAGGGAACCAAGGCGAAGGGAGTGAAAACGCCCGAGGGCCGGTTCGCCACCTCAATTGAGCAGTTGTTGAACCAACTGGGCCAAGAGGGTTGGGAATATCAGCGCGCAGAATTGCTGCCCAGCGAGGAACGCACAGGTTTGACGGGTTCAACCACCAACTGGCGAAATGTGCTGGTATTTCGCAGGGTGCTTGCTCCGGATGAGCCGGATTCGAAAAACCCGGTTGAAGAAGGCGCCACCCCGACCGCGCGCCCGGTTCCCGGACCTGACGATGGACTGACAGAACCTCCGGCCGCCCCTGCCCCGATCTCAGAAGAGCCGGAAGCCCCGCCATTGTCGCTGAAGCCCTCGGATGAAACGGCAGAAAAAGACCAGACCGGGCCTTCGCGCTAGCGTGACTTCGAGAGTTCTAATTAGTCAGCTTGCGTTGAATGTGACCAGTAGCACCAATGATACTCGCGTGTGATCAGGATAATTACTCATCAACCCTGACACATCGCGATACCGACCTCTTGCGATGAGCCCCAATCGGATGTTCGAAACTGTCTGAATTCGTACGAACAAACGAAGCGGTGGATGTGGTCGCACCTAGGTTTGAATGGTGCCCCCACATTGATTAAATCCACCTACCGATATCACATACCCTCTCACGAGCGGTTGTAGCTTTTAGTGCGCCTCTGCCGTTGCCTCTTCATCCATGCGATCAATACACTCGAAAAAGGGAGGCACGGCTTCTGGGGTCAGTTTACCTATCAGCCTAGCCAGAAACCCCATGTCCTCAGGAAAGGGCCTCTTTTCACCATCGGCAAACATTGAACCCACTACGTTCATCGTTTCCACATCATAGCTTGCGCTAACGTAGAGAGCTTCAGAGGCAACCACCAAATCGTACTGGCAGTGGAACACCTTGTAGGTTCCGAAGTCTATCGTCTGCCCCATGAGGTTTGGCATAACATCCAGATTATCTGGGATGTTCGACCACTCGTATTGAATCGAATATTTTGGATCAGCCTGTGACTGCGCGTTGGCAGAACTGGGTAGCTGCCACGCAGCAGGTAAAGCCACCATGACAGCAGCGTTTAGTTTGTTTCTTAGTTTCATGGGTTGGCTACTTCACATGCACTCAAGCCCATTAGGAACAGGCCAACCATTGCGTACTTCTTCATCTTCTAACACGTATTGAGGTTTTCATTAGGGAACAGAGAACTCATTAGGGGGCCAAAAGGATAAAGTCTTGCTTCAAGTTCAATCTTAAAAGTTCACCCCGCCTCTCGAAGTGTCATAATGTGACCAAGAAGCAGCATGATGTGCTTCAAACTAGCGTTCTCTAAACTATCCGTTGGAAGGAATCGTTTATCTACATGACTAACCTATGACCGGTGGACCCGGCTGACATCGTCGAGCAACTGCAAGCAGAGTACGATCTAATAGTCGCCTTCAAAGAGCAACAACAGCGCGAGACAGAGCTGAAGGCGATACCACGGCGACTCCGATACAAAGCCAATAATCGCGGCCTAATGCATCACGAAATAGCGACGCAACGCGCAGAATCGCTCAACGCGGTACCGCCGTTGCCAACGGATGAGCAACGCACACAAATTCTTGCGAAGTACGACTTGGCGGCAGCAAAGCAACAGGCGGCCGGAATGGAATATCACGTTCATCACATCGTAACTTTGGTCGGCAAGTGTTCAGATACGGGCCGCCATGTGGTGTGTGACCTGCACGTTCCTTGGAACCTGAAAATCACTACCAAGAAGCGCAATCTTGAACTTGGTGACCGTTTCGACTGTGATTTGCCCTGCGGCCCCGGTTGCCAATACGGCGAAGCGCATGGCGAAAACGGCAATGGCGACTTCGACGATCTGGGAGATTTCTAGGCGTCGGGTGTAGTCGATGTCGCAGAGACGTTGCAGAAAACCCAACCAAAACAAAGGCCCGTCGCACGATAGGCCTTTAACCACTTGATCTCTAAGTGTTTGAATGGTGCCCCCACACGGACTCGAACCGCGGACCTACTGATTACAAATCAGTTGCTCTACCAGCTGAGCTATAGGGGCACTGGGTGTCGATTAATCGCTCGGAACAGGGACTGCAAGCCCGAATTTTCGCGTCACCTTAACTTTGTGATGGTTTGCCTTAGGATAACCTAATAATCAGGCCTTATCCAAATTTGACTGCGCCGGGGACTGGTTGTAACCCAATCGATAAATTCGCCCGAGGCAAGGACAATTCCAATATGCAGATGGTCATCCAAGCCGGAGCACACTTTACCGACCACGATCCGTTGCTCAATCTGCTTCAGGCGAACGTCCAGCTTGTCGCTGAGAGCCATGCGGCATTTTGGGGGATGCGTCCGTTCAGAAAGATCTTTCGGCCAGCACTGAAGCCTGCGGCTGACCGCCCTTCGCACCAAGATACGCGGGCAAGGTTTCAGAAATTAATGCCTCAGGGGCAACAGGTTGATCGAGCGATCCTGTCAAGTGCGCTGTATCTAGGTGAACGGGCATCGATCATCATGGATGGGCAGTTCTATGCGAATGCGGGTCAAAGGATGTCCTATATGGACCACCTGTTCAGCGATTCGTCAGTCGAACTGTTTGTGGGGCTGCGCAATCCCGGCAGCTTTATTCCGAAGGTATTGATGTTGCTATCAGCCCCCGAGCGCGAACATATAGTTGCGACGACCGATCTGAGTTGCCTGAGTTGGCTTGCGATGATTGAGGACATTCGCGATCTTGCTCCAAACGTCAAGATCACCTTGTGGAGTAACGAGGATTCTCCTCTGATCCTTGGTGACATTGCACGCGCACTTGTCGGACTACCCGCGGACACGCAGCTTGATCAGGAATACGCGCTGCTGTCCTCGCTCATCTCGGATCTGGGTAAGCAGGAGCTGAAGGGGTTGAGGGAACAACAAAGCCCACCCAACGATCCCATTTTCAGAGGAAGGTTAGCACAGATTTTTCAGCAGCATGCGCTGACAGAGGCGATCGAGGAGGAGGTGGAACTGCCCGGCTGGAGCGAAGACATTATCGCGGCGTTTACCGAGCTTTATGAGCAGGATCTGGCGCGGCTTCGGACCATGCCAGATCTCCGTTTTTTGAACCCGTAAGCGGCTGAAGTTACATCCCCAGCGCTTCTTTGTACATTTCCAGCACGGCTTCTTCTTCGGCGATATCGTCCTTGTCGCGCTTGCGCAAGGCGACGACCTTGCGCATGACTTTGGTATCGTAGCCACGGGCTTTGGCCTCGGCCATGACTTCTTTCTGCTGGTCGGCAATATCTTTCTTTTCGGCTTCAAGACGCTCGAAACGCTCGATGAACTGGCGCAGCTCGCCTGCGGTCACTCGGTAATTTGCTGCGGCCTGATCTTCAGTGATGTCTTCCATCTGCGTCTCTCCCAAGGGCTGAAAATAAGCAGCCGGATACATCGGCACCGACCCGATCGCAAGCAGACAATCCATACGACGGGCTTGTCTGAATGGCATCGATCCGCTAAGCGCGACGACGGGTTCAACGGGTGAGCGTAAACAACTATGTTCGACATTATCGTCTGGGGCGGTGCCGCCCTGTCCATGGCCGGGCTGATCGGTCTGGTCTGGTGCATCTTGCGGGTGATGAAAGCGCGCAAAGCTAACCTGACCGATGAGGAACTCCGCGCTGCAGTTCAGGGCGTATTACCCTGGAATCTTGCATCCCTTTTCCTGTCGGTTCTGGGGCTAATGATGGTTATCCTCGGAATTTCTTTTAGTTAACCGAACAGATCACACGGGCATATTGTCGAACCGCGCCTCTAACGCATCTTCGCACAGCGCTGCATCCAGCCGCCGCAAGCGCGAAGGTATCTGAACACGCTGCGCGCGCATTTTATCCAGAACCTGACTGACACGGGGCTGAAGAGCCAGTCGGGTCTCCAAGCATGCACCATGTAGCCTTTCTTCCAGCCGTTCCGCCTCTGTATAAAGATCCTGAGCAGTCATTTGCATCCTCCCATACAGTGCCAGTCTGCCTGATATAGGTAACAAGATTAAGACCAGCACGAGACCGGGCCAAAACATCGCGGAATCTTGCCTGTGAGGGCCAAATTCCGTCAATATGACCTTGGTCGCCCAAAACATATGCTCAATTCGCGGCATTTGCTTTGACTGACATCAATTCGTGATTTGGCACTTTAATCACATTCCAGTATTGATATATGAGATAGAGCCGAACGGAGGATCCCATGACGCCCATAGTGAAAGCTTTTTTTGACCCTCAGACCTTCACAGTCTCATATGTGGTGCAGGAGCCCGAAGGACAGGCCTGCGCCATCATCGACAGCGTTTTGGATTTTGATCACGCCTCGGGGCGCACTGACACCAGTTCGGCCGATCAGATTGTCGAATATGTGACCGACAACGGGTTGAAGGTGGAATGGATACTGGAAAGCCATGTCCATGCCGACCACCTGTCAGCAGCGCCCTATCTGCAGGAAAAGCTAGGGGGAAAAATCGGGATCGGTGAGAATATCGTAGTCGTGCAGGACACATTCGGCAAAGTGTTCAACGAAGGGACCGAGTTCCAGCGTGATGGCAGCCAGTTCGATGCTCTGTTTACGGAAGGGGCCAGCTTTCACATCGGCCAGATGCGCGGGGACGTCCTGCATACGCCGGGTCATACTCCGGCCTGCATGACCTATGTGATCGGCGACGCAGCATTCGTTGGCGATACATTGTTCATGCCGGATTTTGGAACCGCACGCTGCGATTTCCCGGGCGGATCTTCGGAGGATCTATTTGCCTCAATCCAAAAGATTTTAGCATTGCCCGACGAGACACGGGTATTCGTAGGGCATGACTATAAGGCGCCCGGACGAGATGAATTTGCCTGGGAAACGACGGTAGGCGAACAGAAGGCGTTGAATGTCCATATCGGACAAGGCCGAAGCGTTGAGGAATTTGTCGAGATGCGCGATGCGCGGGATGCGACCTTGGCAATGCCACGTCTGATCTTACCCTCTCTGCAGGTCAATATGCGGGCCGGTCAGATGCCACCGGCGGATGAACAAGGTGATGTTTTCATGAAAATTCCGGTCAACAAGCTTTGACACGGAATATCGGGTGAGGAACTAGAAATGAATGTGGAGTGGATGTGGGGTCTTGCGGGTGGCCTGCTGATCGGGCTGGGTGCCGCTGTATATCTTCTGTGCAATGGTCGGATCATGGGAGCCAGTGGCATTCTTGGCGGATTGGTTGAGCGCAGCGACCGCAGTGCAATGACGGAACGTTTAGCCTTTGTTATTGGGCTGATCGGGATACCTTTCTTGCTACGCCCCTTGATTGCACCACAGACTCAGACTCATCTGACCCCGGATTTAGCAATTGTGATCCTGGCCGGGTTATTGGTCGGTGTGGGCACGCGGATTGCAAATGGGTGCACCTCGGGTCACGGCGTCTGCGGGATTTCTCGCTTCTCCCTGCGCGGGATTGTCGCCACGGTTTTCTATATCCTTGCTGGCGGGTTAACGGTTGTTCTGTTTCGCCAAGTTCTGGGGGTGATCTGATGCGCTCAGTATTTGCTTTTCTCGCCGGAGGTTTGTTTGGCACCGGGCTGTTGATCTCAGGCATGACCAACACCACCAAGGTGCAGGGATGGCTGGATGTGTTCGGCAACTGGGACCCGACGCTGGCCTTTGTCATGGGCGGGGCGATCCTGCCCATGTTGGTGGCGTGGCAAATGACCCGGAACCGAACGCCGCTGGTAGGTGGCAAATTTCCTGCTCCACCTCGTGTTGAGCTGGATCGTCGGCTGATCGTTGGTTCGGTTCTGTTCGGGGTTGGCTGGGGGTTGGCAGGTCTGTGCCCGGGCCCGGCGATGGCCTCACTCAGTTATGGTAGTGTTGGCGGAATTGTGTTCCTAATCGCAATGATTGCGGGCATGTTGGCCGCGCCAAAGCTGGGTGCACAACTGGACAGGATGGCTGACGCGGCCTAATCAGTTGTCATGGAGATTCGACCGATTACCCCCCGCTATGCTGTCTCACCCCAGATCACGGTTGAGGATGTGCCAGCCATCGCCAAGGCAGGTTTCGTCAAGGTGATTTGCAATCGTCCTAATACGGAGGTGCCGCCAGATCAGCAGTCTGATGCCATCGGGCAGGCCGTGCGCGAGGCCGGAATGGAATACGAGGTATTGGAACTGACGCACCAGACTATGACGCCAGAGAATGTCGCCCTGCAGCGCGATCTGGCCGAAAGCTGCAGCGGGCCTGTCCTGGCCTATTGCGCATCCGGTACCCGTTGCTCCGTTGTTTGGGCGCTGGGACAGTGCAACCGGCTAAGCACGGATGAAATTCTGGACGCGACGGGTAAGGCTGGCTATGCGCTCGACGGACTTCGCCCAGCGCTGGAGCAGTTGCGCGCACAGGACTAAGCCACCTAGTACGGCCCATCGCCCTCAGGCGCTGGTAGCCCAGCAAGATGTGAAATCTCGGCAACGCGTTGGTCAGGATTCGATGGCAAAATATCATCCGGGTTAAGCAGAGTATCATTCATTGCCTGTTCGCTGGTCACAATTTCTTCGTCCAGCAACGCTGACTTTTCGTCATCGTCCAGTTTGGAAACTGGGCCAGACTTGTGAGCCAGAAATGACTGTTCGTCCGTCGTTGGCAATGTCGCGACCGGATTGTGTTCATTTATCCGAACCGCGCGCATCCCACCGCATTGCCCCAACCGACCAATCGCCATACGGGCACGGTCGATTGACAGAACTTCAACCCGATCCACACGCGCGCCTAGCAACGGAAGGACGTCGCCAACTGTCAACTCTGACAGAGCAGTCAACGGCAGTGAAATACGGCTTATTAAAGCGTTCAGTTCAGCGCGCATCACGCCGGATGCCTGATCGAGGTTCTTACCCTCGAGACTGTTTTCCACCTCCTGCTCCGCATCAGACAGCGGTCGGTCAGGCAACAACACGCAAACCTCCCCCTGTCGGCGACCGCCAGCCAACTCGACTGTCAGATCGAATACACGATATGCCTCATCCACCAGCGCCAGTGTCAGGCTGCGCCGATCTTCAGCTCGCGATGTGAACTCAAACCCCGACAGGCTGGCCATATCCGCCGGGGATTCGACCAGCTTCTGCGCCCGGCCCAGCATATCCTCGATCAAGGGGGCGACCATGGCGGCGTCAGTGTCCGTAAACATTCGCTCCGACGGTGGATCAGAGGTGACAATTGCGATCGTCTGCTGCTGAATCACGGCCGACACGCATCCCGGGTCCAGACACACTGCCGCCACGCTACCGTGATCCGAGCCAAAAAGCAGTATCAACCAACCCTGTTTCAATCGCGCGGTCACATCCTCCTGCGCACGCAACGCCTGTTTGGCCCCGATGACTGTCAGCGCTAGCCCCATGCCATCACCTGCCGCCCGCGCCAAACCAAGCCGCAGGGCACGTAGAATTGAACGGGGCGTATCAACTTCACCCTGCCTCGCCGATAGTTTGCGTGCCAATGCTGATTTAGTCATCGCCTCGCTCTGCCGTCTTAGAATACACCTAGGAATTGTGTAACCCGCAGATCGTTACAAATATCTTTATGACATCCTCATTGCGCGGCCTGCCGATAAGCAAGAGGCAGACTGACACGGAAGGCGGCTCCTGCCTGCCCAGGCAAATAGGCGACTTCGCCCCCTAGGCGCTGCATGATCTCGCGACAAATCGCCAAACCCAACCCGGCCCCACCTGCCTTGTCCGAGCCAACGCGGGCAAATTTCTCGAACACCAGCGATTGGGCCTCGGTTGGGATGCCGCTGCCATTGTCGATGAAATCAATCACCATCTGCCCGCCAACATCATGGGCCGATATCGTCAGCACCGGTTCATCAGCGTCGCAGTATTTCTGAGCATTCGAGATCAAATTAATGAAGACCTGCCCCAGCCGATCCAGATCAGTGTAGAGCGGGATGCGTTCGTTGGCGCGCACCCGCCGCACACAAATCTTGCGATCACTGCCTGCCAGAGCACTTGAGACTGCGCGATCCAATACCTCGTTCAGCGTTGCGTCATCCATATTCAGGCTGACCTGCCCGCTTTCAAGGACACTCAAATCCAGCAGATCGTCTAGCAGCCGGGTCAGACGCAGCGACTCGTCATGAATGATCGCAGCATAGCGGGTCTGCTCTTCTGCGCTCAGGCCCTCGGCGTCGCGCAGGATTTCGGAAAATGCGCGGATCGAGGTCATCGGCGTGCGCAACTCGTGGCTGACCTGACTGAGAAAGGCGTCTTTCTGCTTTGATACTTGGGTGAGCTTGGCGTTGGCCTCTCTTAACTGGCGCGCAGTGCGGCTGAGTTCAGCCGATTTCGCTTCGAGCTGGCTGGAATATTCCAGCATCTGAGCGGATTCGTCGGCTACGGCCAGCAGGTCCTCGACCGAAACAGACGCACCACCCACGATCTGACCAATCATCGCATGGGCGGTTGCGGCACCTACCGAACCGCTGAGTTCACGTTCCAGCCGTTCCAGAAACTGCGGAGTCGGTTCGGGGAGACGTCCAGGCCGGCCATTCTGCCGTTCCGCTTCGGCCTGAAAGAATTCCTGCGCGGGTATGGTGCCCAAAATCCGCTGGGTCATGATCATCAGATCTTCGCTTTGCGCGACTGACCCGGTCCAGCCGCGCGCCGAAACCGAGTGGTCGAAGACATTGACGAATTGTGCACCCTGCAGGCGTTCCAGCGGGCTTGGAAAGCTGAGCATCGAAGCGACGCAGAAGGCGATTGTGTTCAGTGACAGCGACCACATGACTGTATGCACCATCGGATCAATTCCTTCGATCCCAAAGAGCGCTTGCGGGCGTAGCCAGCCCCAGCCGAAAGGTCCGTTTTCGATCACCGACGCCGGGATGATACCACCTTCCATGCCGGGCAGCAGCAGAGTATAAATCCACAGGAAGAACCCAACACTGAGCCCCACCAACGCCCCGGTTCTGGTCGCACCGCGCCAGAACAAACCACCCACCAGAGCGGGCAGGATCTGAGAGATCCCTGCAAAGGCCACCAGACCGATTGAAGCCAGTGCAGCCCCGCCACCTGACAAGCTGTAGTAGAAATAGCCCAGTGCCATGATCACAGCGATCGAGACACGGCGGGCCATCAGAACGATGGTCCGGACATCACCGGATACCGACGCGGTGCCTTCTTGGGTATTCAGCCAGATCGGCATGACCAAGTGGTTCGAGACCATGGTCGACAGCGCCATGGCCGTGACGATCACCATCGACGTAGCCGAGGAGAACCCGCCGATGAAGGACAGCATCGCCAGCCAGTCATTGCCCTGCGACAGCGGCACGGTCAGCACAAACAGGTCCGGGTTCGATCCCTCAGGCATCAGGTCCAGCCCGACCACCGCGATCGGCACCACAAATAGGCTCATAAGCAGCAGATAAAGCGGAAAGGCCCAGGCTGCAGTGCGCAGATGGCCTTCGTCATCATTCTCGACCACCATGACCTGAAACATCCTTGGCAGGCAGACAAAAGCCGCTGCCGAGAGGAAGATGAAAGTGGTCCAGCGCCCAGCATCCACATGCCACTGACCAATCTCAGACGCGTCGATCTGGTCCATCATCGGCCCCAGCCCCCCCGCGACGCCCCAGACGACAAAGATACCAACCGCCAGCAGAGCAAAGAGTTTAACAACTGATTCCAAGGCAATAGCCGTGACAACGCCGTGGTGGCGCTCGTTTGCGTCCAGATTGCGAGTGCCGAAGAGGATCGCAAAGACCGCCAGACCGGCAGCGACCCAGAATACGCTGGATCCCTCGCGGTAAAGGCCGGTTGGATCAGCCTCGGCAAAGATCGAAAAGGACAGCGTGATCGACTGCAATTGCAGCGCGATATACGGCGTGCCACCCAGCACCGCCAAGATCGTCACGCAAACCGCCAGGGTGTTGGACTTACCGTAACGCGACGAGATCAAGTCAGCGATGGAGGTCACACGCTGGCTGCGTCCGATACGAACCAACTTGCGCAGGCCCCACCACCAGCTGATCATTACCAGAGTTGGACCCAAATAGATGGTCACAAATTCCAGTCCAGAACGCGCGGCGTTGCCGACCGCGCCATAGAATGTCCAGGCGGTGCAATAGATCGACAGAGACAGCGTATAGATCAGCGGGGACCGAAGCCATTTCCCACCTCCGCGTGCCGCAACCCGATCAGCGGTAAAGGCCACGCCGAACAGCAGCACCACGTAGCCCAGACAGACCAGGATCAGGACATTCAGTGTCGCCATGACTCGGCCCCGGGCTCGGCGTTCTCGCGTGCTGCCATACGCCTGGCAGCAATGCCAAAGACCACACTGATCAGAATCAGAACCCCCCAGCAGGCAAAGATGTAAAACATGGCTGAGGAAAGCGACAACGCCTCGGCACTTTCACTTTCATCAGGCCATAGAAGCGGTAGCGCAAGCAGGGCGGCCCCCAGAAATGGCAGCAGCCGCGCCGCATCCGCCAGTCTGCGCCGACGATAACCCTGCCGCTCGAGAAACAGAGACGGTCGGGCCGGCGAGGGCCGGTCTTTGCCGTCGTCCGGGGAATTCATGACTGTGACGCCTGCGCATGCAGGTCACGCACCGCCGTCAAAACCTCGGTATTCGAGAACGGCTTGGTCATGAAACGACTAACCCCGGCTTGTTCTGCCATCTCCCGGTCACGGGATTGCCCGCGTGCGGTCAGCATCAGGACTGGCAATGCCTTCATCTCTTCATGCTCGCGCAGATCACGCAGCACATCCATTCCGCTTTTACCCGGCAACATCACATCCAGAATCACCAAATCGGGCTGAGCGGACAGGATTATCTGCACCGCGTCCGTTCCCTCGGCATGCGTTTCAACCTGCCACCCTTCACGCGTCAGCAAAAAACGGATCGCCTCGGTGATATTGGGTTCATCCTCGATCAACAGAACCTTACGGCTCATATTTGTACTTCCTCCCCAGGACCGGTTGCACGTCCGGCCACCTGTCCAGACCAGCTTAAGCGCAGCGTCACGAAACTGTCAAAACCCTTCGCTCAAGATCGACGGTTCCCGACGTGCGCCGCAATCTCGTTTGGGGCAAATCCGACAACTGACCCCGACTTGCGCCGCGTTCTCCGTCGGCCGCACGGTGTCTTCAACCGGCAGCACCAACATGACCGAACGGTAGACCGGCTCGGCTCCGAACGCCTCGGCCGGTTGGGGGGAGGCGATGGCGAAACATTCAAACTGGGCGGCGGTGCGGCCAAGTTGCACGACGCGCTTGCGGATCGGCACCAGAGGACGGTTTAGCGCCGTGAACAAAGGCCAGAGCGGGCACGCCTCGCCATGGCGCGGCAGGGCAAAGCCCGGCGCAGGCTTATAGAATAGAACGCTGCCCGAGGCGTCGCAGATCACCAGCCCTGCAGGACGTGCCAGCGTGCCTTCGGGCAGAAAGGCCAACCGTCGCAGCACCGTAACCAAATCCACCGAAAACGCTGCCGCGAGGGCCAGCGGGTCAAGATCCGTTGCATCAAGCGCGTCGCGTACCTGATCCAACGGCATGGCCAGCGCATCGGCTGCGTAAAGGTTCAGCAAGCCCGAGGCTACGGCGTTGGCGGCGGAGGACTCGAGCCCATCCAGCAGCACATCGGTTAATTCCCCTCCGGCTTCGAGTTCCGGGAAATGATATCCCTGTTCAGCAAAAAAGGCCTCGACCGCATCAAGTGGGATGCCACGCAGATCGCGTTGCCCGTCACTGTCATCAAGATAGGCCACAAGCGCTTTGGAGCTTTCAGCCAGCCGCTCGGCATCCTGATGCAGATTACGATGGAAGCGGTCGCGCCATTCGGCCTCGATCTCTCCGGGTTCGGCCAGAATCGCGGCGGTTGAACGAATGGCGGCAGCGGTCGACAGCACCTCATGCATCGAAGCGGCCAGATGTGGGTCATGGGTCAAACGATCCGAAAGGGTTTCGACTGTACGTTCCAAAGTCACTACGCGGCGATGCATCTGTGCCAGAACGCCAGACCAGCCGGGAAAGCGTCCGGCGAATTCTTCGAGCCCGTCAACCTCGGCCTTTTGACCAACCGAATCTGCCGCCGCCTCGCGCAGGGCTGAGATGAGCGTATCTTCTATCCCTTGCGTCAGCAGCGATGGTTCCACTGACAATGCCGCCGCAATATCAATCAGAAGCTTGCCACCAATGCGGCGGCGATTGTGTTCGATCAGGTTCAGATACGATGCCGAAATCCCCACCTGCCGCGCCAGTTCCGCCTGTCGCAACCCCGAGATTTGCCGCCTTTCGCGTATCCGGCTGCCGGTAAGGGTATCTCGCATCTTGTTTGTATCCTTGACGTCTGCAAACTGATTTGCAGAATAACTGCATGATTTTTAACCCTTGGCGAAGAATTATCAAAGAAGATTTACAACTTTGACAGCGACAACAGAAAGAAACCCACCGTTTCCCGCCACCTGCTCTTCTAATTCAACGCAATACCCGTCACGATAAGTACATGAGCGATCCCGCCTTCGAATACGCCCCTATCGGCCTTGTTGAGCTTGAGAACCGGATCATCCGGCGGTGCAATTTGCAATTTGCGCGGACCTTTGGCGGGGATGAAGCTGATTACCGCAACATGCCCTTGCTACATCTTTATCCCTCGGTTGCCGACTGGGAGCGGATTGGAGCACGCAGCCTGCAAGTGATGCGCGACACCGGGTACTATACGGATGAACGAGTTATGCGGAGGCGCGACGGGGACCTGTTTTGGTGCCGCGCACGAGGGCGGTCCCTTACGCCCGACGATCCGTTTCGTCACGGGATATGGAGCTTTTCGGATATCTCGGAAGAACGCCCACTTGTGCAATTGACCACCCGCGAACGCGAAGTCGCCATCCTGTCCTGCCGCGGCCTGTCTGCAAAAGAAATCGGAGTGGAGTTGGGGCTGAGTTATCGCACAATCGAGGCCTATCGCGCTCGTCTTCTAGAGAAATATGGCGCTCGAAAGCTGCCCGAGTTGGTGGCAAAACTGTCAGGGACGCCGCTGTAATTGCAGCGCCCCTCGAACTTGAAGCGAAAACCCCTATTTAACGGGCTCAGTCGACGCTTTTCATGGGCGTCTGCATAGCTTATAACCCTGCGTAATCAGACCAAGCCCGCAGGGAACAGACGGGCCATAGGGGAACCTTCGAGGACACTCATGACAGATACCAAACACGAAGCGGATGTCGCGTTTATCAAGGCACTGGCCGAACTGCTGCGCGAAAACGACCTGACCGAACTGCAGGTCAAACGCGAATATGGCGATGACGACAGCCTGAATGTGCGTGTCAGCCGTATGTCGCAAACCGTGGCCGCTCCGGTTCAGGTTGCGGTTCCTGCGGCTGCACCCGCTGCTGCCCCTGCTGCCGCCGCCGCTCCTGCCGCTGCCGAGGCACCCACCGCAGTGGATGATCCCGCAAGCCACCCCGGAGCTGTGACCTCTCCCATGGTCGGCACCGTTTACATGCAGCCCGAGCCGGGCGCGCCTGCGTTTATCTCGGTCGGTGCGTCGGTATCCGAAGGCGACACACTGCTGATCGTCGAAGCCATGAAGACCATGAACCACATCCACGCGCCCAAGTCGGGCACCATCAAGCGCATTCTGGTCGGCGATGGTGATGCTGTGGAATTCGGCACGCCTCTGGTCATCGTTGAGTAAGGCGGGCCCATGTTCGACAAAATCCTGATTGCCAACCGAGGCGAGATCGCCCTACGCGTGATCCGTGCTGCGCGCGAGATGGGGATTAAGACGGTTGCCGTCCATTCCACCGCCGACAGCGACGCGATGCATGTGCGTATGGCCGACGAATCGGTCTGCATCGGCCCCCCGCCCAGCCCGCAAAGCTATCTGTCCGTGCCCGCGATCATCTCGGCCTGTGAAATCACCGGCGCGCAGGCGATCCATCCCGGCTATGGCTTCCTCTCCGAAAATGCCGAGTTCGTGCAGATCGTCGAAGATCACGGCATCACCTTCATCGGCCCCACCGCAGAACATATTCGCGTCATGGGTGACAAGATCACCGCCAAGGACACGATGAAGGAACTGGGCGTGCCTTGCGTTCCCGGCTCCGATGGCGGCGTTCCCACCTTGGAAGATGCCAAGCGCATCGGCGAAGAGTTCGGCTATCCCGTCATCATCAAAGCCACCGCCGGTGGCGGCGGTCGCGGCATGAAAGTCGCGATGACCGCAGATGAGATGGAAAGCGCCTTCATGACCGCGCGCGCCGAAGGCAAAGCAGCCTTTGGCAATGACGAGGTCTATATCGAGAAATACCTGACGACGCCGCGCCACATCGAGATTCAAGTTTTCGGCGACGGCAAGGGCAAAGCGGTTCATCTGGGCGAGCGCGACTGCTCGCTGCAGCGTCGCCACCAGAAAGTGTTCGAAGAGGCCCCCGGCCCATGCATCACCCCGGAAGAACGCGCCAAGATCGGTAAGGTTTGCGCCGACGCGGTGGCCAAGATCAACTATATCGGCGCTGGCACCATCGAGTTCCTCTATGAGAATGGCGAGTTCTACTTCATCGAGATGAACACCCGCCTGCAGGTGGAACATCCGGTGACCGAGGGCATCTTTGGTGTCGATCTGGTGCGCGAACAAATCCTCGTCGCCGCTGGTGAGGACATGTCGTTTGGTCAAGACGATCTGGAAATCAACGGCCACGCCATCGAGGTTCGCATCAACGCGGAAAAGCTGCCGAACTTCTCGCCCTGCCCGGGCAAGATTACGGCCTATCACGCGCCGGGTGGTCTGGGCGTGCGGATGGATTCGGCGCTTTATGACGGATACTCGATCCCGCCCTATTACGACTCGCTGATCGCCAAGCTGATCGTGCAAGGTCGCGACCGGGCCGAAGCGTTGGCACGTCTGGAACGTGCCTTGGGCGAGCTGATCGTCGACGGCATCGACACCACCGTGCCGCTGTTCCACGCGCTGCTGCAGGAACCAGATCTGCATAGCGGTGACTATAACATCCACTGGCTGGAGCACTGGCTTGCGGAGAACATGGCCCAATAAGAAAACGGGATCAGAGGGCTACGGCCCTCTGGTCCCGGGGCACCCGGCATGAGCCTTTCCCCCGAACTTCTGCTGCATGGCTATTCCATCGGCATTTTTCCGATGGCCGAGCACCGCGATGACCCCGAGCTGTTCTGGGTCGACCCAAAGTTTCGCGGCGTGTTCCCGCTGGATGGCTTTCACATCTCACGCAGTCTGGCGCGGCGTATCCGGACCTGCGGCTTTAGGGTAAGCATCAATCAGGACTTTGTGGGCGTGGTGGATGGCTGCGCCGACCGATCGGACACCTGGATCAATCCCGAACTGCGCCGCCTGTATCAGGAACTACACCGGAGCGGTCGCGCGCATTCGCTTGAGGTTTGGGATGGTTCGTCGCTGATTGGCGGCGTTTACGGCGTGGTCCTCGGAGCTGCCTTTTTTGGCGAAAGCATGTTTTCGCGCCGCACGGATGCATCGAAGATTGCACTTGCCTATCTGGTGGATCGGCTGCGCCAAACCGGGTTTACGCTGTTCGATACGCAGTTTCTGACGGCGCATCTGGCCTCATTGGGTGCGATTGAAATCCCGCGTGCGGTCTATCATAGCGAATTGAAACAAGCGCTTGAGGTCGATGCGGACTTCACCGCTGATCTGCAGCAGACCCCTCAGGGTGTGATACAGCGGATCACCCAGACGTCATAGCGCGCGTGGTCCAGCGCGTTCAGCGCGGGCGAGGTTGCAATCATCCAGCCATCAAACAGTTGCTGCGCCTTGCCCTGTTCCCAGATGGTCAGATAGGCAAAGGCGTCGCCTGTCGGGTTCTCGGCTGGATAGCGGCAATCACCCAGCGCGACGTCTAGGCCAAAGACCGTCGCTGTCTCGCCGTTCTGCACCTCGATATCCACCGTCTGCCCGCTGACCTTGTCCAAACCGCGCAACATGGCACCGGGGCCGGATTCGACCTTCTGCTGCGCTGCGGCTCCGGTCGCGGTGACGATCAGGGCCACAAGGGCCGCCCGCATCATTCGCTGCCGTCCCCGGCCACAAACTTGACCAGCAACGAGATCAGGCTGACCGCGCCTTGGGTATCAGTGATCTCATCACCCGCCTCGAAATAAAACGGGGAACCACCCGGCATGACCTCAACAAAGTTGCCACCCAGCAATCCTTCGGACGAGATCACGACCGCGCTGTCATCCGGGATAAGGATACCATCAGCCACGGAAAACTGAGTATCCGCGCGGTACGTGTCAGAGTTCAGCGTAACACCCGTCACCGTCCCGATCTTGACGCCGGCAAGACGGACATCGGTGCCGACGCCGACACCTTCCAGCGAGCGGAAAGACGCGCCCAGCTCATAACCTGTGCTGGATTGAGAAAGGCCAGTGGACTGGCTCGCATAGACGCCAAACGCAACAGCGCAGGCCAGTACGACCCCGCCGACAATCACTTCGGTCTTGGTATGAGTAGACATCTGTGCTTCGCCTATTCCGGGTTCCACGCCTCGTAGTCGCTGCGTTCAACCGGATCGGCACGACGCAGCGAACCGGCAGGTGCATAGGCCAGCGCGGTTCCCGTCAGGTTTTCCTGATGCGGTTTCTCCCAGGATTTGTGGGCCAGAGGTTTGTCGGTTGGCGGTTCATCCCAAGTGCGATGCAGCCATCCATGCCAATCAGGGTCAATCCGGCTGGCCTCGGCCTCACCATTGAAGATCACCCAACGTTTGCTGTCGTCTGCGTTACGATAGAACACGTTGCCTTCATCGTCTTCACCGACCTTGATCCCTTTGCGCGCAGTGTAGAACTGCGTGTTCAGGGTGGCTCCGTTCCACCAGGTCACGGCCCGCAATAGACTGTTCAGGATTCCCATCGGCTGCCTCCGGCATTTCTGTCCCCGAAGATATGGACCAAAGGCACGCTGAGGTCCAGTGCCACCGGGCTCGCCTGCGTCATTCCGGCAGAATAGCGGTAACCTCAATTTCAATCCGATATTTCGGATCGACCAACCCGCATTCAATCATCGTGGCTGCAGGAGGGTTCGCGCCAAACCTCTCGGCCAAAACAGGCCAGCAAGGCTCGAACTCGGTGCGATCCGGCAACATATATGTGACGCGCACAACGTCTGAGAATGATGAGCCAGCCTCGATAAGCGCATTTTCGATAATCGACAGAGCTGAGCGACATTGGTCAACCACCGTGTCCCCCTGACCTACAGTCCCCGCGACATGCACCCAGCCTCTAGTGACAACTGCGCGGCAATAGCCAGCCTTGGCCTCGAATTCGCCGCCAGAAGATATCCGTTTGATTGCCATGCTTGCCTACTAATATTGCCTCAATGACCTCAAAGCCGATTCAATGCGAGGCTCTGCCTCGCGCTCCGAAGTATCTATAGCCAGATGAAGAGCGGACCCCTGCTTCATCTGGCTATAAATACTTTGGGGAAGTCGCCCAATGGCGACGGGGGCAGAGCCCCCTAACCAGTGCCGCGGGCAATCAGCCTCGGCTCAACCAGCGGAAGCAGATTCAGCTGTGTCAGCGTAGATGATCAGCGGTTGCGACTCTGACGTCACCGCCTCTTCGTTGACCACAACTTCGGTCACATTCTTCATGCCCGGCAGCTCGAACATCGTATCCAGCAGGATATCTTCGAGGATCGAGCGCAAGCCACGTGCGCCGGTTTTGCGTTCAATAGCCTTCTTGGCGATGGCTTTCAGCGCATCATCGGTGAAGGCCAGATCGGCATCTTCCAGCTCGAACAGGCGCTGGTATTGCTTGACCAGAGCGTTTTTCGGGCTGGTCAGGATAGTGACCAGAGCATCTTCGTCCAGATCTTCGAGCGTTGCCAGAACCGGCAGACGGCCAACAAATTCAGGGATCAGGCCAAACTTCAGCAGATCCTCGGGTTCAAGATCCTTGAAGATCTCGCCCACACCGCGTTCGTCATTGTCGCGGACATCAGCCCCAAAGCCCATAGCCGAGCCTTTGCCACGTTGCGCAATAATCTTGTCGAGGCCTGCAAAGGCACCACCACAGATAAACAGGATATTTGTGGTATCCACCTGCAAGAATTCCTGCTGAGGATGCTTACGGCCACCCTGCGGCGGAACGCTGGCCACGGTGCCTTCCATCAGCTTCAGCAGCGCCTGCTGGACGCCCTCACCCGAGACATCGCGAGTGATCGATGGATTCTCGGACTTGCGAGTGATCTTGTCGACCTCGTCAATATAGACGATGCCGCGTTGTGCGCGTTCGACATTGTATTCGCTGGCTTGCAGCAGCTTGAGGATGATGTTTTCGACATCCTCACCCACGTAACCCGCTTCGGTCAGTGTGGTTGCGTCCGCCATCGTAAAGGGCACGTCCAGAATCCGTGCCAGCGTTTGCGCCAGCAAGGTCTTTCCGCAACCGGTGGGACCGATCAACAGGATGTTGGATTTGGCAAGCTCGATATCACTGCCCGCTTTCTGGGCGTGATTCAGGCGCTTGTAGTGGTTGTGTACCGCAACCGACAGAACCCGCTTGGCGGTGGCCTGACCGATCACATAATCATCCAACACTTCGCAGATATCCTTGGGCGTTGGCACGCCGTCCGACGACTTCAGGCCGCTGGCCTTGGTCTCTTCACGGATGATGTCCATGCACAGCTCGACACATTCGTCGCAGATGAACACGGTCGGGCCTGCGATCAGCTTACGCACCTCATGCTGGCTTTTGCCGCAAAAGCTGCAATAGAGCGTGTTCTTGCCGTCACCGCCTGAATTCGTCGCCATGCTTTACCCCTCGGGCTCCGTCTCAGCAGCCCCCGTCTCGGGGCCGCGCTTGCCGTATATGCCTGCAGCTTAGGCCAGCCCTCTGGCAGCTACAATCTCAAAATCAATCCTCACGCCTGACGCGCGCGGATTTGAACCTAGGCGTCGTCGCCGTCCATTTTGGCGCGGTTCTCGACGATCTCGTCGATGTGACCCCACTCCTTGGCCTCTTCCGGGCTCATGAAATTGTCGCGATCCAGAGCCTTTTCAACCGCCTTTTTTGTCTGTCCCGTATGACGAACATAGATATCATACAGGCGATCCTTCAGCTTTTGGGTCTCTGCTGCGTGAATCATAATGTCGCTGGCTTGACCCTGATATCCACCGCTGGGCTGATGCACCATGATCCGACTGTTGGGCAGAGAAAACCGCATTCCCTTCTCGCCACCAGCCAAAAGAACGGACCCCATCGAAGCCGCCTGACCGATCACTAATGTAGAACATTTCGGCTTGATATACTGCATTGTGTCGTAAATCGACAAACCGCTGGTGACCACGCCACCGGGCGAATTGATGTAGATCGAGATTTCCTTGTTGGGGTTTTCCGCCTCGAGATGCAGCAGCTGAGCGACGACCAGATGGCTCATTCCATCGTGGATCGGTCCGTTGATGAAAATAATTCGCTCTTTCAGAAGGCGCGAGAAAATATCATACGCGCGTTCGCCCCGGCTGGTCTGCTCGACGACCATGGGGACAAGAGTGTTCATATATGTTTCAACTGGATCGAACATTCGGAACCTGCCTGCTTTGCGATGGATCGGGACTTTACCCGAAGAAGAGTTACCCGAGTCTTAGTGCTGCTGTTGGGGGGCTGCAAGGGGGGCTGAGCGTTCCGAGGAATTCCTTCGGTTTCCGAAACTCCTCCACGAGAGGTCTGGCAAACCGACAGGAATATACCATATAACATCACGTTATTTTGATCCGTGCATATAGTGATACATGCCTAGTAGTTGTACCAATTGCACTTTCAACCTAGTAACTTCAGACAATCTCGAACTTGGGCGAATATAATCGAGGAACACGATCATGGCTTTGCCGCAAATGACCGAAGATATGTCACAGTCCGAACTTGAGCGGATGGTTGAAAACGCAACCCGTGCGTCGAATTTTCTCAAGGCGATCAGCCACGAAGGGCGTTTGATGATCCTGTGCCACCTTGTTTCCGGCGAGAAATCCGTGACCGAATTAGAGCGGCTCCTGTCGGCCCGGCAGGCGGCGGTCTCACAGCAATTGTCACGCCTCAGATTGGAGGGGCTTGTCGTTCCCAGACGGGAGGGCAAGACAATCTACTACCGATTAGCGGACGAAAGACCCGCGCGGATACTTGAGGTGGTGTACGAGCTCTTCTGTAGTCCGGAAGCAGGCTAATCCCTGTAAATCTGGCTAAAATCCAAGGTGTAACTGGAAACGGGCCCAAGGCCTTCTCCGTAGTCTTGAGGTCGTATTTACGCGCCGTTCGCTATACGAGCGATGTAAGCGAAGGAGCCTTTAAAATCTGTGGCTCTGATACATAAAAGCTGCTACCCAATTCGAAACAAGCACTTATGGAGCAATCGATGATCCGAGCAATTCTAATTGGCCTGGCCCTATTCACACTTACCGCTTGCGAAACCGCAAAGGGTGCGGGCAAAGACATCGAAAATGCAGGCGATGCTATCCAGAACGCGGCTGAGGACGTTCAGGAAAACATCTGATTGCGACGGGATGTTGCGGTTTAGCAACGCCAAATCCGCAATATGTAGTTGCCAGACCCAAACAACAGGCGTAGTGTCGTCCGCACAGGTGCATAGACGCGGCATTGCATTTCTGACACTTCTACGGGGTTCTTTTGCGCAAGCAAAAGAACCCCGTTCCGTTCCGGAGGTTTGTGCGTGGTAGCCTGTATGAACCTTAAGTTCTAAAAAAGGAAAAGGCGCCAGGTGCTCAGACGCGGTCTTTGCATGCATCCTTACGGACACTCCTGACGCCTTGCCGGTTCGAACCGCCCGAGGGGCGTCCCGATCCAGTTGCCTCTGCCCCCGAAGAGGCGTTGGCGACTGCCACACGCGCTATGTCGCGTCGCAGCCCGCGCAGACCTTCTGAGAAGCTGACCACCTAATCCGAACCGAAGCCCAGTTTATCTGATCCACTACCGGTAAACCATTGCAACCAAGAGCAAATCCTAAAACCTGCCTTTGTCGCCGTGGCCCCCTTGGCCTTTGCGTCCAGCCCCTGTTCCTGAGATCAGAAGCCGTATCCAGACTTTTGCATCAGGACCCTGTTCGGGCAAGAAAATAGCACTGCAGCATGAAAATTAGACGGGGATAAACTGTTGATATCCGGCGGGAGATAAATGTGGATAACCCGAGAATTTGCGTCATGACACAGGCTTGGACGCAGACAAATTAAAAAGCGTGCTACGAGCCAGATATCACCCAGTTTCTGCACTTGCGAAGGTTCTGAGCGTTGTTCTTAGGGTGCAGTACCAAAGGAATCGGTATTCTGGACCCCGATTTTTCGAATCGAAGAACCAATGATTCCCTAGCGCACGTGACAATTCCATTCACTTGCGATCCTCAGGACGAGTTGGCATGCCGGATTAACGTAACCCCATCTGATTGCGCGCAAACGCATTGGTGAAATCACCTCTTCCGAAATCGGCCAAGTGTTCATCATTTCTAATGCGCTTTTGGGCAGCCCTGTATTGCGCAAATACTTTTTGTATTCTGTAAACTAATGCGCACGGCACCTGTTTCGTATTGGGATCCGACACGAGTAGGAATTTGATGGTCCTCAAGGCTACTCCTTCATCTATCCAGCCAGATGAACTGACCAATACAAACGCAAAAGAAGAAAGCAGAAGAGTAATCGAAGATCTGCCCTAACAGGGGCAGATCAAAAAACCGTATGAGAAAGATATGCTGCGAAGCCGTCATAGTATTAACTAGCGCTACTCCGGAGCGCGTTAATAGCTTCGACCATTTGGCCACGACAAGCAGAGCGTTCGACTAGAAATATCAAGCGCTTTCTCATCACTATGTATACGAGGGGATTTTGATACTCAGGTGAGAAAATTCGATTTGAGCCTCAATCGCTTGGTGGGTCACGCAGTTGAAGCACCAACCTATTAGAACCCACTCGTAGACAGATCACCGCTCAAAAATAGTGAAAAAACAATGGATGCATGGTATCCGGCTACCGAATGGCCCATACGACAAGGTCATTCCCGCCCACGTGAAAGATCACTTGCAACAAAAAAGACCGCTCAATAGAGCGGTCTAGGTCAAAGATCTTAAGCTTTTGTCGTCAGAGGTCGGAGACCCTGTAGAACTCGGCACCGGCAACCTTTGGATCCCACACTGGCCTGAGACCTTTGGCGACCAATTTTTTGCGTAGACGTTCAGGCTCGCGGTTCCAATAGCCGTCAATGGCTGAGAGTTTTCGAAATCGGCTTTCGAACTTGCGCAGGCTTTCGTAATCCACCAGTTCGCGCATGACCCCCATGTGAAGAACCTGTCCGCTAGCTTCCAAAACGGGATGGCCATCAGTTTCCTTTGCCTGCAAGAGAAATCTCACAGTGTTCGGGAGGACGCTTAGCTCTCGTGAAGCCTCCGAGATTGTAAAGCCAGGTTGACCTGCTTTTACGCCGAGCTTGTTCGCGACTTCTTCGAGATTCACCAACACTGACTGGAACTTGAGGTCAATCGGTAGAAGTTCGACTTTGTTCAGGTGACCGTCGAGCAATAAAGTCAGAATCTCCATGGAGGGCGAATGCAGGGTGATTGCTGTATCACAGATGTTCGACATTCCCACGCTTGGCTGAGCAACCGAACAACCGGTTTGCCGCATTCTTTCGACCAGACTGTTCAGGTCGTTTGAATCTACGCCCTTGTGTCTCCCGCTAGTGTCACCGTCATCCTGAATGACTGGCTTTAAGATACCGCTCTTTAGCAAAAGTTCGGCCTGCGCTCTGCTGCACCCGATAGTTCTTGGGATCTTGGCTACTGGAATAGCTCTACTCAGTTTTTCAAAGAGAGCTTCGGCCTGATCCGCAGGCACGGTTCGCCGTTCATCGTCAATTCGGTCAAACAACGGTAGAAGATCTGATTTGCGAAGCGCGTGAGTGGTCGTCTTAAGATGAAGGCCGTATTGAGCCGACAACGACGCGACCGTGTGCCGTCTCGGTCGGTCCACAGTCTTCCCAAACAATTTCGATCCCGCAGGTACGTAAAACCTGTCGAGAATGTACTCACGAAAGACATCCTGGATGGGTCCAACAGGTTTATCGTTCTTTCTGAACTGAGCCCACTCGTAGAGCTTCCCAAAGATTCCCTTGGGTCCGACCATAGAGGCATTTTTTACCGGACGACTACAGATGATTTCGAACCCCTCAACGATGCCCTTTTCTCCACGGGATGTGAACTCAAAACCCGTTTGACCGGCAACATCCCAATCATCTTCTGAGAGCTTTGACAGTGTAACTTGTGCGCCAAACTCGATACAGGCGCCCAGCATCTCGGTGGCACGACAAGCCAAATCAATCTGCTGCGAGTCCATCCAATGATAGCTACTACACCTTTCAAATCGTGCCTCAGCATAGAGTTGCAGGGCGGACGGGTCTCTTGGTTGAGAAACCTGCAAGCATTCCTCCAATGCGCTCCGATTGCCGGCGAATTCAGCATATTTTCCAACGACTCCCCAAGTTTTAGCCACACGTTTCCTTACCAATGGGAACCTGTGGATGGCGCAGGTTCGTATTGGAGCAAACGACCAGTTGATCCGAAAGGTCCCGGCGCGAACACCGTCCGTTTCATCTTCAATGCCCAACAACAGGCAAGTTGGACAAAACTGAATGCAATTCATATCCAGAAACTCACGATGGAACTGTTCATCTTTGAAGCGATAAAGGCGGTGGGAAACGTTTTCGTACGCCCCCAAGGCAAGCAACTCAAACGAGACCCCTGTAACCTCGGTTAGGCGTTCCAGCGCACTCCGCTTTCCAGAGATCAACTCCCTCTGACACACACCGATGAGTTTCAAAAACTCCGTTGCGCCGAGACCGCAATGAAGCAATCCAAAACGGTTGACCCACGACACAACACTTTCGCCTGCCGCCAAAGGCAGATTGGGACGCATCGCCATTGAGTTACTTCCGCCCGGCCTGAAGATTCTGTCGAGCTGTGCGCGCGGCCTCGAATGCCGCAGCCCCAGCATCAAGTTCAATGGAAGCCCAATTGGGAGACACAAAGACATTTCGCTCCCAATCGCAGCCCTCCTGCATACCCCATGCTTCGGCAAAGTGCATTGTGGTCAAGTTGGGTGCACATTCTTCAACAGCGCACTCAATTGCGTTCAGGATAGTTTCAACCGCTCTTCCAAATCGGCATCGACTCGCGTGAATCAATCGCCCTGCGAGAAGTTTGTCTCTTTCAAATCGAAGACCGATCTCATCGGTGAATGCCTCAATCAGATGCAGCAAATTGGCGTCATCCAAGCCCGGCGCCAGTGGAGCCGGTACGACTTTCGTGAACCTGCGATTCACCTGCGGGTCGTAGCTTGTGATTTCTGCGAGACGCTCCGTCCCGCTAAGGATCGGGATGACAGCGGAATCATTTTGCATCAGAGTTTTTAACATTTTGAGCATGTCGTCGATCTCTCGGGCTGAACCAGAAAGAAACATATCCTGCGCCTCATCGAACCAAAGGACCACGATGTCGAGAAGAGCCAGCCGATGACGTGCAATGCGCCAAATCTCCCACGCGGTGGTACTTGCTGCGACCCGATCCAACCCGGTCGCGGACAAAACGGCACGACCCAGGCTTTTAAGTGTTGCAGGGCTGGGCACTTGAATTCTCAGATAGCGCGGCCAGTCTTCGCCTTGTTTGACTTGAAGCGCGGGGTGTCGTGATAACACACGATTGACAGCAGTAGTTTTCCCGCTGCCCGCAGCTTCGATGATCGTGATGCCACGAGTTTCAAGGTCTCCAGTGAAGCGCCTCGCCCGCGGCAAATAGTTTCCATGTTCATCGCGCATCAAAAGGCGATTGAGGTGTCGTAGAATCTGCTTATCGCGGTCTGTTTCTACGTGGTGCTTCCTCAGCTCCATCAGGGTCGTGTATTTCTCATTTTGGCTGAAATCCGACATCATTCTTCGCCTTTCTTGATTGTCCAGGTTGGGTTCGGTGCCGGTTCTTCCGTACGCGGCGGCACAGTAGTCTTAGGATGCTGAAGTTCATCTGGTTCAGCGGGAGAAATGATTTCTCCGTAGCCAGAAGAAGCCTCATTTAGTGAAGTTGATGAAGATGAGACGTTGAACCCGACAAAGAGGGAGTCTTCGAGGTTCTTGACCCGTTCAGGGGACCAGTTTTGCGAAATCAGGCCGAATTCCAGCGAGCGCTGCTGGTTCATCATATTGATCGCATCGATTGCTTCGAAGACCACACGATCTCGCCATTTGAGCGCCTTTTGGTCTTTCGTGCGGAGGCTGCGTCGCGCCTCCATCCAAACTTGCGCGTGTACGCCAGAAAACCCAGAATGGCTTGCTTGGACCGTCTCCCAGATGTCACCAAGCCGCACTTCGATGGAACCAATATCGTCTGGTAGCCACCGCACTTCGACTTCAGTGTTACCATACCGAGTGAACCAAGCGGCGAGTCCCTCAAAATGGTAGCGAACACCAAGTACGGTGACACCATTCTTACTGACTTTGCGAGAGAGGTGAGTTCCAAACGCAAGCCTCTGGTGCTTCTCATGCGGAGTTGCTCGCAACGGATAGTTCCCTGCCTCATGGTCGGCTTTCCATTGCTCCAGAGGTGTGCGCCCCCCCAATCCAGAATGGGGCGTATTGTGATAGATATCGACGATCCAACGCACCAGCGCGTAACACAGGTCTTCAGAAGTAAGACAAGCGCGATCTTCAGAGGGATGATCTCCCCGCTCAAGAACTGATGAGAAAGTTCGACCATTCAATCGATGCAGCAGCGTCAGCCCGGCCGTCCGAAACAGACGTTCGACTGTTCCGCGCATACCCGGGATGCCCGCGATTGTTCGTTCCAGAACAATCCAGAGTTCCGCGCAGACATCAGCAAATACGCCGGATTTGAAGGCTGAACCATTGTCGGTAACTACCATTTCTGGTGTCGCAGCCATGTGCCACCCTGACACGGCACCTACACGGTCTGCCCATTCACCTTTGTCGCACATGCTCATTCGAAGGCAATCAATAGCACCAGAGGCCTTTGGGTTGCGTGCCAGCTTCATCCCAACGAAGCAGCGCGTTCGACAATCGATTGCTGCGGTAATCCACCATCGCGCCTTTTCGTTGTTTAGACCAAGCTCAAGGAGTTCATCCGTAGAAAAAAGACCGAGGAGGCCACTGTCGGCCATGAGCGTGATAAGATCGATTTTCCACTCGTCGATTTGAATTTTTTCATATGGGCGCGCAACTTCCAGACCACGGCCAACCGGCTTGAACATCTTCTCTGCTGCCTGTCGGCCTTCCCGGTTCAAGACGACTTCAAATTTGTCGAGGTCATTGATTGTGTTGCGAACAGTTT
Organism: Ruegeria sp. CL5; assembly: GCF_056536485.1. Taxonomy (NCBI): domain Bacteria; kingdom Pseudomonadati; phylum Pseudomonadota; class Alphaproteobacteria; order Rhodobacterales; family Roseobacteraceae; genus Ruegeria; species Ruegeria sp. CL5. The sequence continues at coordinate 154,351 of NZ_JBQFPS010000006.1, forward strand.
CCCGGGAAGGAATCCGGAACTCCGACAAGCCCTGCTCAACGCGCTGCTGGTTCTCAAAAAAGAACTTTGCTTTGACGTCTTGGTAGGTGTTGGCTTTGGAAGGGCGATTGGGAGAAAGATAGCTTTCCCTGACAGTTGCGACGAGTAGTGCCCGCTCTTCTGGGGTGAAGTAACTGTTACGGTTTCCGCGATTGGACATGTTGTCCGCAAGGCCTGCGAGTCCATATTCGCGATAGGCGGTTACCCATTTTCGGAGAGTTCTGGCATGAACCTTATCGAGCACCTCGGTGGCCTTTCCACCGGGACGCCGACGACGTTGACCCGCGCGGATTTCGTTCTCTCTTTGAATCTCGTCCGGGCTTGGCGCCACTTCGCGCAGGTACTCAGATCCTCGCGAACAGATTTCAGTCATGTTCAGCTCGATTGAGGGATCATTCGCAGCAACCAGACCTTCAGCATGCATATCCAGGTAGGCTGAAACATACGCCTGTTTGAAGCGGAGACGAGCCCTCTGCTTTGGCGTAAGGTCCGAGATACGGGACACAGGAGCTACAAGCCGTTGGCGCGCATGCTCTGGTAAAAAATAGTCCGGTTCATGGAGAATCTTTCCGCTTCCATTCAAGCGTGCCAATTCACCGAACGAAAATGTTTCAGCAAGTCCGACATCGTCTGTTGACCGGAGAATATAGCTATCCCCCGATTGATAGACCAAACGCATCGCCTTGCCTCCAATGACGACACGGTCATGCTGGTTAATCTGAAATCGGCCGTAGTGAGATGAGTTTGCTTGGGTCATTTTTCAGCTCCCACCGCATGCACGAGAGCCTCGGGTGAAAGGACTTCATGACGTGATTGCCGAAGAACGCCCCGCCGAACCAAAAACAACAATGCGCGATAGCCACATGCCGCCATACCAACCTTCGTGCTCAAATCACGCAGTGTGACGGAACCGACCAAGTTTTCGGTAACTTTCTTAGCTTTGTCTTCGGCTCCGGCACTAAACTCGGATGGTCTAACAGACGCAAAAATAGCTGCGTTTCGAAGGTCGATCTGGCAAAAGCTTCTTTCAGTCACCAGGCGAACCTCACAACAGAAGCCCGAGTGGACTGCATGACCAGCTACAACTCTCATTTCGGAAAGAAAACGTTCAGACGATGCTCGTCTTTCTGGTTTGACGGTATAGGCGATACGTGCGCCTGATCTCAGAAATGCAAGGACATCGAAATAGTGACGTTTAGTACGTCCACCCTCTTCCCATTCGAACAGTGCCTGTTCCTTGAGGCGCTCGACCTCGCCACTCGCATTCAAAAGTAAAAGATTGCAGAGTTCGAGGTGGGATTCAGCTTGAACCCGATATCCTTCGTTTTCACCAAGGACGGCAAATGCCGTACAATGCCCCTTGGAGGCGTTCGCAATTCTTCTGTCTGCCCTAGAGGCAGCTGGCAACTTAATGCCACCCTTTACATGGTACATGTTTCTTTCTCGCACGCTTTCGACCGCACCCTCAGCAACCCTGAGATGATGCTTGGTCAATTTCGGATAGACCACGAAACCAGCGGGAATGCCGCTGGTTTATCCGGCTATTCGTGCGAAACTGAAGATGTGAAAAATGCCCTTAATCGCAAAGCTATGGCTCACGCCAAAAAATCGGAGCAATCGAACATTTCTTGAAAGGATGACGACCACGACTCTTGCCTCATTCCGAACTCAAAACCACTGAAGGTCGCAGCAATCGTAGTGAATGCAATGACAGACGACCTGAACTTCCGTTACGGAGATTCAGCAGGCTCTTATACGAGCGAAAGCGATATCGTAGCACTTGTTCGTCATTGGACCCTTCAATTCACACATCTTGCGTTCCAGATCAAGGCAAAACTTACGCCTTCCAAAAATTTCCTTCTACTTATTGGTGTGAGATCAGCGAAAATTGCGACCCTGCCCGAACCGTGAGATCTTCCACGGCGCGAGCCAATCAAACTGGTCATCGAGGAATTGAAAACGCTCTGAGTAGCAAAAACCAACTTGGGTTCTTTAGTGAAAGTAACTGCCTGACGGCTCTTACTGCTCCATCCGAATCAGTTTCACAAGGCAGCGGGTTTCTTACATTCTGAGCACTCCCAAAAGAGAACTTAAAGCGAACAAATTTTGGAGTAAGGTGCCTTCAAAATTTGCTGAGAGAACGACTCTATTCTTGTATGGAAGCAGGTTTATTCTTGGTTTTTCGCTGCGTGAATTAGGCAAAGCCTAATTCAAACCGGTTTTGCTTATTCCCACAGGCCATCAAGGATAAACGTTTTAAAACAATATCTTATTGAGATTTTCCCGAAAATCTCGTACGATTTCACCCAGTTCGAAGTCGATCCAATCCCGGAGCGGCACTATTGGTTGAGTGAGAAAACTGAGATGACGGAGCTGTCATACTTCCAAAACTCCGCAGGCAGCGATGCTTCGGTAAATTGGGATTGTTCGGAGCGAGGCTCTCCGGGCAATACTCACTACCAAAGTTGGTACTGGCAATGGAAGCTAGTCAGTGTCAAAGCACTACCGCGGGAGAATTCAACCAAGATCGCAGCAACAGAAAATGGCAGAATCTGTTGTCGGCAACTGCGTTTCTTTATGTTGATCAAATTTCTCCAGATGATAACCAAACCGTAGTGGGGGACTCATAGTGACTTAAATGCAGGAGGTTGGAAAAACCACTGGTTGAGGAGCAATACGCCTATAAAGTGTGTCCAAATTCAAACGGAGCCACACCACCGAAACCCTTGCCACTTGGATCATATGGTCGTTTTCAGCGCTCTACAGCGGCACTGATTTTCACAGCATAATGCTCTCTTGAATGTCAGATCTCTCTGACGCGAACTGTTACCTGCCGGCACCCTGCGGGGTGCTACCAGCGTATCTGGGCCACGGCGTTGGGAAAGATATCTTGGAGGCCAGTATTGAACATCTCAGTTCCGTCAGCACGGATGCGGTGTTCGTGTTGAGCGTCCCTGCGTTTTACCCTCGATATGGGTGTGTCCCAACGGACAAGCAGACGCCACACGCGAACCTGATGTCTACACCAGAGGCCTGGATGGCGCTTGAGTTGACAAAGGAATCTTTACAGAGACTGAGTGGCAAGACCGTGGCTGTCCCACAGTTCATGCAACCTCATTCGTGGGACACTTCGCAACACGGGTGAAATCCATCCGGAATCGTCGCTGAAAAACCGGGGCCCGCACTTCAATACTGCTATTTGAAGGGTGGGTTCATTTCGCGTGGTGTGAGATAGCGAAGTTCAAAATGGACAACGCGTTCTGAAGTTTGCCTGAGTGCCAACGTCCTGGCTGAAGCCTTGGCAACACCACTGGCTTTGGTCTGCTATCCTCAGCCAAAAGAGGTGGATTCGATGACACAAACTGAGACTGAACACTTTGAGCACATCCAGTTCCGGATCCCGAAGGCGAAGCTGGATGAGTTTAATACGATGGTCTACGAGCGCTATGGCATGAAGCATGGCGGTAAGACCAAGATGTTCCTCGATCTGATTGCGGAACATCAGACATCGCAGAGGATTGCGCTGTTAAAAGCCGAGATAGAGCGGTTGGAACAGCAAAGGCCTGGCAAACACGCGCTCTAGGAAATTAATTCACCGCCGGCCCGATAGGTCCTGTGATCATGTGACGAAAGCAGTTGCAATTCCGGCACAAAGAAACGCGACTTTCTTGTAGTAATAGATACTACAACTTGCAGTTGACACCCTAAGCGAAGACCGTTGTCCCGCCAAAGTGCTGCCGGAACCCAATCGGAGCTGACCCTCCTACCGGCGGAATTCCAGGAGGGCGCGCAATGTCTGAAGCTGAAGCCACCATCAATGTGGTCGACTACGACAACATTCAGAAAAGCGTTGAGCTCGAATTAGGCGAAACCCCATTGGGTTGGTCGGGGATGGTGACTGAACTTTTTGAGCACATCAAAGCACGCAGTGACGAGATCGAGATCGACTATCCGAAGGTTCTCCAAATCAAGGAAAAACTCGGCGAACTCCGAATCTACTTCAGCAAGGCATCTGAGGACGAACGCATCCGCGGCTGGGTCACAGCCACTATCGATAGGGCGAACCAAAGTTGCGAGCGTTGCGGGAACGCGGCTCGCCCGCAGAATTTAGGAAGCTGGATCATAACGTTATGCTGCTGGTGCGCACATGAGGAAGCGGCCAGACGGTTCAACGAGCACAAACGCCGCTATTTCCGCCGAACGGACGCACCCGAACACCTCGTCTGTGCGGTCTGTGGTTACGTTGGACATATCGACCGTTCAGATGACAGGCGGAGGTGCCCCAGTTGCGTGAAAAAAGGATGGTGAGATCTGGGCGGGTTCCACGCTGCTCACGAAACTCATCGCCTCATGTGGAGTGGCTTAAGAACTGGTCTCCCGCTGTTTCAAAGAAGACATGGAAGCTTCAAACCAGTTCGCGCCGACTAAGAAACCGGACGTTCTGGCGCTCTTTATGAAACCAGAATCACCTCCAGATTCTCACCTTGAGTGGGGAAATATACGTGCCTGATACGGTCGGGAGGCAGCGTTTCGAACAACCCATGATAGAAAGATCCCGGAACTACGCGGTGAATCACGACGTTTTGCACGCTTCATATTGACATGACGACCCATGCTGGTTCAGCTTCGCCCCATGACCAACACACGCATCCACTGCCAACGAATATCGGCTTAAGTCGATACCCCACCGAAACACGTGGGAGGCAGCATTGGTTATGCGGGCGGGGCTTATACCCCTGTGAAAGCTCCAGATTAGAGTGCACGAGTCGGTTCGATTCCGACGCCTCCTACCAACCTCTGGAGGCAGTCCATGTCAAAAGACCCCAAAACAATTGAAGACCTGAAAAGACGCCTGAAGCTCTACGCCAACGACGAGCTTCTATCGGAAGTCAAAACGCGCATCGAGACTGGTGAGCTGAAAGAAACGCTTCTGTTCCATGGCGCTACAGGTCGCATGTACTCAGACGATGGGAAAGAAGACCGACGCCGTCTTCCTCCAGACGCCATTCTGCGCTTGGTATTCCCTTTTCACGAATTCGATCCTGACAGTATCAGTCATCAAAACGTCTCTGAATGCCTGTTCGACTTACCGGACGAACACTTCTCTGCTCTGAAATCGACGGTGGCGGCAGAGACAGAAAAAGGCCTGCATCGTCTTATTGCTGCGCTGGAGGAAATCGCTTCAGCGCAAGAGTCCGAGCCCCCTAGAACCGGGGATTCGGCGGATGACTAACACCTTCGACTACGATGACATCCGCGGCTCCGTTGAGAAGCACCTCGGAAAAGACAATCTGGGATGGGTTCGGATTATCACCGAGTGCTTTGAAGCGATCAAGGAGCACTGCGATCAGCGAGAGGAAAGCTATCCCTCGGTCGGCCAGATCAAGCAGAAATTCGGCTCGCTTCGGATTTACCTAGATGGCGCGCAGGAAGACACGTTCATTCAACTGCGGTTGCAGCAAGCTATGCAGGAAGCGGAGATGTCCTGCGAGCGGTGCGGAAACGCCTCTACAACTCAGGTCATCGCCGCCTGGCATGTCAACCTGTGCTGTTGGCACGCGCACGAGGCGGCCAGTGAGCGGATGGAAACCTTTCCCACAGTGCGTTTGAATACTCGTGCCAAGCGAGATGCGCTTCAATGTCGTAGCTGCGGCTATATCGGCCAAATTGCCTGGGGCGCATCGGGCCACCGATGCCCCGCCTGTGTTGCGAAAGGTTGGTAGCCCGATGAGTGATGCAACCTGGGAAGAAGATGAGATTTTTACGCTGGCTGGCTTCAGCCATGACAAGGCAGACATCCTCCGCCCTGTGTTGAGCGCAGCCAACTCCCATGCGTCTTGGGAAATCGTGAAGCAAATGATTTTGGAAAGAGCCGGTTCTGAAGACCTCCTCAAGGTGATCAATGAAAGATCTGAAGAAACTGCAAGATTTAGCGATGAACCCGACAATTGGCGGCAGATTGAAATTAACCGTTTGAGGGAAATCGATCCTGCTCTGGCGGTCTTCGCCCAAGACACAGTGGAACAGATGACGAGCCTGAAGCGCTGGAAAGAGGTCATGGGCCTTATTTCCGAACGTCACACTGCCGATATGAGCATGGAAGCCTCGCGAGCAGAGAGTGAGAAAGCCACTGCTGCTAGGTATCTGCTGGACAAGGTGGACTTTGAGTACCTGCCGCGCACACTCAGAAAAGAGATGCCGGAACATATCAAGCAACTCACAACCTGGAGCAATCAATTTTCCCGGCTGGCCTCACTTGATGAGTTGAACAAACTTCGTGAGGTTTCCCACAGGTTCCCTCATTGCAACTTCGTCATCGAAGAGATGGCCCATGACATCGAGTGCCGATGGAGCATCGGATCTGACATCCTTTATATCCAACCCACCCTACTGGTTGGCGAGCCCGGCGTTGGCAAAACAGCTTTTGCAAAGACAGCCTGTAAAGCTCTCGGCCTTTATGTGCAAAGCGCAAACGTCGGCGGCAAATCGGAGAACCATTTGTTTGGTCTTTCGGTAGGTTGGAGTAGCGCGCATGCAGGGATCGTGACGGAGGCCGTGGCAACGGCACGCATCCTTAACCCAATGATCATCCTTGACGAAATCGACAAGACGCACGCGAGCCGCAACGGAGATATCACCGGCGAACTTCTGGCGTTGCTCGAGCCCTCTGAAGCCAGGAGATATCGAGAGAAATATCTGGCGGCTGACGTGGACGCCTCCCACGTGAGCTGGATTCTGACGGCAAATGATCTGAGTGGCATTCCTGCGCCTCTTCTCAGCCGCTGCACAATCTATGAAATCCCACCTCCGACACCAGAGCAACTACCTGCGATCATTCAAAGCCTGGTGAGCGAATTTGCTGCTGAGTTTGGGTTGAGACCTGAGTTCTTTCGGCTGGATCTGGGCGATGTTGAAGCTTTGGTAGGCACCTATGGGCGGCACAGATCAGTGCGGGTTCTGAGACGGTTAGTTCGGGGCCTGCTGCATCAAAAGACCAAAAATCACCCGTGGAACTAAGGCGGGTCCATGACGGCCAAGCGTGCAAACATACCAAAATAGGAAAGATGAAAATGCTAAGAGTTGTTGTTTATGTAAACCACACCCCAATTGCGGAGGCGCGTGCAGGAAACATGAGCGGGCTTGCGGATATTTCCGACTACAAGGTCCGAGTATTCGAAGATGAAGCCCCACATCTAGACATCCCGGCTCAGGATGTGACCGGCTGGATCAAGGGGCACACACGCCGCAGCAGCGTTTGGTATCTGGTTCGAAAGATCGCCGGGTTGGCCGTTCGGGAGATTGAAGCAAAGTCTGACGATGAGCAGGACGGGCCGCCAGATGACACGCAACAAAACGAAAAATGAGGTGCTGGAGCCGGTTTCCCGTCCTTCTACACCATTGCAACCTACTCGCGCTGAAGGACGAGCTTGTTTGTGGAATTAGAGCCTCTTCGGAAGAAGCGGTCGCACGCCCGAGAATTGGCTTTCCGAGTGCGACGAAGTATTATGCAAAGTTAGCCAATTGCCCGAAAGCGTCGGATACAGAGGGGAATGGGAATGTCAGAAGAAAGGCCCAATGAGACTACGGAAGAATTCGAGAAACGCTGCGAGGTAGATGCGATCACCGTGGCCTTTCTCCTCGTCAAAGCAGCTCAGTTCGCCTCAGAGGATGGGCTAACGCGAAAAAGCATGAGCGCGGATGAGTGGGGAGAACTCGCTCCAAAGCAGGTTTAACAAGGGCAAGTGTCGCCGGTTTTGAAATTGTGCGATAGGCCGCTCGCAGCCCAAAGCAGACGTCAGATTTTGACACACGGTGCGGAATTCGGACATTCGCTGCGTTCCACCCAAACGTCAGCGATGCGCAGACAGCGGACTTTGCAAAATTCAGCGGACGGCCCAATTCGGACGTCGCCCGATGGGCGTCGTTGCTGCGGTGCAGCCCGCCATTCGCCGCGAGCGCCACGCTAGAAAACAAATCGACGCGAGCACATGACCCTGCCGAAACCACCTGCCATGAGGCCAGAGATTGTTCCATTATCGATTTCCAGATCGATATTTATCAGGCTCGGACTCGCCGGGTTCATAAACACCCCTTGTTCGATTTGAAATGATCGTTGAGATGATCCGACAAAGTCGTGCAATACACACGCTAAAGGCCCCGCAGCCATCCCCGTCGCGGCTTCTTCTTCAATCGCATATCTGGGCGCAAACATGCGGGTTGTCGCGTCTCGGTTGGTCGCTGATGGGTCTGTTGTAAAGACGTAATAGCCGATCAGATCCAGTTGTTCGCTGATTTGTGTGATTTTGGCGAAATCTGGTTTCACCTTGGCAAGACCTTCGGCATCAGCGAGGCCGATAACAATGAAACTGTTGCCGGTATTGACCAAAACCGGTGGGATCTCCTGATCAAGTTGATGTCTGCTGATCCCAAGGGAGTTCAGTACATCGTCGATGCTTACACCCTTTTCCGCCCATTCCTCTGGTATCGCGTATTTTGGGGCCAGTTGTTCCATATAGGCGGCACCTTCTTTCATGAGTATGCGCCTCGGCCCATCAACCGTCTCCTTCGAGGTGTTGGGATTGGGAATCCGGCCTAGCGCTTCAAGGCGCGAGAAGGCGGCGATTGTTGCGTGACCGCAATGAGCAATGCGCCGGTTTGGTGTGAAGAAATCAAGTTTGAAGCCTTCGGTCTCAGACCGAGAGACAAAGGCCGTTTCGGACAATCCAACCCTTGCCGCAACGGCTTGCATATCCTGTTCGCTCAATTCATCAGCGTCCAGGACGACGCCTGCGGGGTTTCCTCCGGCGCCACCGTCGACAAAGCCGTGTACGATTTCCACTGTTACCTCTACGGCAGTATTTGTTTGCGTATTCATTGACTTACTCCATGCGTGAGGTCGCACCTTTGAGCGCGGTGCGGCCAGTTCCACGTCAGTTGCTGGCGGCGGTGATGCGGTTCAGAAAGGCGGTCATCTGCGCTGCAATCTCGGGCCCATACTCTTCGAGTGCAAAGTGTCCCGTATCGAGCAGATGAAACTCGAGATCATTCAGATCGCGTTGATAGGGATAGGCGCCTTCGACCGGAAAGATGTGATCATTTTTGCCCCACATCAGCAGCGCCGGGGGTTGATGCTTCCGAAACAGCGCTTGCCATTTTGGGTACTCGGCAACGTTGGTGCCGTAATCCAGAAAGAGTTCAAGTTGCACCTCTTGATTGCCATCGCGGTCAAGCAGGTATTGGACGTGCCAATAGTTATCCGGGCTGATCAACTCGGGTTTTTGAACTCCGTGGGTGAACTGCCATTTGGTGGCATCCAGAGTGAGGAATCCACGAAGCTGGTCGCCGTTCTCTTGCGATGGCTCGGCCCAATAGGCTTTGATTGGATCCCAGAACTCGCGCAGCCCTTCTTCATAAGCATTCCCGTTTTGAATGATAAAGCCAGTGACCCGCTCGGGTTGTTCCGCAAACATACGGAAACCAACCGGGGCACCGTAATCCATCAGATAGACCGCGTATTGATCGATACCCTTCCGGTCGAGCAACGCCGTCATCATTCCAGAGATATTTGCGAAAGAATACTCGAAGTTTTCAGCCATCGGCATGTCCGACGCGCCAAATCCGGGGAAATCGGGCGCGATCACGTGGTAGTTCTTGGCCAGTTCCGGGATAAGGTTACGGAACATATGCGAAGAAGTCGGAAAGCCATGAAGCAGCAGGACGGTGGGCCTGCTCGGATCTCCGGCCTCACGATAGGCGATAGCGATGTCGCCGATTTCTTCCGTGCGGAAGCTGACGGCTTGCGCAGCTTCAACTCCAGTCTCTACGGCGATTGCAGGCGCCGGAGCAAATGGCACAGCAATGGAAAGTGCGAGAATGCTGGCGCTCAGGATGGATTTCAAATTGCGCGACATGGGTATTTCCTTTCATTGGGTTACGGGGGGCGCGTCTGAACACGCCAGGATTGACACTGGTCAGATTTGCTGTCCGAGCGACGCTTCGAGCTTTGCGTTTCGTGCTTTCAGCGCTGCCAGCTCAGTGCGAAACGGGGCCAGATAATCTTCAAACTCTTCAAAGGTCAGGCGTTGGGGGATGTGCTGTGGGCAGTTCCAGTCCATCGCTTCAAGCTTGATCACAACCGCCCGCTCCGGGTGAGCGCGATAGTCCGGCGATCTCAGGCGCTGCATCAGGGCCGGATCGTCCTCGGCACCAATGATCATCGCCTGACCCCAGATCTTGAGACGCTTCTGATTGGGGTAGTCCATCAGAATCAGCGAGATGCGGTCATTGCCCAGCAGATTCCCAGTGCTGAGGTACTACCGGTTGCCGCGGAAATCGGCGTAGGCAAGTGTCCGTTCATCCAACACTTTCAGAAAACCCGTTGGACCGCCGCGGAATTGCACATAAGGCCAGCCGGTTTCTGAGACCGTGGCCTGATAGAAGCCGTCCCTTTGCTCGATGAAGCTGGCCTCAATTGGGCTGATCAGGTCCTCGTCACGGGTGCCTTCCAGAAACTTCGCGTAACCGTTCGCTGAACCATTTTTGGCCTGCGTTTCGCGCACGGAAGGCGTGAAGCTGATCTCTGCAAAGGGTCGTGCCATTGAATTCTCCATCTCGGTCTGGGCGATGCCCTGGGACTGAGGTGAAGTTAATCAGAGCTTCTATGTTGCGGAATTCAGATACTTGGCAATATATTATTCCAAAAAGTGGAATAATGCTGTGGACAGATTTCACGCGCTAAACGTCTTTGTGAAGGTGGCCGAGTTGAAAGGTTTTGCCGCGGCGGCCCGCCACCTCAACATGTCACCGCCAACAGTGACCCGAATGGTTTCCATGCTTGAGGACAGCCTGGGGATCCGTCTTTTTGTGCGCACCACGCGCTCGGTGATGCTGACTGATAGTGGACAAAGGTTTTTTGAGGATGCCAGACGTATTTTGGCTGATCTTGAAGAGGCCGAGCGCGCCGCTTTCGGTTCCTATGCCGAACCAACCGGGGAACTAAGTGTCACCGCATCGGTCTTGTTTGGTCGTATGTTCATCACTCCGCTTCTGGGCGAATTTCTGGATCTGTATCCAAAGCTCTCAGCGCGCACGCTCTATGTGGACCGCGTGGTCAATCTGATTGATGAGGGTCTCGACGTCGGGATCAGAATTGGCAACCTCGCTGATTCCAGTTTGATGGCTGTCAGGTGTGGTACGGTGAGGCAGGTCGTGTTTGCTTCCCGTAAATATCTTGACCAATATGGCGAACCAGATACGCCCGATGATTTGTCCTGCCACGCGATCATTAATTCTACTGCCCTGAATGCATCCGCCCAATGGCATTTTCAAAGCGGTAGAAAGAGCATAACCAAACGAGTGAACCCACGCATCAGCATGAATACTAATGACGCCGTGATTGAGTTGGCGTTGCAAGGTCATGGGATCGGACGGCTTTTGTCGTATCAGGTGGCACCCTACATTGCAGATGGGCGGCTCAAGACTGTCATGAAGTCATATGAGCCACCCGAGGTTCCCATCCATCTTGTGCATCAAGAGGGTCGAACCGTGTCTGCGAAGGTACGCGCTTTTGTTGATTTTGCGGTCGAACGTCTCAAATCGGATTTCCTTATTGGCCAGAACCAAACTCAGGCCTAAGCGCAAGACCAACAATTAGGCAAAATCGCGCTATTCAGCCGCCGCCGCGGATGAGGCGGTCCATGCATTTGGGACAAACGCATCATCCAAAGCCGTTTCCGCCACATGGTTCGTATAGTTCGACAGGATTTTCAACGCTGTGCCAAGGATGACTTCCAGCATGGTCTGGCGGGTATAGCCAGCCGTCAGAAACGCCTCGACCTGTGCGTCGCTGGGCCAGCCTCGGCTTTCGTTGATCACGATGACGAATTTGCGCAGTGCTTCCAATTTGGGGTCGGCGATAGGGCTGCCATCGCGTAACGCTGCGATCACGTCTTCGGGGACACCGGCCATCTGTGAAAGAGTGGTATGGGCGGCCATGCAGTACTTGCACCCGTTCAACCGGTTGTTGGTCATAAGGATGATCTGGCGCTCAGTCTCTGACAGGCCGGTCTTTCCAAAGATGTTGGAAAGTGTCGTATAGCCTTCCAAAATTGCGGGCGCTTCGGCCATGGCCGCATAAAGGTTGGGCACAAAACCATATCCTTTCAGCGATGCTTCCAGAATTGGTTTCGCGGCATCAGGGGCTGAGGCGATTGTATAGGTCTCAAAATCAGTCATGTCTGGTTTCCTTTGGGAAGAGTTTTCGACGCACGCGAATTGTCATTGCGGACAGGGCGTCTTGGAGAAATGCCGGCCTTTTGGGGAGGGGAGAGGCAGCGGTGGCTCCGACCGGCAAAAGCCACCAAATTCCTCGATCAAAGGCTGCCGACAGGCGTGTGGTGGATGTCTGCCCACTTGGCATGGGCGCCTTGGATCACGGTCTCTTTGTCCTCAAGGTACTTCTTGAAGATGTCCTCATTCACAAAGAGATAGAGCTTGTTGTCCACGATATCGGCATACCGAACATCGCCATCAAGCTTCTTGCCTACATAGACGCCAAAGGCGCAGAACCCGCCGAATTGAGGCAGATGTGCCGTCGGATCCGCCTCGAATGTGGCTTGCGCTGCCTGCGACGCAAAATAGTAGTCCACTCCATCATGGGCCGATGTAAAAGTGGCGTTGCCCATTTCGGGTTTTTCGGCTTCAAACATCGATACAGGATCGACGCCATGCATGCCGAGGGGCTGCCCAGTCAAGGTAAGACTGTTCGAAACGTTGTATTCATCGTCAGCCAATGCCGCCGCCGCCAGGGCGAGAGTCAACGCTGTTGTAAGTGCGGGAAATGTGAAGATGCGTGTCATGATATGTCCTTTCAGGATGTCAGGATCAAATTTGAAGATCGATTTGCGTCAGGCCGATTGGCCAATGCGCTCAACCGCGTCGTCGGTCCACCAGACGCCGTTGGCGACCATTCGGAAGTTGATGATGGCGGCGAGATACCCGTCACCTTCAGGCACCTTGGCCCCGGCTGTGGCATCGCGAACGACAGCGACTTCGTAGCCCAGCTCCAGCAGCTCGTAGAGATGCGCCTGCGTACACAGGTTCGCCGACATCCCCGCGAGGATCACCTTGTCGATCTTGCGTTTACGCAATTGCAGGTTCAGGTCATTCTGAGCAGGGCTGTAAACCTTGTGTGGCGAGCAAATGATGGTTTCGCCATCCTCGATGTACTTCTTGTATTGCGGCATCCAGTCGGCACCTGAGCCCTCGAAGTTGTCCAAATTGAGCGGTCCCAGGCGGTCAAACATGCCGATGCTGTGCATCGTGGCTTCCAGAGTGCCCTCGAACTCCCACTTGTGGTCATGTGGGTAGTAATAGTGGGGCGAGATGAAGACCGGCATCCCCGCAGCCTTGGCGGCAATGAAAAGCCGTTCGATATTGTCGACCGTGCCCTGTTCGGTCACGCTTTCGCCAACGACACCCCACGTCACACCGTCCTCTGACAAAAAATCAATCTGGGGGTCGGTCACCACAAGCGCAGTACGCCCCGGCTCGATGGTCATGTCGATTTGGGGAAGGCCTGGATTTTCCGGGTCAGCATAGTAGGCGCGTGCTTCGTCGGTCGCGGCAAGGGCCTGCCCGCCAGCCACTATTGTTGTACCTGCCGCGGCCGCACCGGCGGCTTGTTGCAAGAGTCGCCGGCGCGCCATATCAACGCGTTCGGGCGTGACGTCGCAAGCGCAGCTTGCTCCATGTTTGTGGTCATGATTGCTCATTGCAAATTTCCTTTGTCTGAGAGGGGCAAATTGGTTTGCTTTACTCGGGAGCGCCCCAGGTGGATCTGACAAAGAAGAAGTTAGGCGCCACATCGTTTGAGGTATCGGCCCGCCCTGCCAAGGTTTTGGCCGAACCTGCCATGTGGTCTTGAGGTGTGTGCCTAGTCGGAGGTCGCCTGCTGCCGGAATCGTGCCGGAGCCTGGCCAACCCAGCGCTTGAAGGCGCGGCTGAACGTGCTCTGTTCCGAAAACCCGGTCATAAATGCGATCTCGGCTATGGAAGCCTTACCGTCACGGAGCAGGTCACGAGCGAGTGCAACTTGTGCCTGACCAAGAACGTCGCGATAGGTCAGCCCTTCTTCGGCCAACCTGCGGTAAAGAGTGCGCTCGCTCATTCCCATCTCTTGGGCGACATGCGCTGCCTGCGGTGCGCCGTTACTCAGGGCCGGTGTAAGCCGGTGGACAATTGCTTGGCTCAGTGAGGTGTCGTCATCGCGAGAGTTGAACTCCTCATCCAGGTGCTTCGTCATGAAATCTGACAAGCCCGGATCGCCAAGACGATTTTCGCTTTCCAGCATAGCAGGGCGCATAGCAATGGCGTTGTGGGCGCTCCCAAATCGAACCGGGCACCCGAAATATTCGGCGTAATGTTCTGGCTCTTGTCTGCATGCATGCTGAAACGTGACATATGCGAGCGACAACCCATCACCCACAAACCGATGCATGTTCCTCGCAAAGGCCGCAAGCGCGCATTCGTTGCGCAGCTCCAAGGCGGCGCGATGTGGTGTTTGTCCTTCAAAAATCCAAAGAACCGGGTCGCCGGTTTCATCAAGTCTGTACACTGCGGTGTCCGTGACGAGACGAAAATAGCGCTCGATCCGTTGCAATGATTGCCGCAAGGTCGGAGCTGTCTTAACGGCCAGGCCAAGTACGCCGAGATCATCGGTCGCAATCGCGTTTGCATAGGCCTCAACTAACGCGGCCTCGTCCGCTTGTTGCGCACGAATCCAATCTATCAAATCGAAATACGCATCATCCGCCAATTGGCCGTGTTGAGCTTCTGGTAAACGCAGCACGACAGCGCCATTCGAAATCAGGGCGCCATCGTCGTTCAGCGTCATCCCGGCGGCGTTGGCCATCGCGCGGGCGAATGCGTAAGTTACACTTGCCATACAGTGAGATTAGCACTGGAAAGCTCTTTCACACCAGATCGTCCAACCCTGTGATAGGTATAATAAATAAAGACAGCCTCGATCTTCGGGCGCTTGAGGATAAATGCGCCAAACTGATAAAACTCGTCATCAGGTTTTCTGAACGGTATCGTCCGAAAGCGTGCGGAAGCATGCAGTCATAGAGGTCATGGTAGATGGGCGAAATTTTTATATCTGTGCTGCTGCCGCTCGCAGTTGTTGTCATCATGTTCTGCCTTGGCCTCGGACTCACAGCGGCTGACTTTCAACGCATCGGACGACGTCCACGTGCCTTTTGCGTCGGGGCTCTCAACCAGATCGTTTTGCTGCCTTGCATCGCTTTGATGGTGATCTTTATCTTTGGGATTTCCGCCGAGACAGCCGTTGGCATTATGATTTTAGCGGCCTGTCCGGGCGGGGCGATCAGTAACATCGTAACCAAGCTTTCGAATTGGGATGTTGCTTTGTCTGTTACTCTTACAGCAGTCTTCAGTCTGACTTGTGTCGTTACCGTACCGCTTATCCTAGGGTTTTCGATGCAGATGTTCATGGGGGCAACTGCGCCCGCTATCGACATCTCTTCGACGGCTTTAGCAATGTTTTTTTTAACAGCTTCTCCAATCCTAGTCGGGGTGACCGCGCGGTCATTGGCGCCGCGGATTGTAGCCGCTGTCGAACCAGTCTTTAGCAAGGTCTCTATGCTACTTTTTGCGCTGGTCATCGGAGGCGCGATCATTTCAAACTGGGTGGTGGTCGCGGATAACCTCCTTAGGCTTGGACCCGCACTTTTGGTTGTAGGTGCGTCACTCACGTTTATTGGCATCATGAGTTCAGGGATGCTCGGATGCACAGACATCGAGGCGAAGACGATTTCAATTGAGACCGGCGTTCAAAACGGAGCTTTGGGGATCGCAATTGCCACCTTGCTGTTGCCTAACACCAATGGGTTAAGCGAATATGCCATCCCATCCGCAATTTATAGCGTGGTCTGGATCGTAACAATGTTGCCTGTGTTCGCTTTCCTTGCGCGAAAAAGCCCAATTTTGTGATCCGCTGTTGCGTCATGGGGATTCCAATAAGTTTTGGCGTTGAGAATGCGGTCTTGCTGGAACGACGAAGTTAGCATTCCTGAGTGTCTTTCTTGTGGCGTAGCAGGGACATCAGTTTGCGGTCACGACTGACCTGTGCAGCAGGGATATCTTCAACCGGCGTTCGCGCTGACAGTTCGGTGGCCAGCTTGTCATTTGCCACGCTGGTCCAGTCGATGTTCTCGTACGAACCGATGCCAAAGCCCCGGTACATTGCCCCGTAGCGTGCAACATAGTCAGTTACGCCGCCGGGAGCGTTCAGATGAATGGTCTGCATTGGGCCCATGATTGACCAGCGCAGCCCAAGCCCGTCGCAGATTGCCTTGTCGAGATCGGTGGCAGTTACGATGCCGTTGCTGACCAGACTGAACGCCTCTTCTAAAAGCGCGCCTTGCAGGCGGTTCACAACGAAACCGTCGATCTCCTGACTCAGCACGATGGTTTCGCGCTGACATTTGATCATCAACTCGTTCACTGTTTCAACAGCGCGCAGATCAGTCCATGGCGACGGCACAAGTTCGACAGCAGGATGCAAATGTGGCGGGTTGATGGGGTGTACGACCAGACACCGCTGTCTGCCCGGGATGTGTTCGCAATAACGCGACGCGGAAATGCCCGAGGTTGAGCTTCCGATGGGCACATCTGCGCCTGCGATGGCGTCGATTGCCAGCGTGATCTCTCGTTTGATCTCGACGTTTTCGGGGCCGTTCTCCTGCACGTAGATCGCGCCCTGCACAGCGTTCTCAAGCTCAGAGGCAACGGAGATGCGCCGCAGGATTGTCGGGGCATCAGAGGCATCTATGAGTTCGAATTCGGCCAGATCCGCGATACGCTTTTCCATTGCCTTTAAAGCGTTTTGCGCGGCCTCAGGCGACAGATCATACATCGCAACATCGTACCCGGCCTGTGCAAATACCGCTGCCCAACCCTGCCCAATCAACCCTGCGCCTATAATAGCGATTTTGCTCATAAGTTTTCGTCCTTGGTGTGAGGAATATCGGTGTCAGGAATTGCTTAGAAGGCCACCTGGTCGCCGCCTTTGAGGCCTAGAATTTCACGGGCTTCATCGGGTGTGGCGACTTGAAGGCCAAGCCCTTCAACGATGGTCCGGATCTTGCGAACCTGTACCGCGTTGGATTGGGCAAGTTCGCCGCGGCCCGCCCAAAGGCTGTCTTCTAGCCCAACGCGAACATTGCCGCCCAAGGTTGCCGCTTGCGTCGCGATGCGGAACTGGTTCGCGCCAGCGCCCAGAACGGACCAGCGATAGTCGTCTCCGAACAGACGATCAGCTGTGCGTTTCATGTGAAGGACGTCTTCGTGGTGGGGACCGATGCCACCCAGCAAGCCAAAGACTGACTGAACGAAAAACGGCGCTTTGACCAAGCCGCGATCCGCAAAATGCGCAAGGTTGTAGAGGTGGGAGGTATCGTAGCATTCGAACTCGAACCGCGTACCGTTGCCATAGCAGGTTTCCAGAACATACTCGATGTCCTTGAACGAATTGCGGAAGACGAGATCGCGGGAACCCTCCAGATGCTCGCGTTCCCATGCATGTTCGAAGGTCTTGAACCGGTTTAGCATAGGATAGAGGCCAAAGTTCATAGACCCCATGTTTAACGAGGCCAGCTCGGGTTGATATGTCGCAGCGGGTGCGGCGCGTTCTTTGACGCTCATATACGGGCTGCCACCGGTTGTGATGTTGACCACAGCGCCTGAGCTTTGCTTGATTTGAGGCAGGAACGCGGCGAACCCCTCGGGGCTCTGGTCAGGCCGCCCGTCTGGATGGCGTGCGTGCAGGTGAAGTATCGCGGCTCCGGCTTCGGCGGCGGCGAGGGAATCATCGATGATTTCTTCCGGCGTCACCGGCAAGTGGGGCGACATAGACGGCGTGTGAATCGCACCGGTTACGGCACATGTGATGATGACTTTGCCTGCGCCGTTGCTTATATTCTCTGTTGATTTTACATTTAGTGTCATAGTGTTACCACATTTCCGTCAACGGCAAGAGATTGCCCTGACAAGTTCACGCCAGCGTCCGAGATGAGGAACGCGACAGTTGCCGCGACATCATCGGGGCTCACCATGCGACGCATGGAAATCTTGTTGAGATACTCGTCCTTCATGACCGCATCGCTGACACCCGTGGCAACAGCCTGATCGTGGATCACCTTTTCCATCCTCGGCCCATCGACGAACCCGGGCAGAATAGCGTTCACGCGAATATTGGAGGGGCCTAACTCTTTGGCGAGACTTTGGGTTAGGCCGATGACGCCAAATTTGGCTGCTGAGTACGGGGAGCGTCTGGCGTAGCCATGCTTGGCAGCAGCGGAGGCCATGTTGACAAGCGCGCCGCCGCCCCGTGCTTTGATCATGGGTATCGCCCGTCGAGCGGCCAGGAACTGACCGGTGAGGCAGATGTCGATGCACCGACGCCAGTCTGCGGGCGAAAGGTCTTCTAGATTGCCGGTTGGCCCGGCTATCCCAGCATTGTTCACTAATGCGTCCAGCCCGCCAAAAGCCTCCTGAACCTCGTCAAAAAAGCCATCTATCGCATTTTCGTTCGAGACGTCCGCCTCAACCGCGATGCATCCTTCAAGCTCAACGCAAGATCGACGCAGCGCGTCTGTATCGACATCACAAATCGCGATCTGGGCACCTTGTGAATTGAGCATCCTTGCTATGCTGAACCCGATTCCGCTGGCACCGGCCGTGATCACGACCTTCTTGCCCTCCAACCCCGGCAGGGACATCTGCCTTGCCTCTGTCTGGTTACTAGATGAGTTAGTGGTCATGTCACCGCCTCTACTTGCCGAAGACCGCATCCGGGACCCAGAGCACAAGGCTTGGCCAAATGATCAGAAGGGCAAGACCTGCCAGTTGCAGCGCTACAAAAGGGATGATGCCGCGATAGATGATGCGGATAGAGATTTCGGGTGGGGCGACGCCTTTGACGTAGAATAGTGAATAGCCGAAGGGTGGCGTCAGGAAACTGGTTTGCAGATTGACCGCCACAAGCATGGCGAACCACAAAAGTTGTTGTTCACGGGATATCCCTAACCCAAAGTCCAATCCCGCTACGATAGGCGCAAATAGTGGAAGGACGATAAAGCTGATCTCGACCCATTCCAGGAAGAACCCCATGATGAAGATCAGCAGAAGCAGGATGCCCAGTGTGCCGTAAGCACCAAGATCGAAGAACAGGATTGCGTTCTCGATCATCTTGTCACCCTTGAGGCCCTTGAAGACCATGCCAAAGATCGTGGCGCCAACTAATACGCCTAGTATCATCGCAGAAGTATTGCCTGTTTCTCGGACGCAGCCGGACAGGGTTTTAAAGGTCAGTTTGCGATTGATGGCCGCGAGGATCATCGCACAAATCGCGCCTAGACCTGCGGCTTCGGTCGGGGTGGCCGTACCCGTGGCAATCGACCCAAGAACAGTCAGGATAAGAACAAGCGGTGCAAACAAGTCGCGCAGCAGCGCCAGTGCTAGGGATCCTTCGGCTGGAACCTGTGTTGATACAGGGGCATCGGTTGGCTTCGTCAACGCAACGAATACAATATAGCCGATGTACAGGCCACCCAACAGCAGGCCAGGAACTACGGCCCCCAGGAACAGCTCGCCAACGGAAATCTGAAGAATATCGCCCACCAGAACCAGCATGATCGAAGGCGGAATCAGAATTCCCAGAGTGCCCGAGGCCGCAATGGTGCCAACAGCCAGCTCCGGCTTGTATTTCTCGCGCAGCATAATGGGCAGAGCCAGTGTGCTCAGCATGACCACCGAAGCACCAACGATGCCAGTGCTGGCCGCCATGATGATGCCCAATAAGGCGACGGAAATGGCCAACCCGCCTCGTCTCCGACCCAATGCGCGCTCAAGCGAATAGAGAAGGTTTTGAGCTAAACCGGATTTGTCGAGCATCGCACCCATGAAGACGAACAGGGGCACCGCAAGCAAAAGCCAGTTTTCAATAACGCCTGCGTAGATGCGCGAGACGCCAATTTTGAGGAATGCAAATGGCAAACCGCCGATAAAAGAAAACAGAATTCCGATGCCGCCGAGAACAAAGGCAACCGGATAGCCACTGAAAATTCCCAAAAGCAAACAAATGACCATGGATAGGGGAATGATGTGTTCAATCATGGGAATCCCCCGTCCCGAACAGACTTTTGAGTTTTTGGATAGTCAGGCCGAGACCGGCAATCAGCATCAAACCAAAGCCGATGGGAAGAAACGCCTTCAAAAAAAACCGATCATACATACCGTCATAATCCGAACCTTCACCCATGTTGAATGAACGCAATGTAAAGTCATAACCGTGGAAAACTACGATGACGCAAAGAGGCATCAACAGAGCCAGATGGCCTATCACCTCAATGATGTCCTTCGTTTTTTTACTAAAATGCTGACGTAGGAAATCGACGCGCACGTGACGGTCGCTGACGATTGCTCCGGCCATTGTGAGCATCAGCATGATTCCAAAGAGGTGCCATTGCAAATCGCCGATACTAGAAAGTGTCAGCTTGGACCCAAACAGGAAAATGTCATTTTCCCACCGAAGGATTGTACCGAACTTGGCTGCTGACAGCGTCACGCCAATAAGAACCAGAATGAGGATGGGAATAATGAGCCAAGCCGCGGCCCGACCTATCCATACGATCCCGCGAAGAACCGTATGGACAGGGCCGATACCACGATTTGGATCACTCGGTGGAGCGTCCATATCGTGTGCCATTTTGGCTTACTCGGCGGGGAGAGTTTGCAGGCCGGTCCAGCGTCCCGACGACGCCACGAAGTCCTTCATCGAGTGGTAGGCCTCGCCATAAAGCGCATCTTTCTCGGCTTCGGCACTTAGCACACGTTCTGTAGCAATCCGCAGTTCCGCAAGAACTTCGTCTGGGAAGGATTTGACAATGGTGCCACCCCCCTCGAACACTTCGATCTGCGGCGTTTGGGCCGCAGGGGCATATTGCAACGTCCAGGCCATACTGACCTGACAGGCCGCTTCATACATCGCCTGTTCAGCCGCGCTCATGCCATTCCAGACATCCATATTGATCATCAGCACATCAACGCTGCCCGGCTGGTGCCATCCCGGATAGTATTGATATTTTGCGATCTGGTTGAAGCCAAAATCCTTGTCGATAATTGGCAAGGAAAATTCGGTCGCGTCGATGCGGCCACGTTCCAACGCAAGATAGATTTCGCCTGCGGGCATGAACTGAGCTGATGCGCCAAATTCGTTGAGAACACGTGCACCAACGCCACCCATGCGCATCTTCAGACCATTAAAATCTTCGACTGAATTGATCTCTTTGTTGAACCAGCCGCCCGGTTCGGGCGCGGTGATGTGGCAGGCCAGTACCTTAATGTTCAGATCGTCAAACCCGCGCTGAACGATTTCGAGACCACCGCCCACATGCAGCCAAGCCGCCAACGCATCTGGTCCGGCCCCAAAGGGGGTTGCCCCGATCTGAGCCACTGGGATTTTGCCGCCCCATTGACCAAGGAAGCTCCATCCCGCCGGGATCGCCCCGGAGCTAACGTTATCAAGAATCTCACCTGCGGGAACCAGTTCACCCGATCCATAGAGTTGCAGACCAACATCGCCGTCGCTCATGTTGCGCAAGGTTTCATCCATGATCTTAGCACTGTCCGCCAGGAACGTCAGATCCTTTGGAATGCTCATGTGGACGTCCAGAATATCTGCGGATGCCGAAGTCGCGCCATAAGCCATGGAGCCGGCAACAAGGCTCGCGGCAATTTTCGAATATTTCACTGTATTCCTCCCGTAACTATGCCCGACACGAACATCCATAGCGGCCAGTTCGTAAGGCTGGTGCATGATATTTTGATTATTGATCAAAAATCAACTTAATAATAATTGCCCGTTGTTGCGCATGATTCCAATTGGTTGGCTAGGTTTAGGCTGACTTGGGGACCTCACCTAACACTACGATTCTAAGAATCGAGGCCGAAAATGAAATTCCTGAACATCGCCTATCACGATGTGCATCTTGGACATTCGACACTCTGCAAAATCGACAACGCGTTCTTGCTGCATGCTTCAGGCAGGCGTGCCATCATCAAACAAAGTTTTCACCAGCACGTCATAAGCATCCGAAATGTCGAGAAACAGTTCCTGCGTGGCGGTTGGTTCGTCGCCGTCGCGAATGGCTTGCACAATTTTCCGGTGATGATTGTTGGACACTTTGTACTGATTTTTTCGCTCCAGTTGATACAGATGCGGGCTGACCCGTAACCAAAGCGTGTTGATGATGTCGATCAAAACCGGAGAGTGCGACTGTTGATATATCCTTAGATGAAACTCGTAGTTGGCCTTGATATATCCCTGTACATCGTCGGATTGCTCAGCTGCCTCCAACTGCTTCAGCAGTACCTCGAGCTCGGTCAAAAACGCATCGTCACGATTGGCCAGCGCCCATTTGACAGCCAACGTTTCAACTTCCAGGCGCACATCGCGCAGGTCGGTCAGTTCGTCATAACCGAGGCTGGGAACGCCCAGCGAACGCCCCGATACATTTGCCACCACTCCAATCGCCTGGAGACGCGTGAGCGCCTCGCGAACAGGCATGGCGCTCACGCCAAACGCTTCGGCGACCCGAGCGACATGCACCGCCTGACCAGGTGTAAATTCACCTTCGCGCAAAAGAGTGCACAATTGATCATAGACCTGATCGTGAAATTTCTCTTTCTGAATCGGTTTGGCATTTTTGAGCATGACCCATCTATTCGCACACATTCAGTGAGGAAATCCACCTTACATTACCACTCCATGTCACCCATTTCAGCGGGTATCGGACAAGAGGAGTTGACCGCCCCTTCCACCGCGC
Source organism: Ruegeria sp. CL5 (assembly GCF_056536485.1). Lineage (NCBI taxonomy): Bacteria > Pseudomonadati > Pseudomonadota > Alphaproteobacteria > Rhodobacterales > Roseobacteraceae > Ruegeria > Ruegeria sp. CL5. Next base: position 177,297 of record NZ_JBQFPS010000006.1, read on the forward strand.
AAACTGTGAATTTAAGTAGGGCCAGCCTTGCAAAAAAAAGAATGTAGCAAATGTCGGCGTAGTGGGCAGTAAGCACACTATTGCAATGACTCTTCTAGAGTCTGCTAAGGGGTTCTTTTCGGTGGTTCGCAACGTAACAGGCCTACCACGTTTTGGGTCGTTCGTTGAACTTTGCAAAGTCCGCTTTCTGCGCATTGATGTCATTGGGGCTTCGCGCAGCATCGGTCTATGTGGGCTCAATACCGTCATTTGCTGCATACTGAGCGTATGCCGCTTTTAATAGGGATCATTTACCGCTGAGCCTATTATCGCGGCTTATGTCAAATCTGGAGAAGTTCGTTGGATGAGGCCAAAGTCAGCAATTCTTATACGTGAGATTAATTTCGACCTGCGATGGTTGCACGGTATTCTACATGAGGATTTGACATGAAAAAACTTGCAACCATTGACCTGCCCAGGACAAACGCAAACGCTTTTGAAGTGCTGGCGCGCTGCCAGTCCGCAGCCGAAAGTGCCGGAGCAGAACAAGCCAGAATTCAGGGCTTCCTTGAGGACGCCGTCCAAGGTGACTTTGAGCACTTGCTGCGTGTGGTGAAAACCCACTTCAAGGTCTCTAGCGCCGGGCCTTGATTAGTGAGGGCCTGGCATGCCGCCAGGCCTCTAACTCAAAATACCCTCTGTCACCAGTAAGGTTGCCTAGCAGGCTGACGGCTCATGTTGTGTTCGAGAACCTGGTCATCGCCCACGTAAAACCGGTGCGAATTTCCGACAGTTTCAGGAAAACGAATGTTTCTTCCGGTGATATCTTGAAGGACGATGCCCGCAGTATCACTATTAGACTAAGCGTCCTAAAACCAAGTCTTGTTCATTGTTTTCACTCCCTGATTGGCTGCGTTCCAAGCCAAAGCAGCTCACCGAAGCAAAACAAAAGCCCGCAAGCGAGCTTGATGCCGAACCAGTTGCGAAGGTCGGCACCAATATCGACCGGCCGGTCATCAATCTTTATCGACCCCATATCACCTCCGGGGATTGTCTGATTGTCACCGGGTATCAGGACTTCTTGTCTTCGCTGTCGATTTTGATGAAGGAATTGCCTGAGCTGAGGGATCCCGAAAACGACAGCGATATCCGGATCCGGATATCGTTCGGGATCGACACAGCGAATACCAAAAGGCTGACCAACCCCAAACCAGTCACCGAAGAAATGAAACTCTACTGGCTGGAGCGCTCCGGGCTTCAAGTGGAGGAGGATCACGATCTCATCGCAGTGCTGGCAAAACACGCCATCAAAACCGGGAAAATTGATCTGCGTGTCTTCGATCCGGAGCTCGCCAAACGCAAGTTGGGGATATCTGGGGATCGGCGGCTACACTCAAAAATCGTCAGCTCACCAAAAGGTGCCGTCGCCGGGTCCGCAAACTTTTCCTACTCAGGGCTCTACAGAAACATCGAGTATGCCGATGACCTGGATGCGGGCACTCATGAACTTCAGGTCGAACGCACAGAAGCCGCTGAGCAGGCTTGGGATGTGTCTGTCGATTGGAATACCGAAGCGCTGGAGATACTCGAAAAGCTTATCAAACCGGTGACCGCTGAAGACGCGATGGCGCGAACTATCTCGGAACAAAAGGGGTTTGAACCCTGGCTCACCGGAGCCCGAAAAGAGATCACGAGCCATACGCTGTTTGGGTATCAACAGGAGCTGACCTATGAGGCGTGTTCCATCGTCTATGACCATGGCATCGCCTTCGTAGAAGCGCCAACCGGTTCGGGAAAGACAGAAATCGGCTGTCACCTGGCTGAAGCATTGTCAGAAACATTCTCAGAAGTCGTTCCCCGCTCCCCCGTCCATGGCGTTGCGCGAAAAAATGCAGCTGTAATTGCCCCGCCCAAAGTTATTCCCAGTTGGCGCAAGTACTCGACAAACTCGCTCCAACCTGTCGCAAACAGCAAACTTGCCAAACAACACCTCCGTGGCGCTGGCGATGAAGAAAAATCTGGGCTCAGGCTCGATCAGTTTGGCATTCTGATAATCGATGAAAGCCACACAGTTACTCCGGGCTTTGAACAAGCATCTCAAATGGCCTCAGCCATCGAACTTGCCCCGCCAAGCTGGAATGTCTGTCTATCGGCAACGCTGCTCGGGAACCGGGATGTCGACTGGTTGACCCATATGCAGGAGAAGCGGGCATCCATTTTCATGACCCCAACCTTCATTCAGGCCATGGGTGAGTTGTTCGAGCGCGAAACCCACGTTCCCAAGGATATCTTCAACCAGGATGCACAACTGGCCGTTCTGTCAGAACCTGAAACGACGCTCACGCGAGAGGCTCGCACCGAACTCGCTCAACTTGTTTCGCCGTTTTTGACACGCAGACAAAGGCGATGCATCGGCGAGGACGAAGATCCCAAGAAGCACAGTTACCCGAAACTTGAAAACCACGGGCGCCCGAAGAAACTTAAGGTGACAAAGCCTCAGCAAACGCGCCTGGATGAGATTGTGGCTCTCTGCAAAGAGCTTGCGCCTGGCGGTAGGGTGACCGCAGTCGAGAAAAGCCGGTTCGGGCACGTCAGCACGCAACAAAGCACGCAGGATCAGCTCTACATCCGAAACCTTTTGAACATTCTGCGCGTGAGTGCTGCCCAAGCCCATTGGGAGATGTCTCATGGAGCTATTGGCAAATCGCTTCGCGAGTTCGAGCGTGGTGGAAAATCGAAGAAAAAGGTATCCCACCGCGACCAGTCCGACATGTTCGCGGCACTGGGAATAGAAGCGCCTGAACCCACAAAGAAATGCGACGCTCTAAACCAAAAACTGAGTCTCAGTGTTCTCAAGGAGCTTGATGAGAAGCGGTATGAGGCGTGCCTGAGAATACAAAACGAAAAAGACAGGGTCGTCTTTCTCGCGGAACGGACGGACACACTCGAGATTTTTGCAGAAGCGCTGTCGCGCAGAGGCCACCACACCAACTATGTCGTGGGAAACCAAACCAAGGGTGAAGATCGCGCCGTGAAGGCGATCTTTGGAGATGGCCCCGACAGTTTCAAGCGTATCAAACAGGGCAAGTCCGTGGAGTCTTACTTCCGACCTGGAGGAAAGAACGAACCAAAAGGATCTGCATCGGTTTTTCTGACTTACAAGATGGCTGAAGGCATCAACCTTCAGTCGTCAGACACGCTGGTGTTGCTTGGTCTGACCTCGAACCTGAAAGAGCTCATCCAAGGTCTGGGTAGGATCGACAGGATCGATAGTGAGTTCGGGGTCGTCAATTACCACCTTGTTGATGTGCCAGTAGGTCAGTTTGCATCTGACGAAAAAATCGCCCAGCGCATAGAGAACTATAAAACTTTGGCTGGGGAGGCGCTAATCGACGCCGTTTTAGAAGAAAGCACCGAAGACGCAGAACTGATCCTCAATAGTGTTGTAAAATATCTGCGATCCCCACGGCTGCTTCGCGACAATAACTTTCACGACGTGCTGGAACGCACCAAGCAAACAATCCCAGAAGACCGCTACAAACTCATCGACAAGGCCAAGATCCAGGGCACCTGGGGCGCCGAGTTGGCGCTCTTATCGGCCCGTGAGAAATTCACGGCGCTACATCTCAAAGGACTTAGCAAGAGCAATAGCTTCTTTCCGCCACGCCTGCTGCTTCTAAAGGATACTGCGCCAGGCCTGATATTGGAACGCGACCAGCTGGCCTGCGTCCAATCTCTGGAGACTGCATACGAACGGACCAGAAGCCTGGGCATGGAACACGCCCACATGTCTCTGGAAGATCTCTCCGAAGCGCTAGAGACGATTTCAGAGCAGATCGGCAAGCTGACCGAATGGGACTTGCGCCCCGCTCGCGTTGAGAGCCTCATGAAAGCTTGCGCCGAGTTCATGGGACGCAAAGGTGGTGTAGAACTCAGTGATCAAGAGTGGTTTGGCCATCTGTCACTGCTTGCCGTGGAAATGGTGTGCGAGGCGTGGAGCCGTGAGCTTGATCCCTTCTGGGAACAAGCGAAACACGAAGTACGTGACAGCTTCGCCTATGAGGATCTTCCCAAGGGTTACATCGCGCTTCAGGTTATCTTGGAAAAGCTCGAAAGCGATCATCAGGCGTCCGCTGAGATCCATGAAAAGATGGTCCGGGTCATCGAAGAAGCTGAGCAGGTATCACGCGACCACGAACCCGCAATTGGACAACGCATTTCAGTGGTGTTCTTTTCGGATGGAGCAGGCGAGCACTAGGCGGCCTCAGACAGCAGCGAAGCCAGATCACCCAGTTTTATCAAGTTTCCACATGAAGCGGACCTTTCTCTGTGATGAGATTGATTATCTGCTCGCAGCTCAAGCCGGACATGTCTGCGCGCGACCTAGGAAGGCCAACGGAAGTTCGCTGCGGGTGCAAAGTCGGCGCAACTTTAATGGAGAGCAGAACTTCAACGAAAAGAAAATTTGCAATCTGCGCCTATACCCGCGAGTAACGATACACACCCTTCACATTCTGATGCAGATAACTTCCAACAGATGCTGCTGCGATCAAACCCTCAAAAACCTGCCTCGGCACATCGAAGTACTGGTAGAGCGACCCGTTCAGAAACTCCACTTGAAGTGTGTTTGAAACGTCATCATATCCGACTGCACGTACGTTGCTTGAGTCAACGGGAACCATTTCCATAGTTTATTCCTTAATCAACCTATCAATTTTTGGGTTTTGCGCACGCCAAGCCTCAACCATCTCTTTGTAGTTTGGTTCATTCTCCATCGGAATACCCCAACCTCCAGGGTGTTGGGTCTCATCAAGAGAAACCTCGTCAAATACGATTGGGTCCTGGCTGTCGGGACGCTTGTTCGGTGGTGGGGGTTCTATTGTGGTACGCATGGGCAACTTAACGCTTTCCCCCAAAATAATTGCTTCGCCGGTACGCAAGATCGGCAGCATTCCCGTCAGACCGTCAAGGTTATCAGACATCGCTGAAGAAACTTGCGAGCGATCTGTTGCGTTCGCGAGACGTAAGGCAAAAAATGTTCCGCATTGAGACAGTACGGTCGGGTCGATCTCAGCAGGTCTCTGACTGACGATCATCGCACCGATGCCGTACTTCCGACCTTCTTTGACAATTCTTTTGACAATCTGCGAGGCGGCCGACTCTGATTGTTGGTTCAAATAAATGTGCGCCTCTTCCATTACTATCAAAAGAGGTCTGAACCGCCCCCCTTGCGACAAATCTCTTGACCAGAACACCGCGTCGTAAATTAACCGCAAAAGCACTCCAATGGTCGTGCGTAAAGTATCGGATGGCACCCCTGAAAGGTCTAATATTGAGATCGGATTTGTACTTCCGATCCAACTCCTCAGTAGCTGATCTAGATCAGCTTCGGTTTCTCCTTCGCTATTCGCGAGGAATTCACCGGGGCGGAAAATATAGTCATACTTGGGAATCCGCAACTTGGTGCCGAGTAGTTGCACTTGCTTTCCTATGTTCAATGCGCCCGGCAAGTAGTTGATTTTTTCTTCACCAGCAGCCGTAACAATGTTCTTGAACTGGGGAGGAATTCCTTTGAAGGCATCTCCTTTCAGTTCGTTACCACCTGCGTCTGTTGCATAAGCGAGGTTGTCTTTCGGATCGCCTGCGCGTTCACGATAATAAGTTGCAAACGTCTCGACAAAAAGCTCATACCAAAGATCATGAAGACTGAACGGAATAGGGGAATCCACGCTAAGCGTATCTTTAGACACCCCTTTTCGAGGGGTCTTTTGAAGTGACGCAAGCTTGTACTTGTGCACCCGCTCCATGACAAGATTGCGATCTTTCTCACTATTGAAATCGCCAAATGCAACTTTGCACAATTCATCAAAGCTCAGCGCCCAATAAGGCACCAACAGTTTCTGAGAATCCTTTTGAGTAGGATTAGATGGTGAGATTTTGAACAAATTGGCTTTGTCATCCAAAGCCCGCCCATACTCGCCATGCAGATCGAGCATGATGATGCGAGCAGAGGGATAATTCTGCCGATCAGACAAAGCATTCATTAAGCTAGCCACGGTTGTGGATTTGCCCGAGCCTGTGGTGCCAACCACCGCCGAATGTCTTGTGATCAATTTGTTTACATCGACCAGTGCTGGTATCGACTCAGCGTTTGATACATGTCCCAGCTTTACGAAGTAAGGCTTGTCAGGTTGACCATATATCCCTTTAAGCTCTTTCTCAGAAACAAGATGAACCGGGTCACCAATTGTTGGATACTGAGACAAGCCTCTTTGGAATGTGCCATTCTTAGGTCCTTCGCCGATCAACTGTACAGTCATCCATCGACTATTTATGTCCAGCTCATTTGTTTTTGATACTGGAACGGCACTCGCGCCGACCTGGCTAACAATTCCAAACAAGTTGTCAAATCCAATTGGTATGCGTACGAAGCTCCCCACTTGTCCCGCTCGATAACCTTGGCCGTCGATGTACACAAAGCCTGTCAGGGACTTCGACGACATGGCGAGGCTGACAGTGGTCCCGCTTACGTCTTGCACGTCTCCCAAGTAACTTTCGTCAGCCTGCATGCTCGTCACCCAAACCGCTACCAATCAAATGTTTTAGGAACCTGGTCAGTTCAGCGAAATCACCCAACTTAACAGACGGCATTGTGGCTCCAGCACTCTCCTCAACTTGGACGTTGTGCAGGAACGCCCTCAATTCCCTGTCGGCATCATCTGCTGGCTTTGAGGCATGCCATTGTCCTAAACTCGTACCGATAATAGCTTTATCGAATGTCCATACATTCAGATTGTGCTGCTTTTTGGCTAACTGATATGCGTTGGGATATCTTTCGCCAGAACCATCTTCACTTTCTGCAAACTCGTAGTTTCCGAACTGCAAAGCCAATACCATTCCAGTTGGGTTTGCCTTTAGCGCATTCAAGATCGCATCGTTTAAATGGCCATCGTTGAAGGAATAACCCGAAAGCACCAAGAACGATGATTTTCGACGTATGAACTTATTAAGTTGGTCGATGAGAGCGAGGTAAGGCATTTTCCTGCTCTCCTCGTATTTTAGGTGAGACGGATAAATGAGGTGGGAATCAGAGTCTTTGACAGAGGACGAACGAAATACTCTTTTTTGATCGTTGTTGTTTTCTTGGTGCCAGTTGATCGAACCATGGATTTTCCAGAGCCGAGTCCAGTGGGCCGGGATCATATCGTCTTCCACAGCTCTAAGGTCGAAGAAAGACTTCTTTGCACCTACAAAACCGTCGAAGTACGGCACCTCATAGTCTTCTAGAGCTTGTTCCATAAGAAGATCGTAGTTTGTGGTGAATACTTCAATTGGGACTTTTCGATCAATAGACCTGACCCAACTACACAACTGATGATATGGTGTTTCGTCATTGGGAAGCGGTACATTTAGAACGGAGACAATCTGCTCACAGATTGCCTGCTCTAACGAGATTAGGTCCTCCTCGATGAAACCCCGTACATCTCCACCTTTGGCTACTGAAAGTAATCCCCGCAGGAAACTTAGAATATCTTCAACGTTTTCTGGATTTTTGCCAGCCTTCTTCAACTCTTCCAAAAGCTGGTTGTATTTTGCGTTCCCGGTCAGAGCGCTTGAAACCTTACTCGTTAAGGCGGCAACATCAGGTATAAGCGGCCATTGGCCGTCCGGCATGTTCACTGCTAGAGGACAGCCTGCTGACAGGAAGAATCCAATCGCCTCGTTATCTTGCGAAAGAGATTGCCTGAGGTATTTTAGATGCCGAATTGGGTCATGAAAATTAGTCACAAATATTTCCTGCTTCTTCTATTCGTCTTCTGCCTCAAGTAACGGCAACTCCAACCCATCGATCTCTTGTATTGCGCGCCCGGCTATTCCTTGCAGATCGCCATACATGCCGACAGTGCTTTCAATTACACTTTGAATTTGCGTCTCGCGCTTTGACCAAAGGCGCGTCATTGCTTTTCTCTCTCGATCCAAGTCGGCTTGCATATCTGAGAATTTTTCAACGATTGCTTCGACGCGATGTCTAAATCGAGGCCCAGTCAAATAATCATAGACAAGCTCCATTTTGGTTTCCTGACCCTCTTTGGCTTGTCGGCTCAAGGCTACCTCAACCAGTGTCTGCCTGAGAGCAATCGCAAGACCAGTGCTAAATCGTGGAGAACAAACCCAGACTCCATCCATTTGCCCGAAAGTCTCGATATCCTTAGGAAGAGCACGTGACACCAGAACAGAAATCTCCGCTTTTGCGGCACGTTGATCTCCTCGAAGTTTCGCTAACCAGCCATCGCTCCAGTTCTTTGTTCTCTTTGACTCCCAGAGAATTGAACCTGTTTTTATGCCGTTTGGAGCAACCACGGTTTGCAAGACGTCTCCGCCAAACTCTCCTTTTGGCACAGGTTCAATCTCATCATGAGGAAATTTTGCTGCAAGTTCTTGTTCAAGCTCTAGCTCCATTGCCTCACCTTGCAATTGCTGAGAACCTTGCTCAGCCTTGCGTCGCAATTCCTCGATTTGCCTCTGCATTGATTGTATCTGTTCTTCTTTTTCAGATACCTTGAGCTTTAACTCACCTTCTATCTCAGCCTTTGTTTTCTCCCGGACTTCAGAAATCGATTGCTGAACACGCTTCTCGACAGTCAAATCCAATTCACGTTTCTGTTCTTCCAGATGTCGCTCTTTCTTTAGCACATCTGCCTGCACCTTCTGAGCTTCAGCAAGCTTTTCGTTGCTGGATTTCAAAAATTCTTCCAACTCCTTCACTTCATTAGCTTTGGCGTCGAACTCAGATTTTAGAGCCACCTGGGCCTTTCGCTTCTCTTCTTCTGCGATCAACGCTCTTTGTTCTTTAATTCGCTCTTGAAGTTGATGATCCAGATTTTCTCTCGCCAGCTGGAGTTCATTCTCCTTCGCGTGAAGCGCCTGCTCGCGAGTCTGAAATTTCTGTTTTTGCTCCTGGAGCTTCCCTTCATACTCTGACCGAGTAGCCGCCAGCAACGGACCAGCTAGAGACTCGGTGAGCTTAATTTCAGTGCCGCAATTTGGGCATTCAATAACTGGCTCTTGCATCCAATGCTCCTTGATGAATTTTGTCTGGCGAAACACTAGGAACCATAGAATACGTGTACAACCATGCGGCATTGTAGCGCTTGCACAACAACTAATTCCATTCCCAAACGAATAACCTTCCGACCTAACTCTGTCCGTGCTTCTGACGTTGGTCAATGGGTTGATTTTCACCTGCGGCAAATGGCTGTTTGGTAAAGCCGCGCCGCAGCGATTGCAGGCCTTTAAAGGCTAGGACTGGGCCGCTCGCTTGGCTTCGCAAAGACCGTTTCCTGCGCAACTCGGACATCGACGGCAGTCTCAGTGTTGTCGCTTTCTGAAGGGTGTTGCCATCAATTCTCGTAAGACTTCTGCGTACACTCACAATCTCGCAAACTACAAGGCGCCGTTGATCAACGATCCGACGCCTTGTTTCCCAATAAATCGAGTTGTGGGCGCTAATGACCTTGTTTATGGGCGCCAAAACCACCGAAATGGGTTCGTATTGCCTGGCGGTTCAGCAGTTCAACTATGTACCCTGAATCTAACCGCATTTCGAATGGCCGCAACTTCTGCAGGTCATGCAGCCTTCGATCATCACCATGTCAAACTGACCACAGGACGGGCATGCTTTGCCGCGTGGAGTGTCGATATTGACAACTTGCGCCTGGGGGTCCGACTTTAGGCCCATTCCTTCACCTTCGAGAAATCCGATTACAACCATATGCTGCTCGATCACGCCACCGATTGCAGCAAGAATTGAGGGGATGTACTTGCCCTTGACCCAAGCCCCGCCGCGCGGATCAAAGACGGCTTTCAGTTCTTCTACAACAAACGAAACATCTCCGCCCCGTCGGAAAACGGCGGAAATCATCCGCGTCAGGGCCAGCGTCCAGGCATAGTGCTCCATGTTCTTCGAATTGATGAATACTTCGAACGGTCTACGACGACCACTGATGACAATGTCGTTGATCGTCAGATAGATCGCGTGTTCGCTGTCGGGCCATTTCAGCTTGTATGTCGACCCTTCCAGAGATTGCGGACGATCCAGCGGCTCTGACATATAGACAACTTCGCCGCCATCAACCTCCTGCGGCGCAGCGGCACTTTCACCTGGTGCTGTATCTGTACTCTCTGAGACGGTCAGAACGGAACCCGTCACATCGTTGGGGCGATAGGTCGTACAGCCTTTGCAGCCTTGATCCCAAGCCTGCATGTAGACATCCTTGAAGGCGTCAAAGCTTATATCTTCGGGGCAGTTGATGGTCTTCGAAATCGAGCTGTCGATCCACTTCTGCGCCGCGGCCTGCATCCTGACGTGATCAGACGGCGAGAGCGTTTGTGCGTTGACGAAATAGTCTGGCAGCTCCGTATTCCCGAACTTGTCGCGCCACATCTGGACGGCATAGTCGACTACTTCTTCTTCAGTGCGCGAACCGTCTTTCTGCAGCACCTTGCGCGTGTAAGCATAAGCAAAGACTGGCTCGATCCCTGATGAGACGTTCCCGGCATAAAGCGAGATCGTCCCCGTCGGCGCGATCGACGTCAGCAGAGCGTTGCGGATGCCGTGTTCGCGGATCGCATCGCGCACATCGTCATCCATCTGTTGCATCGTGCCACTGGCCAAATATTTCTCAGCATCGAACAAAGGAAACGCGCCTTTCTCCTTTGCCAAGTCCACCGACGCCAGATACGCAGCGCGGGCAATCGCGTGCAGCCAGCGCTCGGTTTGACGCGCCGCCTCGTCCGAGCCATAGCGCAGGCCCAACATCAGCAGTGCATCCGCCAGACCCGTCACGCCCAGCCCGATACGGCGTTTGTCCTGCGCTTCCGCCTCTTGTTCAACCAGCGGGAATTTCGACGCGTCGACCACGTTATCCATCATACGAACGGCGGTGGCGACCAGCTCTTGCAAAGCGTCCTCATCCAGATGCGCCGCATCCTCAAAGGGCTCGGCCACCAACCGTGCCAGATTGATCGAGCCCAACAGGCAAGCACCATAAGGTGGCAACGGCTGTTCGCCGCATGGATTGGTCGCAGCAATCGTCTCAACGTAACTGAGGTTGTTGGCCGTGTTGATGCGGTCGATGAAGATCACACCTGGCTCGGCATAGTCATAGGTCGCCTGCATGATCTTGTTCCACAGATCACGGGCCTGAACGGTGTGATATACTTTACCGTCAAACACCAGATCCCACGGGCCATCGGCTTTGACCGCTTCCATGAACGGATCCGTCACCAGAACCGACATGTTGAACATGCGTAGCCGTGCCGGGTCGGATTTGGCGGTGATGAACTGTTCGATATCCGGGTGGTCACAGCGCATGGTCGCCATCATCGCCCCACGGCGCGAGCCCGCGGACATGATCGTGCGACACATGGCGTCCCACACATCCATAAAGCTCAGCGGGCCAGATGCGTCGGCGGCTACACCTTTCACATCTGCACCGCGCGGGCGGATGGTAGAGAAATCGTAACCGATCCCCCCACCCTGCTGCATGGTTAGAGCAGCCTCTTTCAGCATATCGAAGATACCGCCCATGCTGTCGGGGATCGTGCCCATCACAAAGCAGTTGAACAGGGTCACTTGACGTGCGGTGCCCGCCCCAGCGGTGATGCGACCAGCAGGGAGGTATTTGAAATCCTCAAGCGCGGTGTAGAACTTTTCTTCCCAACGCGCCGGGTCCTGTTCCACCTGCGCCAGATCACGTGCAATTCGCCGCCAACTGTCCTCGACCGTCTGATCGATGGGTGTGCCATCCGCCTGTTTGAAGCGGTATTTCATGTCCCAGATCTGCTCGGCGATGGGGGCGGCAAAGCGGCTCATTGGTGATTCCCTGTGCTGAAAGAGGTATTCAGACTATCATCCACAATACCTTGATGACAATCGCGCATGAGCTACAATGGATAGATAGTCGATGAACGACTCTGTGGGAAAGCTGTGGATAAGTACGTAAACCTCATCAAACTTTCGGTCGGATCAGAAAGCGTCGACACGCTGATCGCATGGCAGGACAGCCGAAAACCTCTCTATGAGGACGGATGCCCGCGCCATGTCACACGTATGTGGCCCAAACGTGAATCCGAGATTTTGAATGGCGGATCAATCTATTGGGTGATCAAAGGAGTCGTCCAATGCCGTCAGCAGATTCTACGGTTGGACGAGGTGCGCGGTGAGGATGGAATCCGCCGCTGTGCCATCGTTCTCGACCCCGAGGTGCATCGCACGCAGAACGCTCTGAAACGCCCGTTCCAAGGCTGGCGCTATCTAAAACCCGAGGATACTCCGGCCGACTTGCCCAGAGGACGCGAGCAAGACGATGCCCTACCCGACGACCTGAACCGTGCCCTGGCGGATATCGGCGTGCTTTAGCGCAACCGATCCAGCAGGTCGTTCAGAATCGTCTTCTCGGATGCGTTATAGGTTGCCACCCGGCTGCGCCACAAAGTCGCTTGCGACTGCAAGATCAACCCATCTGATAGGATTTTCAGGTGGTTGGCCCGCAGAGTTTCGCCAGTTGACGTAATATCAGAAATCGCCTCGGCGGTTTCGTTCACCACCGTGCCCTCAGTCGCGCCCTGACTATCGACCAGCGTGTAGTCGGCCACGCCCGCATCGGTCAGAAATTCGCGAACCAAACGGTGGTACTTGGTGGCGATACGCAGCCGGTGCCCGTGCACCTTGCGGAAACTCGCAGCTGCCGCGTCCAGATCGTCCAACGTATCCACATCGACCCAGCAGGCAGGTGTTGCGATGATCAAGTCAGCCTTGCCGAACCCAAGCGGGGCGACCTCTTCGACCTGCTGTTCCCACCGCGGCAGTTTCTCTTGCACCAGATCAATCCCGGTCACACCCAGATGAACGCGCCCAGCGGCAAGCTCGCGCGGTATCTCCCCGGCGGATAGCAGGATCAGCGAGACGCCATCAATCCCCTCAACTTTGCCTGCATATTCCCGGTCCGATCCGCTGCGCGAAAGGGTGATGCCGCGCTTTTCAAACCACACGAAGGTCTTGTCCATCAATCGGCCCTTCGAGGGCACGCCCAGTTTCAGGCTCATTGCGCGGCCTCCTCGATTTCGAGCATCAGGTCTGGGCGGATCACGCCGCCAATAGCCGGAATTTCGGCCCCACCTCCCAATTGCCGGGTCAGCGCATCATAGCGCCCACCGGTTGCGACCGGTGGCAGATCAGGGCGGCCTTCGGCGTAAAAACCGAATACAAAACCGTCGTAATACTCCATCGAGGTTCTGCCATAAGACGCCTCAAAATCCAGTGTATTCACGTCCACGCCCCGCGCCTGCAGGGCTGCGATACGCGCTTCCAAACGATCCAGCGCGGGCGTGATCTGCGGCAGGTCAACCGCCACGTCGCGCAATTGTTCCAGCGCAAAAGGCATGGTTTCGCGCACATTCAGCAGTGTCTCCAAACCGGCCAGTTCATTGTCCGAGATCGGCGGCGCGGCGCGGTCTTCGCGTAGGGCTTCAATCCGGTCGAGGATTTCCGGCGCGCGGCGTTTACCGATCATGGGCACGTCAATCGCCAATGGGTCAGCTGCGTCAAGCAGAGCATCGCGACCCTCAAGGCCCGCTTTGCGCCCGGCGTATCGGTCCAGCAGAACGCGGAACCGGCGAGGCCGCCAGAGATGCCGCATCAGCGCGGCCTTGCGGCGGTCAGTTGTCTTCAGGCCCGCGACAGCGGCGATCAGAATGCCGATATCACCGGTCGCTGCCCGCAAGGGTAGCCCGCGTAGTTGCAGGGCAAACAGCGAAAAAACCTCGGCATCTGCCCCAGCAGGGTCTTCGCGATCAAAGACTTCGTAACCGACCTGGATATACTCATTAGCCCGGTCCGGATCGTGTTCCTGACGACGGAACACTTCGCCGGAATAGGTGTATCTTGCAGGTTCAGCCCCTTCGGACATGTGCATCTGCACCACTGGCAAGGTGAAGTCCGGGCGCAGCATCTGCTCACCTCGCAGCGCGTCCGAGGTCACATAGGCGCGCGCGCGGATATCCTCACCATAGAGGTCCAGCAGCGTACCCGCAGGTTGCAACAAAGGTGTGTCCACCACATGCGCACCCGCGGCCTCGAACCGGACGCGCATCATTGCGGCGCGGGCCTGTATCTGGGAACGATTGGGCATGGGTCAGTCCTGACTGTCCAAAATTTCGCGCACCTTTGCGATCAGATCTCCGCGCAGCACTTCAAACTGGCTGGGTCGTTCTTTCCATTCCTCAAGCGTGGCGCTTTCGGCAATCTTGGCGCCAAGAATCAGGTCCTTGATTTGCACAATTCCCTTGTCTTTTTCTTCACCACCTTCGATCACAGCGATCGGAGAGTTCCGTTTGTCTGCGTATTTCAGCTGGTTGCCAAAGTTCTTGGGGTTGCCCAGATACACCTCCGCCCGGATACCTGCATTGCGCAGCTCGGTTACCATGGCCTGATAGTCGGCCATCCGATCCCGATCCATGACGGTGACGACCACCGGACCGGTGGCTTGCGCTGCGATCCGACCCTTTTCGCGGAGCGCGGCCAGTAAGCGATCAACACCGATCGAAATACCCGTCGCAGGCACTTCCTGTCCGGTAAAACGCTTGACCAGATCGTCATAGCGACCACCGCCTGAGACCGACCCGAATTGCCGCTTGCGGCCTTTCTCGTCGAATATCTCGAAGGTCAGTTCGGCCTCATAAACCGGCCCAGTGTAGTAGCCGAGGCCACGGACAACCGAAGGATCAATCTCGATCCGGTCCGATCCATACCCACCCGCATCCAGCAGGGCACCGATCTGTTCCAGCTCAGCAATGCCATCCGCGCCAATCTTGCTGTCGCCCACGGCGGCGCGCAGGTTGGCCAGCGTACCAGCGGTGTCGGTAGCTTTCGAGGTCAGGAACGCGATCACAGGTTCGGCCTGATCATTGCTGAGACCAACACCATCAATGAACGCCCCAGAGGTATCCAGTCGGCCCTTGGTCAGCAGCTCTCGCACACCGGCCTCCCCGACCTTATCGAACTTATCGATAGTGCGCAGAACATTATCGCGGGCGGCCAAGTCTTCGCCCAGCCCCATCGCCTCAAGCACACCATTCAGGACCTTGCGGTTATTGACGCGCACAAGATAGTCACCACGTGGTATGCCGACGGTTTCCAGCGTGTCCGACAGCATCGCGCAAATCTCGGCATCCGCAGCCATCGAGGCCGTGCCCACCGTATCCGCATCACATTGATAAAACTGGCGATACCGCCCCGGCCCCGGCTTCTCGTTCCGCCAGACCGGACCCATCGCATAACGGCGATAAGGCGCCGGCAGATCGTTGCGGTGCTGCGCATAGACGCGGGCCAGAGGCGCAGTTAGGTCATAGCGCAGAGCCATCCAGTCGCCGTTACCGCCCTCGTCAAACTCCTGCCATGCAAACACGCCCTCGTTCGGGCGATCCACGTCCGGAAGAAACTTGCCCAGCGCTTCGACGGTCTCTACCGCGCTGCTCTCCAAGGCATCGAACCCGTAACGATGATAGACACCCGCAATCGTCCGCAGCATTTCAGTGCGCTGCGTGACTTCCTCGCCGAAATAGTCACGAAACCCTTTCGGCGTTACGGCCTTGGGGCGGGGCTGTTTCTTGGGCTTGGCCATGTGGGGCATCCTTGGGATTTAGTGTTCCGCGCGCGGTCTATCCCATGGCCCGCATCGGAGCAAGGCGGGGTTTCACTGGCATTGGGGTCATAGGGTCGCTAAGAGACGCCTATAAGGAGAGCCCCATGCAGCATCTGGAAGAGCAGATCGCCCATCTGACCCGCACGGTCGAAGAGCTGAACTCGGTCGTCACTAACCAACAGAGCGAGATCGAGCGCCTGACCCGTCGTGTCGAGATGTTACTGCAGCGCGAAGCCGAACGGGCGCAGGAAGGTTCAGGCGGAGTTGTGTTCGGCGACGAACGTCCGCCGCATTACTGAAGGCAAGCTGATGACGAGTGAGGACAGCAACGCGCAATGCGTTTGGATTGCCACGACGGTGAACAATATCAATGTCATAGAGGGTGTATCGCGCAGGGAATACACGGATAATTGGCGGAACAAACAATCAGCCGAAGACGTCGAATCGTCAAAGAGCATTCTCCGCCAAGCCTCTCAAAGCTGGAAACGCGGTGATCTGCTGACCAAAGAACAGGTTGGTAGCGTTTACCATTACAATTCTAAAGCCGAGTATTATACGGCTCCATTCATCAATGGCGGTGGCAAGCCTATGGTTTCCCAATCCGCCAAATCCGTTCTGGAACAGTTCGATCTGGGTGAGACGGTATTTCATCCGCTGACGTTGATGGATTCGACCGAAAACCATCTGACCACGTCCGAGCGGTATTACTTTCTGAACGTGTGCAACAAGCGATCCATGGGCAACTACGATGTGTTGGGCCCGGAAGGGGATGTTCGGTCACCACTTAGCAATCGCTACGGTCGAACCTACCTTCCAAGAAGCAATCAGGAATCCAAACTGGTAGTCATACCCGAAGCTTTGGGCGGACCGGACATTTGGCTGGATCCGAAAGTACCTAACCTCTTCTTTTTGTCCGACCGTCTCGTCTCAGGCCTGAAAGCGGCCCAGATGGACAAGGGCTGGGGCCTTGTGCGATGCCCGGTGGGCAGGCTTTAGCGCCCGCAAGACCAAGCGCTCGTTTACAACCCCAGCGTCGATTTCACCGCGTTATCAACCACCCCACCCAGAAGGGCGTTTTTGTCTGCGGCACAGCCCTCGGACAGAGCTGCGATGAAGGCTTCGCGCAGCTGCGCCTTTTCCTCGTCAGTGGCTGCATGATCCTCGATATTGATTTGACGATTGTAAAGCGAGAGGGCGGTCATCTTTCCAACAACGGCCACGACAAATTCTTCGTCGCCATCAGCCTCTTCAGCGATCGATGCGCATGTATAGTGCATCACGGGCAAGGCATCCTGCACCAATTGCTCTGCAGAATCGTCAGCCACAGCAAATGTCGGAAGGACAAAAAGCGCGGCACAGGCGGTGGATTTGATGGAATTTTTCAGCATCATGATCACTTCCAGTTATGTCCGATAATCGCCCCGGCGACACCGCCGACCGCGGCCCCCTTGCCGTCTCCAACTAAAGCACCGACGCCTGCACCAACCAGAGCGCCAGTAACAGTATTTTTCTTCTTGTCGTCCGCTTGAACGGCAGTGGCCAACGCCAAAGCACATGCCACCGCTAGGCTAAGTGATCTGAAATCAATACCTGAATTCGTCATTTCGGAACCCTCCTGTGAAATGACCCCTAAGGTTATTCAGTCAGCCTAGCTGGGCACATCGCTTAAGGCAACAATTCGGTTTGTGGTCAAACTTCCTCGATCTCCGAGATTCCCTCAAGCGATTTGAGGGCACCTTTGATCTGGGGATTGATCGCATAGTTTCGTCCCAGATCCAATTCGACCTCACCCGGCAAACCGGGATCAAGCAGGCAGACGTAAACTGGGCCTTTGGCAGCCCTTTTGGCGTTGCTATCTGCGTCTTCCAACACTTTCGCCATGCTTGGCAAAACCTTTGAATCTTCCACAAATACACGCAGGCCTGTGGCCCCAGCCTCGGCGACCACCACGTCGACCGGACCAACTGACCGACCCAACAGCTTGAGCTGATCCGCCTCCATCGTGGCTTCGGCGGTTAATACGACCTGAGCGCCGGTTTCCAGAAACTCTCGGGATTTCTCTAGTGTTTCTGAGAATAGCGTGACCTCGAATGCTCCGGTGGGGTCAGAGAGCTGAGCAAATGCGAACCGATTGCCACGCGCCGACTTTCGCTCTTGCCGTCCGGCGACGACACCAGCCATTTTTGCAATAAACGGACCAGAGCGCGCCTTTTCAGTCACCTGATCTAGTGTCAGCACCTGTTTACGCTTCAATGCAGGCATATAATCATCCAGCGGATGGCCGGACAGATAGAACCCGATGGCCTTGAATTCTTCGCTCAATCTCTCGGCAGGCAGCCAGTCTGGTGTGGGTGACAGCCGAGGTTCGGGCAGGTCATCTCCTGCCTCACCAAACAGCGACACCTGGTTTGAGTTTTTCTGATCGTGGATGGCGGCTGAATATTGCACCAGCGAGTCCAGGCTTTCAAACACGCGACGGCGGTTCTTGTCGAGTTCATCGAACGCACCGGCACGCGCCAGCATCTCTAGCGGGCGCTTGCCGACTTTTTTCAGATCAACACGGCGAGCAAAATCGAAGAGGTTCACAAATGGCTTGTCCGCGCGCCCATCGACAACGAGGTTCATCGCCTCAACACCCACGTTTTTCAGCGCACCCAGCGCATAGACCAGATGCCCTTCCACCACGTCAAACGTCGCCTGAGATCGGTTCACGCAGGGCGGCACATAGGGCAGTTCCAGCCCCTTTCGGACCTCTTCAAAATAGACAGCCAGCTTGTCGGTCAGATGGATATCGCAGTTCATGACGCCTGCCATGAACTCGACCGGATGGTTGGCCTTCAGCCAACCGGTCTGGTAGCTGACGACCGCATAGGCGGCAGCGTGGGATTTGTTGAAACCGTAGTTGGCGAACTTTTCCAGCAGGTCGAAGACCTCGGAGGCCTTCTTGGCATCCACGCCATTCTCACCTGCGCCCTTTTCGAATTTGGGGCGTTCGGCATCCATCGCCTCTTTAATCTTCTTGCCCATAGCGCGGCGCAGCAGGTCGGCACCGCCTAGGCTATACCCTGCCATGACCTGCGCGATCTGCATCACCTGCTCCTGATAGACGATGATGCCTTGGGTTTCCTCAAGGATATGGTCGATCAGAGGATGCACGGATTCGATTTTGCGCAGCCCGTTCTTGACCTCGCAATAGGTCGGGATGTTCTCCATCGGGCCGGGACGATAGAGCGCCACAAGGGCCACGATGTCCTCAATGCAGGTGGGTTTCATACGCTTGAGCGCATCCATCATGCCCGAGGATTCCACCTGGAACACCGCCACGGTCTTGGCCGCCGAGTAGAGTTTGTATGTCACCTCGTCATCCAGCGGGATGGCGTTGATCTGGTTTACCGCTCCTTCGGCAGGTTCATAGAGTTCCGTGCCGTCGGGCGCGATATGCAAATCCCGCCCAGACTTGAAGATCAAATCCATAGCATTCTGGATCACAGTCAGAGTCTTCAGGCCCAGAAAGTCGAATTTTACTAACCCGGCCTGTTCTACCCATTTCATGTTGAACTGGGTCGCGGGCATGTCCGAGCGCGGATCCTGATAGATCGGCACCAGTGCATCCAACGGACGGTCGCCAATCACCACACCAGCCGCGTGGGTTGAGGCGTTGCGCAGCAACCCTTCGACCTGCTGGCCGTAAGTTAAAAGGCGGTCGACAACTTCTTCGCTGCGTGCCTCTTCCCGTAGGCGCGGTTCATCCTTCAGCGCCTTCTCAATGGAAACGGGTTTGACGCCTTCGACCGGAATCATCTTGGACAGCCGATCCACCTGCCCGTAGGGCATTTGCAGGACCCGCCCGATATCACGCACGGCAGCTTTCGACAGGAGTGCACCGAAGGTGATAATCTGACCTACCTTGTCGCGCCCGTATTTTTGCTGCACATAGCGGATCACCTCTTCGCGGCGGTCCATGCAGAAATCGATATCAAAGTCTGGCATCGAGACCCGCTCGGGGTTCAGGAACCGTTCGAACAGCAGCGAATAACGTAGTGGGTCAAGGTCGGTAATCGTCAGCGCATAGGCCACCAGCGAGCCCGCACCCGAGCCACGTCCCGGGCCAACCGGGATGTCTTCATCCTTTGCCCACTGGATAAAGTCAGCAACGATCAGGAAATAACCCGGAAAGCCCATTCCTTCGATGATGTCGAGTTCGAAATTCAGACGCTCTTGATATTCTTCCGGTGTCACCGCATGCGGGATCACCGCCAGACGCTTCTGCAAGCCCTCATTCGCAATGCGGCGCAATTCTGCCACTTCGTCATCAGCAAATTTTGGCAGGATCGGATCGCGGCGATAGGCCATAAACGCGCAGCGCTTGGCGATCTCAATCGTGTTTTCAATCGCCTCGGGCAGATCGGCAAACAAGGTCACCATCTCTTGCTGCGACTTGAAATAGTGCTGTGCGGTCAGGCGGCGGCGGCCTTCCTGCTGGTCAACATAGGCACCTTCGGCGATGCAGATCAGCGCGTCATGCGCCTCGTACATGTCCGTGGTCGGGAAATAGACATCGTTTGTGGCGACCAGCGGCAGGTTCTTGGCATAAGCCATCTCGACATGACCGCGTTCGGTCAGGCGTTCGGCCTCGGGCTGACCATCTTCACCTGGGTGACGCTGAAGTTCGACATAAAGCCTGTCTGGGAACATCCCTGCTAGTCGATCCATCAGAGCCTCGGCCGCTGGGCGCTGGCCTTGTTGCAGCAACATCCCAACCGGCCCATCCGGCCCACCCGTCAAGCAGATCAAGCCGTCCGAGTGCTTTGACAATTCGTCTAATGTAACCTGCGGCAACTGCCCGCCCTTGTCCACGTAAAGGCACGAGCTGAGCTTCATCAGGTTTTCATAACCGACCTCGGATTGTGCCAGAAGAACCAAGGGCGCAGGCGCCTTCGGCTTCTCACCCGGCAGTGCTTGTACGTAGGTCAGATCAACTTGACAGCCCATAATCGGCTGAATGCCCGCCCCGCTGGCGGTCACGGCGAACTCCAGCGCCGAGAACATGGAATTGGTGTCGGTCACCGCAACGGCGGGCATTTCCATCTTCTCGCAAAGACCCGGCAGCTTTTTCAGCCGCACGGCACCTTCCAGCAGAGAATATTCGGTGTGAACGCGGAGGTGAATGAATCGGGGATGGCTGCTCATACCCGCAAGCTATCCCAGCAAACAGGGATGCAAAAGCAGGAACCCACCCCATGGATTCGGCAAAATAATCGCGCGGATTATTCGGATATTTCTGAAGGTGCTTCTGAACTCCCGCAAGCCCGATCCAAGAAAATACTTTAATTTCAGAGCACTGAACGATAGATAGATGCGGCAATTGACCACAATTCGCGCCATATGATGTATCACAGAGACAGTTTTTCTTGCCAGATCGCACAGCCTGTTTCTAACATCAGATGGCAAGCTACACGCCCGCCACTCTTTCTACGTCGCATCGAAGGAGAGCATCCAAAGGGCGCAACTGGGTAACGCGACGGGTTTCACTCATGAATATCACGTTTCTTCTGAACGGAGAGACAGTGGAGCTGGAGGATATCGATCCGACGGCGACCTTGCTGGATTGGTTGCGCGAGGATCGCGGCCTTACCGGCACCAAAGAGGGCTGCAACGAAGGTGATTGCGGAGCCTGCACTGTCATGGTGACCGATGAGGACGGTGCCAAGGCGGTAAATTCCTGCATCATGTTCCTGCCGCAACTTCACGGTAAAGCGGTGCGCACTGTCGAAGGCGCGAGCGGCCCAGACGGAGACGCTCACCCGGTTCAGAAGACAATGGTGGATCTGCATGGCTCGCAATGCGGGTTCTGTACGCCTGGTTTTGTGATGTCGATGGTGGCAGGTCACACCAATGGCGCGACGGATCACGACAATCAACTGGCCGGAAACCTGTGTCGCTGCACGGGCTATGCACCAATCATCCGGGCGGCTGAGGCCGCCGAAGCACATCCAGTTCCCGTGTGGGTCAAAGATAAGCCGGTGTCTATCCAGTCGACCCCTGCCAGGTTGCCTGGTTCGTCGGATGAACTCGCCAAGATTTACTCTGAAAATCCAAATGCTACTTTAGTTGCCGGGGCAACGGATGTCGGACTTTGGGTCACGAAGCAGCTGCGCGACCTTGATCCCGTAATCTTTCTTAATCGTTGTGAAGATCTGAAAGAGATCACGATCACCGATGCAGAAATCCGGTTTGGCGCAATGGTCGACATGAACCGCATGGGCGATGCGCTTGCCGATCTGCATCCGTCTTATGCAGAAATGGTTCGGCGCTATGCCAGCGTTCAGGTCCGAAACGCGGCAACGGTTGGTGGCAACATCGCCAATGGCTCGCCCATCGGAGATAACCCTCCTGCCCTTATTGCTTTGGGAGCAACACTGCACCTGCGCAAGGGTGACGCCCGCCGGTCAATCCTTCTGGAAGAGTTCTTCATTGACTACGGCAAACAAGATCGCGCGCCGGGCGAGTTTGTCGAGGCCGTCAGCTTCCCGCGTCAGGCTGATCGGTTGAAGTGCTACAAACTCAGCAAACGGTTCGATCAGGATATCTCGGCCGTTTGCGGGTGTTTCAACATCACCGTAACCAACGGCACAGTCGAACAGGTTCGCGTTGCTTTTGGCGGCATGGCTGGAACTCCAAAACGTGCAACGGCAGTCGAGGCTGCGCTAACCGGCCAGCCATGGACGCGCGAAACAATTAACGCCGCATTGCCTGCTTTTGCGGAAGATTACGCACCGATGACCGATATGCGGGCCTCGGCCACGTATCGTCTGGAAACAGCCAAGGCGATGCTTGTCAGATACTACAACGAAGATCAGGGCAAACTGTCCAATGTACTGGAGGTGTCGGCATGAGTGTCGCCAAATCCCTTCCGCACGACACCGGACCACTGCATGTGGCCGGCACAGCGCGCTATGTCGACGACATCCCGACACCAAAGGGATCGTTGCATCTTGCGTTTGGACTAAGCCCGATCGCCAAAGGTAAAATCAGCGCCATGGATCTGTCTGCCGTAAGGGCTGCTGACGGTGTGGAGACGGTGATCACCGCTGATGACCTGCCCTTTGCGAACGACGTATCCCCATCAATCCATGATGAGCCGCTTTTGTCGGATGGAACGGTGCACTATATCGGTCAACCGGTATTTCTGGTCGTCGCCACCAGCCATCTGGCTGCCAGAAAAGCGGCCCGGCTGGGCAAGATCGACTATGCCGAGGAAGCACCGATTCTGACAGTCGAGGAGGCCCTTGCCGCTGACAGCCGATTCGAGGACGGCCCGCGTATCTACGCCAAGGGCGATGCAGAGGCCGCCATCGCAGGTGCGGCTCATATCGTCGAAGATGCGTTTGAGATCGGTGGGCAGGAACATTTCTATCTGGAAAGTCAGGCCGCACTGGCCGTGCCCAATGAGGGCGCGGATATGCTGGTGCACAGTTCGACTCAGCACCCGACCGAGATACAGCACAAGGTAGCCGATGCACTGGGTGTTCCCATGCACGCAGTCCGGGTTGAAACACGGCGGATGGGCGGAGGTTTTGGCGGCAAGGAGAGCCAGGGCAACGCTTTGGCCGTCGCCTGCGCCATCGCCGCACGTGCGACTGGCAAGGCCTGCAAGATGCGCTATGACCGTGATGACGATATGACGATCACGGGCAAGCGCCATGGCTTCCGGATTTCGTACAAAGCCGGGTTCGATGAAAACGGACATATTCAGGGCGTTTCCTTTGTACACTATGCCTTGTGCGGTTGGGCGCAGGATCTGTCTCTTCCGGTAGCAGATCGCGCCATGCTGCATGCGGACAATTCCTATTTGCTGCCAAATGCCCGGATCGAAAGCCATCGGCTGAAGACCAACATCCAGTCTGCCACTGCCTATCGTGGGTTTGGTGGTCCGCAAGGGATCGTTGGGATTGAACGCGTAATGGACCACGCGGCGCATGTTATGGGGCTGGACCCAATAGAGCTGCGCCGCCGGAACTACTATGAACCGGCGCATGAGGTGGCCGATCCCCCGGTTGCTCAGAAACCTCTGGGCCATCCTGACCCGCATGAGGACCTCACCAGCCGAGGCGCGGTTGAGATGGGCGATGCACCGGTTCGCCCGGTACCCGCAGGCGGCAACACCACGCCTTATGGGATGGAAGTCAGCGATTGCGAACTGCATGGCATGACAACAGCTTTGCTGAAGTCTAGCGACTATGCCGCCCGCAAGCAGGCGGTTGACGCATGGAATACCGAGAATAGCGTGATAAAGAAGGGGATCGGTTTTTCCCCGGTGAAGTTTGGTATTTCCTTTACACTGACCCACCTGAACCAAGCCGGTGCGCTGGTGCATGTTTATCAAGACGGCTCGGTCCACCTGAACCACGGTGGCACCGAGATGGGCCAGGGGTTGTTCCAGAAGGTCGCTCAGGTTGCAGCGTCGCGTTTTGGCATACCACTTGAGCTGGTGAAAATTACCGCCACCGATACGGCCAAAGTACCGAATACATCCGCCACCGCGGCCTCGTCAGGAAGTGATCTGAATGGCATGGCGGTCAAAGCAGCCTGCGACACCATCCGTGACCGGATGGCGGATTATCTGGCTGAACGACATCAGGCCGACCCCACGACCGTGACATTTGCGGACGGGCAAGTTTCAGTAGGCGAAGAAAGCTATAGCTTCGCCGAAGCCGCAGCGTTGGCATATCAGGGGCGCATCAGCCTGTCCGCAACCGGATTCTATAAAACTCCGAAGGTCGAATGGGACCGGATCAAAGGCCATGGGCGCCCCTTCTTTTACTTTGCCTATGGCGCAGCCATCACTGAGGTGGCTGTCGATACACTGACCGGTGAAAACCGTATCTTGCGCACCGATATCCTGCATGATGCGGGCGCGTCCCTGAACCCGGCGTTGGATATCGGGCAGGTCGAGGGTGCTTATGTTCAGGGCGCGGGCTGGCTGACGACAGAAGAACTGGTCTGGGACGGCAAAGGCAGTCTACGCACGCACGCACCATCCACCTACAAGATACCGGCCTGTTCTGACCGACCCGATATTTTCAATGTCGCGCTTTGGGATGGAGAGAATCGTGAGGACACGATCTATCGTTCGAAAGCGGTTGGCGAGCCACCCTTCAATCTTGGCATATCAGCTTGGTTGGCCCTATCGAACGCGGTGGCCGCATGCGGAACCAGCTATCCCGCGCTGAATGCGCCTGCCACCGCAGAAGAAGTCTGGCGTGGAATTCAAAGGGTAAAGGGAGATACCTGATGGGATTTGACAGGGAGGCTTTGAGGGAGGCGGTCAAAACCCACGGCAAGGTGGTTCGGGTCGTCATTGCCGGGATCAAGGGATCATCACCGCGCGAAGTTGGCGCTTCGATGCTGGTATGGAAAGATGGGCAAAGCGGCACCATCGGCGGCGGCACGCTGGAATATCAGGCCGCTGAAGCTGCGCGTCGCCAATCCAAACCGTCACGGTTGAGCCAGCATGCACTTGGCCCTGATTTGGGCCAATGCTGCGGCGGAGCAGTTTCGCTACTTTCGGAGATATATGACAACGCTTCTTTAACGCATATTGAAGGTACGGTCGTCGCACGACCTGTGACCCAGGAATGCGAAAAAGAGGACCCGCTGGATACTCAGGTTCAGCCTATGGCGGTTAAACGCGTATTAGCGCGGTCTCGCGCTCAAGGCGTCGCACCCGAGCCACAGCTGATCGAGGGATGGATGATCGAACCCATCCACGAACCCACCCGCAACCTCTGGATTTGGGGTGCAGGGCATGTTGGCCGTGCTCTGGTGGATGTTCTTTCCCCCCTGCCCGATCTTGCAATCACATGGGTTGATACCGGTCCCGAGCGTTTTCCCAGCAGCATTCCGTCGGGGGTGACTGCCGTGCCGGCGGCCAAGCCTGCAGAACTGGTGCGACACGCACCGCCTGAGGCCGAGCATTTGGTGCTTACTTATTCACACAATCTGGATCTGGAACTGTGCAACAGGTTGCTTTTGCACGATTTCCGTTTTGTCGGGCTGATTGGTTCAGCTACTAAATGGGCGCGATTCCGGTCGCGACTGGCGGCGCTTGGACATCTGCCCGCACGAATAGGCCGGATTACCTGCCCGATTGGCGACCCCAATCTGGGCAAACACCCGCAGATGATCGCCGTTGGGGTCGCAGCGCAACTTCTGCGCCCGGCCCGGCAGAATGAACTGAAGAAGGACCTGAGCGCGTGACCACTCCACTTCTAAGTCTTCAAGGGCTGACCAAAGCCTATCCCGGCGTCGTGGCCAATGATCAGGTGTCTTTCGACATCGGAGAGGGCGAGGTTCACGCCTTGCTGGGCGAGAACGGCGCGGGCAAATCAACGCTGGTCAAGATGATCTATGGCCTGGTGAAGCCCGACAGTGGTTCGATGCTACTGCGTGGCCAGACTTTTGCACCGCCTGAACCACGAGCGGCGCGCTCTGATGGGATCGCGATGGTGTTCCAGCACTTTTCATTATTCGATGCCCTGAACGTCGCCGAAAACATCGCGCTTGGTATGGAAAACCCTCCTGCGATGGGTGATCTGGCGTCCCGCATCCGCGAAGTGTCGGAAACTTATGGCCTGCCGCTGGATCCGTATCGCACAGTGGGTGACCTGTCTGCGGGAGAGCGTCAGCGGGTCGAGATCATCCGTTGCCTGCTGCAGGACCCCAAGCTGTTGATCATGGATGAACCAACATCGGTTCTAACCCCTCAGGAAGTCGATATCCTTTTTGAAACGCTGAACAAATTACGCTCCGAAGGCACCTCGATCCTGTATATCTCACACAAGCTTGAAGAAATCAGAACGCTGTGTGACCACGCCACGATCCTACGTCTGGGCAAGAATGTAGGCGAGTGTGTACCCGCCGAAACCTCCGCCCGTGACATGGCCGAAATGATGGTCGGCTCGACGTTGCAAACGCCAGAACGATCCGGTCGGGAGTTTGGCGAAGTCGCACTGGATGTAAGTGGCCTTTCAGTGCCATCGCCTTCGGAATTTGGCACGGCGTTACGCAATGTTCACATGACCGTTCGCAAGGGCGAAGTTCTGGGCATCGGTGGCGTTGCCGGAAACGGTCAGGACGAATTGCTGGGTGTTCTGTCAGGAGAGATTCCAACCGCTGCAGATGCGATCAAGTTCAATGGTCAAGCGATTGGCAAGCTCGGTCCGACGGCCCGGCGGAAACTTGGTGTGCTGACCGCCCCCGAAGAACGGCTGGGCCACGCAGCTGCCCCTGATATGAGTCTGACTGAAAATGCCCTGCTGACCGGATCGATCCGCGAAGGGCTGGAAAGCAATGGCTTTCTGAAATGGAATGAAACCAAAGAGTTCGCCGAGAAAATCATCAGCGCTTTCGACGTTCGGACACCCGGGCCTGAGAATGCAGCACGCTCGCTCTCGGGTGGGAACCTGCAGAAATTCGTGATCGGGCGCGAGGTGTTACAGAACCCCGATGTGTTGGTGGTGAACCAGCCAACCTGGGGCGTGGACGCTGCTGCTGCGGCTTCGATCAGACAGGCGATCTTGGATCTTGCGGCCAAGGGAACGGCAGTGATCTGTATTTCCCAAGACCTTGATGAGCTTATGGAAATCTCGGACAGCTTTGCCGCATTAAACGAAGGGCGTCTGAGTGCGCCGCGTGAGACCACCGGCCTGACGGTTGATGAGATTGGCCTGATGATGGGCGGAGCACATGGCATGGAGGTGGCGCATGTCTGACGTGTTGAACTGCCTTCTACGAGAATATTTTCAAAAAGATGAAGAAAGCGGGGGGATAATCGGGTGATTGTGCTGGAGAAACGACCTCAGCCATCCAAGG
This sequence comes from Ruegeria sp. CL5, assembly GCF_056536485.1. Taxonomy (NCBI): domain Bacteria; kingdom Pseudomonadati; phylum Pseudomonadota; class Alphaproteobacteria; order Rhodobacterales; family Roseobacteraceae; genus Ruegeria; species Ruegeria sp. CL5. The sequence goes on from NZ_JBQFPS010000006.1 coordinate 204,854, forward strand.
CTTGGTCATATGCGACCCCCTTGGTGGCGGTGTTGGCCACGATGGTTTTTGGCGGATTGCTGTTCGCTATACTGGGCAAAAATCCGGTTGAGGCGATCGGAACAATTTTCTGGGAACCGCTGTTTGGCGAGTTCGCATTCTACTACCGCCCTCAACTGTTGGTCAAAGGTGCGCCTTTGGTGCTGATTGCGATTGGCCTGTCTTTGGGTTTTCGCGCAGGTATCTGGAATATCGGTGCTGAGGGTCAATATATCATGGGAGCCATCTTCGGGGCGGGTGCTGGACTGGCATTCTATCCGATGGATGCGTTCTTCATCTTTCCCATCATGGTGATCGCAGGCGCGTTTGGCGGCTGGCTGTGGGCAATGATTCCGGCCTTTCTTAAGGTTCGGTTCGGAACCAACGAAATCCTCGTCTCTCTGATGCTGGTCTATGTGGCCGAGCAGTTTTTGGCCTCGGTTTCGCTGGGTCTGCTTAAGAACCCCGAAGGGTTTGGCTTTCCCGGATCGCGCAACCTGCAAAGTTATGAAAGTGCGCACAATGCGGAACTGATCGCAGGTTCAGGTATGCACTGGGGTGTAGTTGCGGCATTTATTGCAGTGATCTTCTCATATATTCTGCTGAACCGGCACATGCTGGGCTTTCACATTCGCCTGACAGGTGAGGCGCCTCGTGCAGCCAAATTTGCAGGCGTGAACCCAGCACGTTTGATCCTGTTCTGTCTTGGCCTGTCCGGTGCACTTGCCGGTCTGGCAGGTATGTTCGAGGTCTCGGGCCCCTCGGGCGTGGTCAGCATCGACTTTAACGTCGGCTATGGCTTCACCGCGATCATCGTGGCCTTTCTGGGCCGTCTGCATCCGGTGGGGATTCTGCTGGCAGGCGGGCTGATGGCGCTGACCTATATCGGTGGTGAAATTGCGCAGTCTCAACTAGGCCTGCCTGCCGCCGCGATACAGGTGTTTCAGGGAATGCTGCTGTTCTTCTTGTTGGCATTCGATCTTTTGACAAATTACCGCATCCGTGCGGCACGTAGCGAGGTGGCATAATGGACCTTGGTGAGATTAACCCCGTCCTTTTGGTCGCTTCGCTGATGGTGGCCGCAACGCCACTGCTTCTGGCCGCGATCGGTGAACTGGTCGTCGAAAAGGCGGGCGTTCTGAACCTCGGCGTCGAGGGAATGATGATCGTAGGCGCGATCAGTGGCTTTGCGATCTCGGTTGAAACCGGTTCACCCTGGCTGGGCTTTATCGCGGCAGCCATCGGAGGCGCGGTGCTATCGCTGCTATTCGTGCTGTTGACGCAGTTTGCGCTGGCCAATCAGGTCGCCAGCGGTCTTGCCCTGACCCTGTTCGGATTGGGCTTCAGCGCGCTCATGGGGCAGAGCTATGTGGGCATCAAACCCCCCAGCATGGGCGACATACATATCCCGCTGCTCAGCGACATTCCGGTCGTCGGTCCGATCCTGTTCCAACACGATCCGATCCTCTATGTCGGCATCGCGATAATCGCCGCCGTCTGGGCCACGCTCAAATACACCCGTGTTGGACTTATCCTGCGTGCTGTGGGTGAAAACCATGACGCCGCCCACGCACTTGGCTACAAAGTCATAAAGATCCGCATCATGGCGATCCTGTTTGGCGGGGCCTGCGCAGGACTTGGCGGTGCCTATATCAGCCTGATCCGAGTCCCTCAGTGGACCGAGGGTATGACCGCCGGTGTTGGTTGGATCGCTCTTGCACTGGTGGTGTTCGCCAGTTGGAAACCATGGCGTGTTCTGCTGGGTGCCTATTTGTTCGGCGGAATCACTGTGTTGCAACTGAATTTACAGGCGGCGGGCGTTGCCATCCCGGTCGAGTATCTGGCAATGTCGCCCTACATTATCACGATCCTTGTGCTTGTGATCCTTTCGGCCGACAAGAGCAGCGCACCTGCCTCACTGGGCCGTACATTCCATGCCTCGCTCTAGGGGCTAACTAAACCAACTTGGGGAGTAACTCATGAAATTCACTACACTTTTGGCAAGCGCCGCCATGGCGCTAGGTCTGGCCACCGGTGCCATGGCCCAAGACAAGACCAAAGTCGGGTTCGTATATGTCGGCCCGGTGGGCGACGGTGGCTGGACCTATGAACACAACAAGGGTCGCCTTGCAGTCGAGGAAGAGTTCGGCGACAAGGTTGAGACTGTGTTTGTTGAATCGGTCCCCGAAGGCCCAGACGCCGAGCGCGTGATGACTCAGATGGCGTTGGAAGGTGCTGACCTTATCTTCACCACCTCATTCGGATACATGGACCCGACAATCAATGTCGCCAAGAAATTCCCGAATGTGAAGTTCGAGCACGCGACCGGCTACAAAACCGCAGACAACGTTTCGGTCTACTCGGCCCGTTTCTACGAAGGACGCGCGGTGCAAGGGCACATTGCGGGCAACATGACTAAGTCCAACATCATTGGCTACATCGGGTCGTACCCTATCCCCGAAGTGATCCGTGGTATCAATTCGGCCTATTTGCACGCCAAAAAGGTGAACCCGGATGTCGAGTTCAAAATCGTCTGGGCCTACACATGGTTTGATCCCGCCAAAGAGGCTGACGCCGCCAAGGTTCTGATCGAACAGGGCGCAGACGTTATTCTGCAGCACACCGACTCGACCGCACCGCAAGCTGCGGCGCAGGAAGCTGGCAATGTGGTAACCTTCGGTCAGGCCTCTGACATGAGCGAATACGCCCCCTTCCCGCGTGTGTCATCGATCATCGATGATTGGGCACCCTACTACATCGCGCGGACACAGGCGGTCATGGATGGCACCTGGGAGAGTGTAAATACCTGGGACGGCATCCGGGAAGGAATGGTCGCAATCGGTGAGATTTCCGACGCGGTACCGGCTGATGTCAAAGAAGAGGCGCTGGCCCTGAAAGCCGCGATGGCGGCAGGTGAATATCACCCCTTCACCGGCCCGATCAACAAACAGGACGGCAGCGCCTGGCTGGCCGAAGGCGAAGTTGCTGATGACGGCACGCTGGCCGGGATGAACTTTTACATCGAGGGGCTGGAAGGCGACATTCCGCAGTAAAGTCTAACCCAGTAAGATAAGATCAAGGCTCGCAGAATCCTGCGGGCCTTTTTTTGGTCATCCGTTCAAGGGGACACCATCTGGAAGAAATGGGCTTTCAGCGGTATCGCCGACGGCTCTGAACCAAAACGTGCACGCATATTGTGTGCGAGATCACTGGCAATTTCACCATGGTCTCCATCGCGTTCGAGAACCTCAAAATAGGCTGGGCTGCCAAGCATCAGGCCCAACGCAAAATTATCAAAACTCGCAACAGTTGAGGCATGTTCGACGTATTCGTGGCGTGGCTCGACAAACCCTGCTTGCGCAACCTCATCCAGAATCGCGGCAGCATCGTGTAGCGAGAACGGGACTTTCATGAAACCGGGAGGATGACCATCAAATGCAGCGGATAATGTTTCGATGACCAATTCGGAATATGGGTTCTCGGCGTTCGTGCCCCAAGTCGAAAACAAATAAATGCCACCCGGTTTCAACACCCGGAGCGCTTCGGCATAGGCTTTGGCACGATCCGGGAAGAACATATGACCGAACTGGCAGATGACCGCGTCGAAACTTGCGTCATCGAATGGAAGCTCCTGCGCATCTGCAGTTTGAAAACTCACGTTATCCGTCTCGCTGAACTTAGTGCGTGCGATATCAAGCATCGGTTCGTTGAGGTCTGTGACCACAATATGCCCATCTTCCAACGCACTAGACACATGCTGGGTCACGATCCCCGTGCCTGCAGCGAGTTCTAACACCTGTCTGGGCGAAACGGCCGCTGTTTTCTGCGCCATAATGCGGGCCATATGATCGAATATCACCGGCCCCATCTCTCGATCGTAATTTCCCGGGATATCTCCTACAAATGCAGAATTTGTATCAACCATCGTAACCTCCATGCACCGAAAAATCCCCAGCCGATCATGGCCAGCTGAGGATATGCTGAGGCATGGTAGCACAGACTGAGCAAGTTCAGCGACATAACCACGTTGAACACATGGCTGCCAGGGATCGGGTCAAACACCAAGTAATGGATTAGGAGCCGGTCTTAGTGTCCAGTCAAAACCAGAGTGTTCACCGGCATCAGGATCAACCGCAACCGCAAGCCCGCAGCGTGGACAACGCCGATGGTGTCGACCACATGCAGGAAAGACTTTTCCCAGAACCCAAGGTTTTCGTCTTCCAGCTTGGCGTGGTTATCCGTGTAGACATTGGCCAGACAGTTGCTTCCCGGCGGCACATCATCGGCCATGCTTTCATAAAGCGGCTCGAGATAGACGAGGATCGAGCCTGGCTTGGTATTGGTCTGGACGTCACGCAATTCATCGGTTGGCCGGATCTGACCTGAAGGGATCACATCCTGTACCTCGACGACGATGACGGGGATCACTGTGAAGGGTTTTGTCATGCACCCGATTTCACCGATCATGCCTGGTTTGATCACTTGCGCTGAAAGCTGGTTGAACGCAGCCTGAAACCGGTCGTGCCCCGAAGAAGACGGCACAAGGATGCCTGCAGGCCGCAATAACGGGCTCACGTAATCGCCGACCTGCAGCCCAAATTGTTCGATGCGACCGGTGACACCTGCGCTGATTATGGTCTTGTCCAGCTCGGTCAATGCCGCGTCAAGCTGAGCATTCGCGCTGGCAAGCTGGGCAGGGATCAGTTCCTCGATCTGCTGCACCACTGCAGCGCGCTTGGAAGTGGCAGCCGTGACTTGCGCCTCACGCTCGGCGACCAAATTTTCAAGCCGGTCGATCTCGGCCAGGCGCACGGCACTAGACCCTTCGTCGCGCAATGTTGTATTCCGCTCGAGATCTTCAAGCGCCTGATCCAAAGCCGCGCGTGCACCCGCTATGCCTGCCTCGGCCTCGGCCAGATCGGTTTCCGCCACTTTTAATGAGGCTTGAACCTGCGCGATTTGCGCATGAGCAGCTTCAACCTGTGCTGTTTGCGTGAAATCCTCAATCCGGAAAATCGGCTGCCCTGCTGTCACCTGCTCATTGTTGCGCACATAAACTTCGGAAACGCGGCCGCCGAGCTGTGGAAGGATCGTGACCGTCCGGAAGTACGAGGCTGCCGTTTTGCTGGCCGGATGGAAATAAAACAAAGTGGTGATCACCGTCAGTGCCAGAATAGCGCAGGTCGTTAACCCCCAACGCAGTTCATACCACATGGTGAACAGAGTAATCTCATGTCCGATCCGTTTGCCCTGAACAAAGCGGCGGAACAGATAGTCGGGAAGCACGGTGATCAGTGCGCACAGCATCGTCTCAATCATGGTTCAGTGCCCCTGCGCTGCCGGTTCTGAGGTTTCGGGCTCAATATCCGGTTCGGGTGGATCAGGCACCACGGCTTTATCCTGCCCCGGTGCCAGGGATCGGATGGCATCTGCAATCGACCGCAACGGAGCAGCAAAATCGGGGAACTGAAAACCCGCGACAAGAATTGCCGCAATCCAGAATATTCCGTTGTGGGTAAACAAAGCCAACAGCGCGAGTATTCCAACCAGCTGAAATTGTGGATGGTTATTCTCATGCGCCATTTTTTCCGGGATCGAATGTAGCGTAAAATACGCAACCCCGATCAGGACCACCAAACCGACGGTGAAAATGACCATAAAGGTAAAGAGGTAGTCGCTACCGTCCGCCTGCGTTACATAAGAGGGTATATGCCCCGTTGCCATCGGGTGAATGTCTGCCGAGTTCACGTCCGCCTCCGAATCTTGCTTTGATTGCACTAAGAGCAGGCTGATCGCTTGCGATCAAGCTTCCTGTGCTTGGTGCTTGCGTCTTTTCGTTTGAAGGCACGCGTGCCATGGTCAGCATAGGTCACGGGTTTATTATGCGTCACACTGATCACCCGCGGCCGGAAGCGAAAGAACACGTATGATTGATTTCCTGATTATCGGCGGCGGTATCGCCGGGTTAAGCGCGGGTGCCCGCCTGTCCAAGCACGGCACCGTCACGGTGTTAGAAGCAGAGGATGCGTTGGGCTATCACACCTCAGGTCGGTCCGCCGCCCTGTTTGAAAAGGGATATGGGCCGCCCTCCGTCAAAGCTCTGAACGAAAAGAGCGCTGCTTTCTTTGAAGTCAATGAATACCTGACACCGCGTGGATTGATGCTGGTGGGTGCCAAGGATCAACAAGAGTTGTTCCTGAAGGAATCTCAAGACCTTGGAGTTCAGCAAATTTCTCTGGACGAGGCTACAAAGCAAATCCCGATCCTGAATGCCGACACCGTAGGACATGTTGCCATCAGCAATACTGCCTTTGACATAGATACGGACCGGATGTTGCAGGATTATGCACGGATCATCCGACGCAACGGTGGATCAGTCCTGACCCGAGAGAAGGTCGGCAGCATTCGCAAGTCCGGTCACTGGGTCGTTGAAGCCTCTGACACCTTTGAAGCCCGCAACTTGGTAAATGCCGCTGGCGCATGGGTGGACGAAGTGGCGCAAATGGCAGAAATCCAGCCAATCGGTATTACTCCATTTCGTCGGTCCATGGCCCGCCTACCATCGCCTGGAGGGCATGATGTGAAAAACTGGCCCATGATGCTGGGTGTCGCTGAAACCTGGTATGCCAAACCCGATGCCGGAAAGTTACTCGTTTCACCTTGCGAGACCGATCCGACCTCACCCCATGATGCCTATGCCGACGACATGGTTCTGGCAGAAGGTTTGGCACGGTACGAGGCCATGGTGACAGAACCGGTGACACGTGTTGAAACAAACTGGGCCGGGCTGCGCAGCTTTGTATCGGACGGCACTTTGGTTCTTGGGCCAGATCCCACAGACCGAACCTTTATCTGGTCTGCCGCGCAGGGCGGATACGGGTTTCAGACGGCCCCGGCTGCCTCGCAACTTGTGGCAGATCTTGTAACAGGTACTGAACCATCACTTAATGCCACGACTGTGCAAGTGCTGAAGCCCGACAGGTTGCGCAGATGACGGCGCGTAAACTGCCCCCCAATGCAAGCGTCGCCACAGAAGGTGATGACGGCATGCTTGTCGCCCCAGCAGCAAGCCGAAACGCGGCTGTGCTTTGTGATCTGATTGCGCGTGTTGCCCCATCATCGGGCCGCGCGTTGGAACTGGCCAGTGGCACAGGTCAGCATGTATCGGCCTTTGCCCGGCGGTTGCCCGGACTTCATTGGCAACCCAGCGAAGTCACCTCGGAACGGCGCGCTAGTATTGACGCCTATTCGACCGGGCTGAGAAACACTTCCCCTGCACTTCATCTGGATGCAACCGCGGCAGGTTGGCACAAAACCATAGTAAGGCAAGATTTGGTTGTGCTGGTCAACCTCTTACATCTGATCAGCTTACCCGAGGCTGAAACCTTGATTGCCGAAGCCGCGCGCGTTTTGAACTTGGGCGGGCGTTTGGTGCTATATGGCCCTTTCAAACGTGATGGGCGCTTGACCAGCGAAGGCGACCAGAGATTTCACGACGCGTTGGTTCATCAAGATCCAGAGATTGGCTACAAAGATGACACCCAGATAGTGGCGCTGTTCTCTGAAAATGACCTCGAACTGGTCGAGGTCGTTCAGATGCCCGCGAACAACTTGGCAATCATAGGCCAAAAGTCAGCAATCTGATCAGGATCAAAGCCGGTCCCCTTCTTATGTATCATATGCAATTTATCATATGTTTTAAGAAGGATGTTGTAATGAGCTGGCACGAAGCACTGGACGGGACCCGCAAAAGCCTTCGCAATCTCAACGGTGCCATTCCCGATACCGCCCGAGCCTTTGGTGCCTTGGGGAAATCGGTCAAAGAAGGTGGGATCCTGGACTACAAAACCAAGGAATTCATAGCGTTAGGCATGTCGATCGCCGTTCGGTGCGAGCCTTGCATCACCCTGCATACCGAGGCGTTGGTCAAAGCAGGCGCCACTCGCGATGAGGTATCGGATGTGTTGGCGATGGCGGTGCAGATGGGTGGCGGGCCATCTATGATGTATGCGGCGAAAGCCCTAGACTGCTTTGATGAGTTGAACGCATAATAAAAGCCCACCGGAGGCGGGTTTTTTGGGGAAGGCGGTACAGGTTTGTGCCGCCTTTCTGAGTTACTAGCCGTCCTTACGGATGGTTTCATTCTTCGGATCGTAGGGGCTGTCGCATGTGACGACCGCATCCCACAGTTTGTCCTGAATTTTGATCTGAAGCTTAGTACCTTCGACCGCCAGTTCGGGTTTCACATAGCCCATGCCGATGGACTTCTCGAAGGCCACCGAATAGCCACCGGAGGTCAGACGACCGACGCGCTCGCCTTCCGGCGTGTACAGCGCCTCGCGGCCCCATGGATCGGCATCGTCCGGCCCGTCGATCAGCAGAGTGCAGCATTTCACGCGTACGCCGGTCTCTTCCAGCTTGGTCTTGCCGTAGAAGTCTTTCGACAGATCAACAAAGCGTGGCAGGTCAGCTTCCAGAGGGGTTGCGTCACGGCCCAGTTCTGTACCAAACGCGCGATAGGATTTCTCCTGACGCAGCCAGTTCTGGGCGCGCGCGCCGACCAGCTTCATACAGTGCTTCTCACCGGCTTTTTCCAGTAGGTCGAACAGGTAATTCTGCATCTCGATCGGGTGGTGCAGTTCCCAACCCAGTTCACCGGTATAGGCCACGCGGATCGCGTTGACCGGGCACATGCCCAGTTCGATCTGACGGGCCGACAACCACGGGAAGCGCTTGTTGGACAGTGCAATTTCCGGATCGGCGTCCTTGATGACCTCTTTCAGCACGTCACGCGACTTGGGTCCGGCGATGGCGAATACGCCCCACTGGGTGGTCACGTCCTGGATCTCGATATAACCGAACTCCTCCATCTTGTCCTCGGCCGCCTTGCGCAGATAGTCGGCGTCGTACTCGGTCCAGGCACCGGCAGAGACGATGTAGTAGTTGTTCTCGCCGTTGCGGACGATGGTGTATTCGGTGCGGGTGGTGCCGTGCGAAGTCAGCGCGTAGGTCAGGTTGATGCGACCAACTTTGGGCAGCTTGTTGCAGGTGAACCAGTCCAGGAACTGGGTCGCACCGGGGCCCTTGACGACATGCTTGGTAAAGGCCGACGCGTCGATCAGGCCAACGCCTTCTCGGATCGCTTTGGCTTCTTCGACGGCATACTGCCACCAGCCACCACGACGGAACGAGCGGCTTTCCTTGTCGAAGTTGTCTGGCGCGTCGAGCGGGCCGAAATAGTTCGGACGTTCCCAGCCGTTGACCCAGCCAAACTGAGCGCCACGGGCTTTCTGCCGGTCATAAGCCGGAACAGTACGCAGTGGACGGCAGGCTTCACGCTCTTCATCCGGGTGGTGCAGGATGTAGACGTGCTCATAGCACTCTTCGTTCTTGCGCGCCGCAAATTCGGTGGTCATCCAGTTGGACGAGTAACGCTTGGGGTCTAGCGAAGCCATGTCGATCTCGGCTTCGCCATCGACCATCATCTGTGCCAGATAATAGCCGGTGCCGCCTGCAGCGGTGATGCCGAACGAGAACCCCTCGGCCAGCCACATGTTGCGCAGACCCGGAGCCGGACCAACCAGCGGGTTGCCGTCAGGGGTGTAGCAGATTGGGCCATTGAAATCGTCTTTCAAACCGGATTCGGCGCAGGAGGGAACACGCTCTGCCATCGCCATGTACTGATCGGCAATCCGGTCCAGATCCAGCGGGAACAGGTCAGCGCGAAAGCTGTCCGGCACGCCATGTTCGAACTGCGCAGGAGCGCCATGTTCGTAGATACCCAGTATCCAGCCGCCACGTTCTTCGCGTGCGTAGGATTCGTTGTCGGCATCGCGGACAACAGGGTGTTCGGGGTTGCCCGCTTCGCGCCATTTGACCAGTTCGGGGTCTTTGTCCATGACGATGAAGGTATGCTCGACCGGGATGGCAGGCATCTTGATGCCCAACATCTTGGCAGTGCGCTGCGCGTGGTTGCCTGATGCGGTCACCACATGCTCGGCAGTGATCACAACCTGCTCATCTGAAGGAACGAGGTTGCCGCCCTTCTCGACCATCTTGGTGCAGGTGACTTCCCAGTGGGTGCCGTTCCAATGGAACGCATCGGCCTGCATCTTGCGAACAATGTCGACGCCGCGTTGACGAGCACCCTTGGCCATCGCCTGCGTTACGTCGGCAGGGTTAATATAGCCGTCCTCGGTGTGATAAATTGCACCCTTCAGGTCCGAGGTTTCGATCAGCGGCCAGCGCTCTTTGATTTGGTCAGGGGTAAGCCATTCGTAGGCAACATCACAGGTCTCGGCTGTGGACGCATAGAGCATGTATTCGTCCATACGCTCTTGCGTCTGTGCCATGCGCAGGTTGCCCACCACAGCGAAACCGGCATTTAGCCCGGTTTCTTCCTCAAGCGTCTTGTAGAAATCGACCGAGTATTTGTGGATGTGGGTCGTCGCATAGGACATGTTGAACAACGGCAACAGGCCCGCTGCGTGCCAGGTGGAACCGGATGTCAGTTCGTCCCGCTCGATCAGCATCACATCATCCCAGCCTGCCTTGGCCAGGTGATAGGCAATCGAGGTTCCGACGGCGCCGCCGCCGACAACCAGTGCTTTGACTTGGGTTTTCATAGCCGGGTGTCTCCCCTTGGAATCTGTTGACACCATATGGCGCATTTGTGGCGCCCGGCGCGACATTCATCCGACCAGTGATAATAGAAAAACGACCCGCAATTGATGCAGGTTCGTTATTCGGGCGTGACAATCCGATCAGTTTTTACCGAAGGTGCAGCGTTTAGAGCTTCCACTCATTGCGCAGGAAGATCCTTCGTTTCCCTTTCGAACACGGACGTCTGAGCGTCCTGCGTTTGCTGCAGTAGCGACGGCGCCGCCGCCAAATGCCCCAAAACCGGGGATCTTCTGTAGCAATCCATTGATAAAACCGCCACCCGTGTCAGTCGAGTTGGCGTCGGCTTGACGTTGATCCGAATGCAAAATCAACTCAAGCGCCTTTCCATAAGCCATCTGCAAATTGTCCTGGTTTTCAAAGACTTTGCCGCCAGTGATATCGGCCAGGCCTTCTGCGTTGAAATCCGTCTCTGTGAGCGTGTTCAACATCACAGCTCCGATGTCCATGTTCTCGAGTTTCTGCTGTGTCACCTTGTCCTGCATAGCCACCATTTTGCCATAGAGGTTCAGCATTTTTCCTGCCATTTCAGGCTGATCCTCCAGTGGAACATAAATACCCTGCCCTGTCGCAACCGAGGGAAATTCCAATAGTGCATTCAGCCCGGGCAAATCGACTGAATTCAAAAACTGCCGGATCGTGGCATCGCTTGCATTGGTGTGCAGACGCAGCACTACCTCTTCATCAAATCCGATGCGACCTTTGATCTTACGGATGTCGCTTTCTTGAACATCGCCAGAAAGACCCTCGGTCACTTCCGCAAACGCCACTCCATCAATGACAGCATATCCGTTAGAAAACTGCATCGCGTTCATAAAGTCGGCCTGTCGCCCCAGTGCTAGACCAACCAGAGTATTGCGTGCTTTCTTAGGCTTCAATGTGATGTCGAACCAGACGATTTCACCATCTTTTTCATAAACATAACCCGACTCTGCCAGCTTACGTATCAGACCCTCGCGCCCCTCATTTGTGAGGCGCTGTAATTCAGCCTGACCGGAAATAGAGCTGATCATGGGCGAGATTTCATACCCCGACAGAACCGCCTGAACCGGCTTGCTATCGGCATCTGTCAGATCATGGCGCCCCCAACCCTCGGGGGGAGATGGCAAAAAGGATTTTGCGCCCGCATCCCAGCTTTTCTTGCGCTCACGTTCGGCCTGCTTGGCGGCCTGCTCGGCCTTATACAAGCCGAAACGATCATTGATCGTTTCGACATAACCTGCAAAGGACAATGTATCGTCGTGCTTTTTATCCTGCTGGTAATAGTCAAGACCCGCGACAACAACCGCCGCGATCAGCAAAAATCCAATGAACCGCAAGGCGCCCATAAATCAACCTCAGAATCAATTAGTGCTCTGAAGAGATTCAATCCTATGAAATTTGGGCGTGGATATGACCGATCCTTGGAATTATCTGTCCATCGACATACAGCTTATATACTAAAGAATCTTCCCCGGATTCATGATGTTATCAGGATCCAGCGCCGATTTTATCGCCGCCATATAGGCCGTCGCTGCACCCAGTTCTTTCACCAGATAAGGGCGTTTTCCTTGCCCTATTCCGTGCTCCCCAGTGCAGGTGCCTTCCATCGAAATAGCCATATCGTTCAGCCATCCAACGAAATCCTCAGCGCTCGCGACTTCAGCCGGGTTGTCCATATCGATCAACAACAGAGTATGGAAGTTTCCGTCTCCGACATGACCCACAATCGGGGCCAGCAGTCCCAACTCGGCTGCTTTTTCCTGTGCGGCTGTCACACAATCGGCCAGACGCGAGATCGGAACGCAAACATCCGTTGAAATCCCCTGCGCGCCCGGTCGCAATTGCAGGCTGGCCCAGTACATGTCGTGCCGGGCTTGCCACAGCTTGTTGCGCTCTTCGGTTGTCGAGGTGGTGGTGATATCGCTGCCACCGAATTCTTCCGCGATTTGCCCAAAGGACTCGGCCTGCTCAGCCGCTCCGCTGTCGGAACCGTGAAACTCCAACAACAACAGCGGCGTTTCAGGCAGATCAAGTCCTGAATAGGCGTTTGCCGCTTTGACAGACATCTGATCCAGCAGTTCGATCCGGGCAACAGGGATGCCATATTGAATGGTCAGCATCACAGCTTGGCATGCCGCATCCACTGTTGGAAATGAACAACGCGCAGAACTGATGGCCTCGGGTATACCATGCAGACGTAAGGTTATCTCGGTGATAATGCCCAACGTCCCCTCGGCACCAATCAACAGACGCGTCAAATCAAACCCGGCCGAGGACTTGCGGGCCCGATGTCCAGTGCGGATCACTTGCCCGTCAGGCATCACGGCCTCAAGGCTAAGCACGTTGTCTTTCATTGTCCCATAACGCACTGCGTTGGTGCCAGACGCACGCGTCGCGGCCATGCCACCCAGAGACGCATTCGCGCCCGGATCAATGGGGAAGAACAGCCCCTGATCCCGCAGATGGGTATTCAGATCGGCGCGGGTGACACCCGGCTGTACCACGCAATCCAGATCACCGACGTTGACGGCTAGTATCTTGTCCATCTGGCTCAGATCGACGGAAATCCCACCGGCAGGCGCGTTCACATGCCCCTCAAGCGAAGTGCCTGTACCGAAAGGGATTACCGGCACTTTATGCGCGGCACAGACCTTAACGATATTCGCAACTTCTTCGGTAGAGTGCGGAAAGACCACCGCATCAGGGCTCTGGTTCGCGATCCAGGTCGTAGTGTGCCCGTGCTGCTCACGGATCGCGGCACCGGTTTGCAGCCGGTCTCCGAATCTTTGTTTCAGAACTCCGACAGCGGTTTCTATTCCGGCTTCATTTCGCGGCAAAGCGGCTGCCTGCACCATTGCGTTCCCTTTCCTTCAGGCTGCGGCCTATAGCATTGCAGGTACAACCTGATCAGGTGGCCGATGGCCGTCCTCGAATGTCTTGATGTTGATGATGACCTTCTCACCCATCTCGATCCGACCTTCGAGCGTGGCCGAGCCCATATGAGGCAACAAGACTACATTTGGCAGTTGCCGAAGGCGAGGATTTACGTCTGTGCCCTGCTCATAAACATCCAAGCCCGCGCCAGCAATTTCTCCCGCACGGATCATCCGGGTCAACGCGTTTTCGTCTACGACTTCACCACGTGAAGTATTCACGATCACAGCCGAGGGTTTCATCAGCTTCAATCGCCGCGCATTCATCAAGTGAAATGTCGACGGCGTCGACGGGCAATTGATCGAAATGACATCCATTCGTGCAACCATCTGGTCAAGGCTTTCCCAGTAGGTCGCTTCCAACTCTTGTTCAATTTCTGGGCGCAGGCGGCGGCGATTGTGATAGTGCACCTGCATTCCAAAGGCACTGGCACGGCGGGCAACCGCCTGCCCGATCCGGCCCATGCCAAGAATACCCAACCGGCGTCCACCAACTCTGCCACCCAGCAAGGCAGTCGGAGCCCACCCGGCCCAATCGCCTTTTTGCATGACGCCCAGCCCCTCAGGGATACGCCGGGTCACCGCCAGGATCAGTGCCATCGTCATATCTGCGGTATCGTCGGTCAGAACGCCTGGAGTATTCGAAACAAGAATGCCCCGCTGCCGCGCTGTCGCCACATCTATATTGTCGACACCCGCACCGTAGTTCGCAATCAAGCGCAAATTCTCGCCTGCCTGCCCCAAAATACCGCCATCAATGGAATCGGTGATGGTTGGGACAAGCACATCTGCTTCTTTCACTGCGGCAGTCAGTTCTTCGCGTGTCATGGGATCATCGTTGTCCCGCAGCTTTACATCGAAAAGCTCGCTCAACCGGGTTTCCACCGCTTCGGGTAACCGTCGCGTAACGACAACACTCAGACGTTCTCTTGGCACCTTAGCCCTCCTACCGCTTTGCAAACAGCCGCGCGCCATGGCATCGTGGCGCAGGATTACACGGGGCACAAGAACCCCTTGGGCATCGTCTCAACCTTTTTTTACGCACGATCGACAGGCATAAGAGCAGACAGGCAGTGAGTGCTAGTTTTTCAGTGAATCGCCATTTTGTGGCGTTGATCTCGGTGTTTCTTCTCGCGTTTGGCGCTGTGGCCGCGTCTGCGCAGGAAAAACGTGGCCAAGTCACGAATCTGCCTCTACCCCGATATGTCTCAATGAAAGCGGCCGAGGGTAATGTGCGCCGCGGCCCATCTCTGACCCACCGAATCGACTGGGTGTTCAAGCGACGCGGCATGCCGCTGCAGATCACGGCTGAATACGGAAACTGGCGCAAAGTGCAGGACCACGACGGCGCAGGGGGTTGGGTTCACTACGCTCTGCTTTCAGGCGTGCGGACTGTTCTCATAGAATCCGACTTGCTGCCGGTTTACACCCTGCCCGACCAAAATTCGCAGGTGAACGCGCATTTCGAAACCGGGGTTGTCGCCCGACTAGAGCAATGTACACCGGATTGGTGCCGCATTTCGGCCGGAGGCTATCGTGGCTGGACCCTCAAGAACAATCTTTGGGGGGTCGATCCCTCTGAAATTCGGGAATAACCACCCCTTATCCTGAGTTCTGCGTTGGTTAACCCTCGGCTTGCCCGCTGCCGCGCTTGGCCAGTTCCTGATCCAGCAGCAATAGATTCCAGCGATCTCCGTTGGCCGCCTTGGCCTTATCCAATATCGAAATGAACAAATCCTCTTCCTCGATCTGCTCTGCCAAAAACCAGTTCAGCATATTCTGCGTACTGTATTCCTTGACCTCGTGCGCCAGCTCGAACAACGCATTGATCTGCCCGGTTACTGTCTGTTCCTGCGCCAGAGCCTGTTCGAGCACATCAACAGGCGATTCATATTCCGTTTGCGGCTTGGCGATCCCCTCCAGGTTGATCCGGCCACACCGCTTGGCGATAAAGTCGAAAATACGCATTGCATGAGTATCTTCTTCTGCGGAATGCCCCCGGAACCAACTGGCGAAACCTGGCAGGTCCTGCGCCTCGAAATAGGCCGACATCGCCAGATAGGTATACGAAGCATGAAGCTCATTATTTATTTGATTGTTCAATGCCTCTGCAACTTGCGAGTTCAGCTTCATAATATGCTCCTTTTTTGGATAGCGGACAATAATCACCTAGGTGAGTGATCGGGAAGTTTCAATCGTAAAACTCTATTTTAATACTATATTTCAACAGGTTAATAGGCGCATCATGCAATTGAAACTCAGTCGCAGGTTGAAGTTCATATGCATAAACCAAAAGCTGCACCTTTGCCAAGAATTCCAAGAAACGCTCACCTGAACCAATCCTTGGAATTCACCATCTTTCAATACTTCGAGCAGTTTCCAAAGAGCGGTAGACATCACCAAACCGCTGTCAGAAAAATCTTCAGATCGAAATGATATTTGTCCAAAAAAGCCCTTGAACCCCGAAAGCAACAGTCGTAGATAGCCGCTCACCGTTGGGGTGTAGCCAAGTGGTAAGGCAGCGGTTTTTGGTACCGTGTATCGTAGGTTCGAATCCTACCACCCCAGCCACCCACTCGTCCATATCCAGACCGTGCAAGGTGTGCTCTGAATAGTCGCGCGTTATCCGCGGGTTGGCGGCTCGGCGCAATCGCGAAGACCGTGGACCATGCCGGTACACGGCCGCAAATCTCTGAAAGTCTGCGCTCGGCGTTTTCACGGTAGCAGGTGTCGGTTTGGTGGATCAAAGAGTCGCGAGAAGCGCGCGCTGGTCCTGCCAGTCTGATGGCAGGGTTCGCGACTTGCACCAGTCGGACGTAAAGCCGAGGGGCTGATTGTCCGTCAGAACGTCGTGAATGATATCTGGCGCGAGGAAGGCAAGATCAATCATATGCTGGACGCGTCGTTTGGAGATGCCGTCGTTTCTAGCGATATCACCAAAGGTCTCGCCCGCCTTGATCCGCTCCAGCCAGTGATGTGCGAGCGCAATGTTCCGTATCAAAGCCTCGTCTTTCCCAGCTGGAGTTTCGGCCAGAATAAATTTCGTCTCAACGCCACGCTTCCGTAGCTGGAAAGGCGCTTCGAGCTGGAGCGCAATTGCGTCCATTGCATCGATGTCGATATCCAGAGCAACCGCGACGGCTTTGGGATCGAGCTTGAGCATGACTTTGCCGGGTGCAATGTCGATCCGTCCCACGAGCGGCAAGATCTTTTTGCGATCCGGCTCTGGGGCCAGGTCCGTCAGCTTGTTGAGAACCCGGGCGACCTTACCGGCGTCGCACTGCGGGCAGAGGCGCCCTGCAAATGTCGGGCTGGTGAGATGGTTGCGCGCAAGATTGCCGACTTGGGCCTCGAGATGATCCGCCGGCAGGCGCCGTCCATCAAGGTTCTCCTCCCCGCTGCGCGCGATCAACCGGTGCGAGACATTATAGCGCATACGGGTACCCTTTTTGTTCGTGAATGCGAGGGCGTCAGACGGTCTCCGGTTTCATCGAAGATCTTCCCACAGAGCAGCGACACGCGGCGCGGCGCCTTTCTCAAGCGTATTCGGGAAGCCATCCCTTGCAACCTAAGCTGAACCGCGTCCCATCGGTCGGGGGCAATGATCGCGTCATGCTGACACTCATGCACTTGATCTTTGTGCCGGATGCGCCCTGCATAGACCGGGTTCGTCAGGATGTGATGGATATGCCCGCGGTCGAAGGCGCCGCCACCACGGATCTCACCAGAAGACAGGGTTCTGCGCCGGGTGCGCAACCCAAGCGCATCGCCCTTCTCTTTCACCGCCCGGATGAAACCGTACTGCTCGTAAAGCGCGTAGAGCGTTCGGATCGTCCCGGCCTCACACTTATTGATCTTCAGCGTCCGGCCACCCGGATCATAGGCGCGTTTTTCCTGATCCGTCATGTGATCAAGCCGCTAACACGGAATCTCGCGAAGACCCAACTTCTTGGCGGCCTCAACACGACCATGCCCGGCCAAGATCACTCTGTGTTCATCGATCAGCACTGGGTTGGTGAACCCAAACCTCTCAATACTGTCAGCAATCTGACCAACCTGCTTCTT
Source organism: Ruegeria sp. CL5 (assembly GCF_056536485.1). Taxonomy (NCBI): domain Bacteria; kingdom Pseudomonadati; phylum Pseudomonadota; class Alphaproteobacteria; order Rhodobacterales; family Roseobacteraceae; genus Ruegeria; species Ruegeria sp. CL5. The sequence continues at coordinate 222,532 of NZ_JBQFPS010000006.1, forward strand.
CGAGTGTGTTCGGGCATTACGGGCCCAGGGATTGAGTTCGCAGATCGCGATTTGCTCTATTTTGTCTCTTACCATCTTCTTTCTACCTCTATTCCTGTACAGTTATTCACACGACCAGACACGCCGGCCGCCTAGCGGAGCACCCGCCAGAAAAGCAAAAAGGACGGCCGTGCGCGCGCAGTCGTCCCTTCTGCAGGTTGGAAACACCCAGGGAGAACACAACATGAACATTTTACTTCTGCAACACCCAAGATTTGGCTGAATCGGTTGTTTCGAAGAGCAAGATTCCAGACAGCCTTTGTCGTCGTGAAAAACCTGTCCCGGGAAGATCCCTGAAGGCGAGGAGGTTTCCCCATTTTCTTGAGGCAAAATTCCCTGATCAGGGGAATGGATTTCCCTGTTCTACAAGAACACGGAAATCAGCTGTAACGCTTTGAATTAACGTCCTTTACCAGGGCTCAAAGCTACGAAACCGGCTCAAATCAGGCCGAAATCATGAAATTCCCCTGTAAATACCCTGTAAACAGGGATTTCTGCTCGAGACTGGCTGCACAGCCAAAATAATCTTTTGCGAATTACCCATAAGCGTGCTAATTTCACTCGGTTCTTGCAAATCGATGTCAATAAGTTTGTCTACTCACACTGTGTCGAAGATTTACCACCATCTGTGCATTTCTATTGAAAGCTTAAAACACTAGTTTTCCTCAGAAAATTGCTGCTGACTTTTTATATCGAGCCTCGGGCGGTTGATGCAAAGGCCGCTTCTAGGGTTCGCTCCAGATTTGTTGGTTCCGTTCCCAGATCTTCTCGCCAATCAGGCAGTCATAGTCTGAGGGTGCGATGTATTGCGCCTTCATAGCCTCTCCTATTGCTGGCGCTGACCCAATTTCCAGAACCAATTTTCGTCGTACGGTCTCCGCAAAGCCTTGCCAGTCAAGCACCGGGATTACGAATGAACCAGGTCCGCCCGTCACACAGTTCTGGTAGTAGACATCAAGATCGTCGAGGTGCCACTGGCTCCCCATACCTTCACGGGTCATCAGCGGTAACCCATTTATGGTGATCGACTTCGACAATACTGCCTCACGGGCTTGCAAAACCGGGCGACCCTGATTGTTAGGCCCGTCGCCAGATACGTCGATAACTTTACGCAGACCTTCGAATTCGTTCCCTTCGATCCTCCTTACCCCGAAGATCAGGGCCTCAGAGATTGAAGTGCGGCGCAAGGCGGGATCGAAACGCGTGGTCAGAACACCCGCAAACTCATTCAGATCAGCGCGCGTTTCTAACAGCATCCAGTCAACAATAACGTCTTGTGTTCCCGCCTACTCGACGTATGTCATAGCTACCCGTTACAAAGGGCCCGACTGAACAGCGGCGAAAACTTCATCCGACATCAAGGCTGCGGCGTAACCCTGCCGCTGAATCTCGAGTTCTCGCTCAGTCATCGACCTTGAAACATCGACAAGAAGGGCCAGTTCCAGATCGACTTCAATTTCCTCAGACGCGACAGGAGTTGCCGAGAGAGAGGCAATTACGACAATTGTCAGGAGCAAGTTACGTAGCATCAGTTACACCTATTCTGGTCACCCGGTTAGCGCGGCCGCCGGATTGAAAAGCATGGAGATTTTTGAACACGAGAAGCTTCTCGAACATGTTCGAAAGGTCGCTCCGATTTTCCAGGATCAACTAAAACAGTTGCGTCAGGTAGACATCGTTGCCGATGTGCGTGGGATGGGGCTGATGGGGTGCGTTCAATGCTCGGTTGATGGTGATCCCCAGAGCGATTTGGGAAGCGACTACGAAATTGGTGGTCAGATCGATATCGAATGCCAGAAGCGCGGGTTACTAGTTCGACCTGTAATCAACATGTGAGTTCTTTCACCGCCTCTTATCATTAGCGAAAGTGAAATTTTGCAGATGTTTTCTATCTTGCGCGAAGGGCTTGAAGCGACAAAAAAGTGGCTCGGCAGGATCCGCGACCTATAAAAAGCATGTAACACTGTTGCGAAAGTCCCTCGGACGGGATGCCACTGTAGCAATTGGATTCCGTGCTCAATGTCCGCAATTGGCGCTAGCTAGAATTTGAAATGTCTGCTTTTTGCGCCTTGTCATCATATTAACAGTTCGCAGAACAGCATCGCTTCCCGCCCTAACTATTGATTCCTGAGCCTCCAGGCCGCATGTATGATAGCATTACCTGTAATCTAAGAATCCAGCAAAAAATTGGCACCTACCAAGTCGGGAAAACTTACGACTCCTGAGCGAATTGGATCTTACCTGACTGAGCCAAGCCCCCTTCGACCGTGTGCAGTTAGCGACGCATCGATTGTCCGTTGTGGAACAGGTGCACCTTTTCCGGGGGGGCAGTGACGGATACGCTTTGCCCTCGCAGATTGCGCTGAACTCCCGGCAGTTTAGCGATAACTGCCTCTCGCCCCTCGGGCGCTGCAAAGTAAAGCAATGTAACCTCACCCAGAGCTTCAGTGAAATCCACAACACCTGAGTAGATCGCGCCGGTCTCAGTCATCTCCAGATCTTCGGGCCGAACGCCGATATTGACCTGTTTGCCTTCATCCGCTGCCTCTGTCGGGATGGATGAGACCGCAACACCGCCGTCGTCCAGTGTTACCGTCGTCGTCTCTCCGGTCGAGGTGATAGTACCCGGCAACAGGTTCATTGCGGGCGAGCCAATGAACTGCGCGACGAATTCATTGTCAGGCGTCTCATACAATTCCAGCGGAGTACCAACCTGCGCAATTCCTTTGTTGGCCAGAACGACGATGCGGCTGGCGAGCGTCATCGCCTCAACCTGATCGTGGGTGACGTAGATCATCGTGCTGTCAGGCATCGCTTCTTTCAGACGAGCGATCTCGATCCGCGTCGCTACGCGCAGGGCGGCATCCAAGTTCGAAAGCGGCTCGTCGAACAGATAGACCTTCGGATCGCGAACAATGGCACGACCGATAGCTACGCGTTGGCGCTGACCGCCGGACAACGCCTTGGGCAGGCGATCTAGCAAGGGCTCAAGCTGCAAGATCTGCGCCGCACGTTCTACTGCGGCATCAACCTCGGCACTGGGCAACTTGGCGATCTTGAGCGCGAAGGCCATGTTCTCGCGCACCGTCATATGCGGATAAAGCGCATAGGACTGGAACACCATCGCGATGCCTCGCTGTGCGGGTGGTACGTCATTGACCACCTGCCCTTCGATCTCAAGCGTTCCGCCCGTGATCTTTTCAAGGCCCGCGATCATCCGCAGCAGAGTAGACTTGCCGCAACCTGATGGGCCGACGAAGACAATCAATTCGCCTTGCTCGATCTCGAGATCGATATGTTTCAGAACATCGACCGGCCCATAGGATTTGGCCACATCTGTAAGCTTGAGTTCCGACATGGTTTACCTCTTTTCCCGAGCCAATAGACAGAATTGAGCGGCGTTCAGCATCAACGTACCTTCCCCGCGAACGCCACCCAACATCTCCCCGATTACTTTCCAGTCGCCTTCTGGCAGTGTCACGTCCACCGGATCGTCACCCAGATTGAAGGCGCAGAAAACCTGCTCTGCTTCATCCTCGCGGGTGAAGGTCAAGACCGAACCGATTTGTGACATCCCTGTCTGCTTGCCGGACATCAGTGCCGAGTGCGCATGGCGCAAAGCAATCGCATGGCGGTAGTGGTGCAGCATCGACGCCGGGTCTTGTTCCAACCGGTCCACTGCCCGCTCAGCTTGAGTGGCACTGACCGGCAACCAGGGGCGACCCGCGCTGAACCCGGATTGTTCGTCCTGCGCGGCCCAGACCATTGGTGTGCGACATCCGTCACGGCCTTTGAATTCAGGCCAGAATTCGATGCCATAGGGGTCTTGCAAATCCTCGAACGCAACATCCGCCTCGGGCAGACCCAGTTCCTCTCCCTGATACAGGCAGGCCGAGCCACGCAGGCACATCATGAGAACAGCGTGCTGCCGGACAGCTGAATCGTCCAAACCCCAACGCGAAGCATGGCGTTGCACGTCGTGGTTCGAGAAGGCCCAACAGGGCCATGCATCACCCGCCTTGTCCTCAAGCTGGTCAAAAACCTGCTTTGCGTAAGCTGCCGTCAAAGCCCGCCTTTCAAGGAATTCGAAGGCATAGCACATGTGCATCCGCTTATCACCACTGGTGTATTCCCCCATGATCTCCAACCCGCGCTGTGCGTCACCGACCTCACCCAGACAGGCGCGGCCTTCATATTCGTCGGTCAGGGCGCGCAGCCGTTCTAGGAAGGCGATATTCTCGGGCTGGCTTTTGGAATAGAGGTGGTCCTGATGGTTATACGGGTTCACCATCGGGGCAATTGACGCGTTGCGTTGATCCATCGGCAGGCCGGGATTGTCGCGCAGCTGCGCATCGTGGAAATAGAAGTTGATCGTGTCCAGACGAAACCCATCGACTCCCAAATCCAACCAGAACCGAGCGACATCCAGCAGGGCATCCTGAACATCTTTGCAATGGAAATTCAGATCGGGCTGTGACGTGAGGAAGTTGTGCAGATAATACTGCAGACGCCGCGCATCCCACTGCCAGGCCGAGCCGCCAAAGATCGAAAGCCAGTTGTTCGGAGGTGTCCCGTCCGGTTTGGGATCAGCCCAGACATACCACTCAGATTTCGGGTTCTCGCGGCTGGCGCGGCTTTCACTGAACCATGGATGCTGATCCGACGTATGCGAAAGCACGAGGTCGATCATCACCTTCAGCCCATGCGCATGAGCCTGATCCAAAAGTTCTTTGAAATCCGCCATGGTGCCGAACATCGGATCGACATCGCGGTAGTCGCTGACGTCATAACCGAAATCCTTCATCGGAGATTTGAAGAACGGCGATATCCAGATCGCATCAACCCCCAGTGAGGCGATATAGCCAAGCCGCTGTGTGATGCCCTTGAGGTCTCCGATCCCGTCGCCATTGCTGTCCTGAAAGCTGCGCGGATAGATCTGATAGATCACCCCGCCCCGCCACCAGTCTGACGCCGCTTTGGTTGCTTCAAATGCTCTCGCGTTGGTCTGCACGTTCATCACACGCCCTTATTTTACGGAACCGGCCAGCAAGCCGCGAACCAGATATTTCTGCATTGCAAAGAAGACGGCCAACGGCACCGCGATTGAGACAAACGCCGCCGTGGCCAGGATTTCCCAGTTACCACCCCGCGTGCCCAACAGCTCGACGATACGGTTGGTCATTACCGTGGTCTGGCCACTGGCATCGATCAGGAACACTTTGGCAACCAGCAGATCGTTCCATGTCCACAGGAACTGGAAGATCGCAAAGGATGCCAGTGCCGGGAAGCTGAGCGGCAGGATAAGCTTGGTGAATATCTGAAACTCAGTCGCACCATCGACCCGCGCGTTCTCGATCAGATCACGCGGCAGCCCGGCCATGTAGTTCCGCAACAGATAGATCGCCAGCGGCATCCCGAACCCGGTATGGGCCATCCAGACACCCAGATATCCTTTGCCTATGCCGATATTGAGATGCAGCTTCAGCAAAGGGATCAGTGCCAATTGCAATGGCACCACCAACAGGCCAACCACCGCAGCAATCAGAAGCGCCCGCCCAGGGAAATCCATCCAGGCCAGCGCATAGGCCGCAAAAGCCGCAACAAGGATCGGGATGATCGTCGCCGGGATCGTCACCGTCAGAGTATTAAAGAAGGCCTTGCCCATACTGTCTGAACTATTTGCGTTGAACAGAACATGGGCATAGTTCTCGAAGGTGAATTCTGGTGGCAGAGTTGTGGTCACAAAGACCCGGGGGCCGCGCTTACCCGAAAACTCTTCGGTGTTTTCCATGCGATAGTCGCCATTGGCCTGAACCGTGATCGTCCCGCCGCGACGCAGCTCGGCTTTTTCACCCGGAGCAAAGGCATCAATCGCGCGCGAATTCACACCCCATCGCGATATGTCCGAGGCCCGTTCACCATCGAAGATATTGCCTTCGATCACATAGAGACCATCCTGCAAAACTTGCGTTTCAGGTGCAGCAGCACGCAGAGTCAGGTTTTGTTCAGACGGGAACAGTGCCCGCCACCAACCACTACTGGCAATTTGATCCCCTGTTCTGAAGGACGAAATCAACAAACCCAGCGTAGGGAATACCCAAAGTACGACCAGCAATACAACCGAGGCGTGTACGACCCATCTGAGGGCCGGACGGGTTCCTGCAATATCGCTCATATCCCCAACCTCCTACTGCATTTCTTTGCGCGCATTGCGCACGTTCCAGATCAGGATCGGTGTCACCAGCAACATGATCACCATGGCGGATGCCGACCCCACGCCCCAGTCATTGGCGCGGAACATCTTGTCGTACATGTAATTGGCCAGAACCTGCGTCTCCCACTGGCCATTGGTCATGGCAAAGACGATGTCAAAGACCTTGAGCACAACGATTGTAATGGTGGTCCAAACCACCATGATCGTGGTCTTGATCTGTGGCACTTTGATCTTAAAGAAAATCTGAAACGGGTTGGCCCCGTCCAAAATGGCGGCCTCGATGGTCTCTTCCGGGATCCCGCGCAAGGCAGCAGACAAGATGACCATGGCAAAGCCGGTTTGAATCCAGACCAGCACAATCATCAGGAAAAAATTGTTCCAGAATGGAAGCGTTAGCCAGGTGTGCGTCTCGGTTCCACCAAAGAAGATATAGATCGCGTTCAGAACGCCGATCTGATCCTGATCGGGTGGGCGCGCGTCATAGACCAATTTCCAGATCACCGAGGCACCCACGAAGGAAATCGCCATCGGCATAAAGATCAGCGACTTAGCGACATTGCCCCAACGAATGCGATCCGTGAGCTGCGCGACTAACAGGCCAAAGGCAGTGGACATCGCAGGCACAACAATCAGCCACAGCATGTTGTTGCGCATTGCCTCCCAGAATTTGGGCTCGGCGAGCATTTGGGAGTAGTTATCGAAACCCGCCCATTCGTATCCGCCACCGGCTACGCGATCGGTCAGCGAAAGGCGCAGTGTTTCGAATACCGGATAGGCAAGATAGACCCCAAGCGCGAGGATCGCGGGAAGCAGGAACAACCAGGGCCGGATCATGTTCGCGCGGTTGATATTACGCCCCGCATTAGGACCACGCGCAGGAAACAGGACCTTATCCAAGAACTGGTTGGACAGATAGAAATAGCCCACGCATCCCGACACACCGATTACGATTGTTAGCAGGCCCTGAATTGCCGGATTCATGGCGTCCTCTCCCTTGCTAGGGTTCCGGGCAACCTGAATGATAGGTTGCCCAAAGGTTCAGTGGTTTACTTGAGTGCGTCCCAGGACGACTGGATTTCGCTGGTGACATCTTCGGCGGATTTACCTCCGGTGTAGTCGACCATCCCGGTCCAGAATGTACCCGCGCCCACGGCGCCCGGCATCAGGTCAGATCCATCAAAGCGGAAGGTCGTCGCACCCAACAGAATGTCACCCAGACCACGCAGAGTATCGTCCTTGTAGGCTTCGGTATTCACGCCTTTATGCGGGGTCAGGAAACCTGTTTGCGCCATCATCACCTCATGCGCGATTGGCTCTTTCAGGAACTCCATGAACGCGCTAGTCGCATCCGAGGGATTACTAACGGCCATCAGCGTACCACCGCCTAGAACCGGGTTGCCCAAGTCTTTGTCGGCGAAAGACGGCATGTAGAAGAAGTCTGCATCGAGACCGAACTCAACATCTTCGGGGAAAAAGGCCGGAACGAACGAGGCCTGACGGTGCATGTAGCATTGCGGCGGCGATGAGAACATGCCTTTGGGACTGTCGCGGAAGTCAGTCGAGGCCACGGCTCCTGCCCCACCAGAAACCTTCGCGTCATCGCGTGCAAACCAGCCGAATTCTTCGATTGCGGCGATCACGCGTGGATCATCAAACGGTATCTCATTTGTCACCCACTGGTCATAAACTTCAGGCGGCTGCGTCCGCAGCATCATATCTTCCACCCAGTCAGTCGCTGGCCAGCCCGTGGCGGCACCCGATCCTAGACCAATGCACCAAGGTGTCTCACCGTCAGCGACGATCTGTTCAGTCAGTGCTTTCAGTTCCTCCATGGTCGCTGGCACTTCGTACCCAGCATCCTCGAAGTTCTCCGGGTTGTACCAAACCAAAGACTTGACGTTCACGTTGTAGAAGAAGCCGTACATCTGGTCATTTCCATCGGCATCTTTATAGGTGCCTAGGTCAACCCATGAATTTCCGGCCGCATAGTTGTCGCCAACCCAACTGGCCATGTCTTCACCCAAAGGCGTTAGTTGCCCTTTGGAGGCCATGATCGCCGCCAGTCCGGGCTGAGGGAATACGGCGATGTTCGGGGCGGAACCCGCTTCGGCATCGATAACGATCTGCTGCTCGAAACTGTCAGAGCCAGTGTAGATCACATCCGCGCCGGTCGCCGCCTCGAAATAGGCGGTCATGTTGTTGAAATAACCATCTTCCGGCGTCAACCAAGGACCAGCGATAGTGACGGTCTGACCGCTCAGATCAGGCGCACTTTCAGCCCAGGCATTATAGCTATCCCAGTTGAACGGCCCTTCACCAGGTGTGAAGGCCAAGTCTTCGGCATACGCGGTCCCTGCCAGCAGAGCGGTCACTGCCGCACCTGCATAAAGCGAGCGTTTCATGAATTTTCCTCCCAGACTTTACGGCGCAAACGAGATTCGTTTTCAAAGCGCTTTGGATAGATCACTTTATCCGCTAACATTCCGAGTCTGTCAACATCTCGCAAATAGTTGCTGTAAAAATGAGTTATTAGATTCAAATATCAAAACGGGTTGACGGAATCTGAAATTCCAAACAAAACAATAGGACCGTAACTTGAAAGCGCTTTGAATACTATGAACCTAAAGAAACTCTCAGAGATTCTTGGTCTTTCACAGACAACCGTCAGCCGAGCGCTGAACGGTTATCCCGAAGTGAATGAGGAAACGCGTATCCGGGTTCAGGCTGCCGCTACAAAACACGGATACCGCCCAAATAGCCGCGCCAAAGGACTGGCGACAGGGCGATCCATGGTAATTGGGCACGTGATCCCGTTCTCTTCTCAGCACGAGATGGTCAACCCGATATTTGGTGATTTTGTTGCAGGTGCTGCGCGCACTTACGCACAGAATAACTATGATATGATGTTCACGCACGCGCCTGACACCTCAGTCGAAGACTCCTATCGAAGCCTGTTCAACCGAGGGGTCGTGGACGGCGTCGTGCTTCAGGGCCCCAAAGTCAACGAGCCGCGGATATCCGTCCTGTCGCAAATGGGGGTGCCGTTCATTGTACATGGTCGTTCTACGGGTGCCGACGTTCCTTACGACTGGATCGACGTGAACAATCAGCGCTCATTCGAGAGGGCAACACAATTTTTAATTGATCTCGGCCACCGGCGCATTGCACTGATCAACGGGCTGGAAGAGATGGACTTTGCTCAGCGCCGTCGGAATGGATACGTCTCAGCATTAAAACACTCAGGAATTGAGATTGCGCCGGATCTGTTGCGCAGCGCCGAGATGACAGAAATTTACGGGCATCAAACCGCCTGCGACATGCTGGATCTGAACGATCCGCCGACGGCCATTCTGGCCTCGTCAATCATCTCAGCCGTTGGTGTCCGGAGGGCCCTGGAAAATCGCGGCCTGAAAATGGGACGAGATATTTCAGTCATCGCGCACGATGACGAACTGTCCTACATGCGCAACGGCATAGATGTACCGATATTCACCGCCACACGGTCCTCGGTCAGACATGCCGGAGAGTTGGCTGCTGAAATGCTGATTGGACGGATCAACGCCCCCAACGACCCACCCAAAACGCGCCTGTTAGAGGCCGAGCTTGTTGTTGGCAGCTCAACCGGTCCAGCACCACAAAGGATGTGAAATGAAACACAAACGCTCGGATTTTCCGGTCGATTTTCAGTTTGGCGTTGCAACGTCGGCCTACCAGATTGAGGGTCATGCTCAGGGTGGCGCAGGAAAGACCCATTGGGACAGTTTCGCGGCCACTCCGGGAAACGTCGTCAACGCTGAAAACGGCGATTTGGCCTGCGACCACTACAATCGATATGAACAGGATTTGGATCTGATCCAGGACGCTGGGTTCGACTGCTATCGTTTCTCGACCAGCTGGGCTCGAATCTTGCCCGAGGGACGCGGGCCAGTCAATCAACAAGGCCTTGATTTCTATGATCGTTTAGTTGACGCCCTACTTGAACGCGGAATCAAACCCTGCGCAACGCTGTATCACTGGGAACTCCCCTCGCCGCTTGCTGACTTAGGCGGCTGGCGAAACCGAGATATCGCAAATTGGTTCGCTGATTTTACAGAAATCATCATGGGCCGTATCGGCGATCGCATGTTCAGCGTGGCATCCATCAACGAGCCGTGGTGCGTAAGCTGGCTCAGTCATTTCGAGGGCCAACATGCCCCCGGCCTGCGCGATATCCGCGCCACCGCCCGCGCCATGCATCATGTCTTGCTTGCCCATGGTCGCGCAATCGAGGTTATGCGTGGATTGGGCATGTCCAATCTGGGTGCGGTGTTCAATCTGGAATGGTCGGAACCTGCCGATGATAGCACCGAAGCACATTCTGCGGCGGCCCTATATGACGGGATCTACAACCGGTTCTTCTTGAGCGGGGTCTTTAACAAATCCTACCCCGAGAATGTTCTGGAGGGTTTAGCACCGCACCTACCCAAAGGTTGGCAGGGCGATTTTGAGACCATCGGCAGTCCGGTCGATTGGTGTGGGCTGAATTTCTATACGCGCAAGCTAATTACACACTCCGACTCGGCCTGGCCCGCTTTAAAAGAGGTTCCAGGCCCGCTGCCCAAAACGCAGATGGGGTGGGAAATTGATCCTGCGGCGCTTTCGCGATTTCTGATCCGAACTGCACGCGATTACACGGGCGATCTATCGATATATGTCACTGAAAACGGTATGGCGAGCGCTGAGCGCCAACAGGATGAAGACCGAATTGATTATCTGGATCAACATCTGGCTGAAGTACGCCGGGCTTTGGATCACGGTGTGCCGATCAAAGGATATTTTGTCTGGTCGTTGCTGGACAATTACGAATGGGCGCTGGGGTATGAAAAACGCTTCGGACTGGTCGATGTAGATTTCAAAACGTTGGAGAGAACACCCAAAGCATCATATTTTGCCTTGAAAAACGCGTTGACGCAAAGCTAACGCACTCTAGTCCTGCAGGGTCAGCACCGGCTGATCGCGATACACCGTATAGCTGAAGGCACCTTCGACCGAAATCAAACTGACGTCCAGTTTCTGAGCGTCGGGAAATAATTCAAAATAGGTGAACCGGATCGACGTCACCAAATCTATTTCCTCGCATTCCAACACATAGTCCGCTTGAAATTCGGCGTGTTCCCTGGTGTGATTTTCGGTTTTGTCATCCACTTGCCCAAAACCAACCCCAACAAGGGCCACATTCGCAGACGCGGTTTCGCATCCAGCTTCTGATGGCAAATTGAACAACCTCAACGGTTCTGAGAGATCCGAGATCGCGGCCGCAACTTCTGCCCGTTCTTCGTCGTTTTCTGCTGAGTGCTCAAAGCCCACAACATCCATGCCCGGGGCCGCAAGAATCACGGTGAACTCATTACTATCCATTGATATTGCCACTCGCCCAACACTGTGGGTATGCGCTTCGACCGCAGCCAACTTTTGAGCCATTGGTATGGTTGGCAAGAGCATTAACAGTACTGCCGCGCATTTCATCTCAAACACCATTAAACAAACAAATCTCGTATTATTTTAGTCTAATTACCCTCCTGCGCAATTGGCTTACATGCATTTCAACCCCACCAGATATGGGGAGGCAAATTCAGACTTTATATCCGACAATAAAAGTCAGGTTGACTTTGTTGACTAATTAACTCAGATATTTCCGCGTCCACCCCGTAACTGTACGGGAACCGAACCCGTTGAGAAGGAATGAATTCCAAATGACCAAATTGTTCACTGCGACCAGCGCCCTTACGTTGTGCATCGCAAGTGCAGCTGTCGCCGACGCCCCGTCTAAAGCAGATATTCTGAGCACCTATGCCAACATCGCGGAAGCCAAGTTTGACGACAGCCTGATTGCCGCGAAGAAGCTGCAAGCTGCCGTCAACGCTCTGATCGCTGACCCGTCTGATGCCACGCTGAACGCCGCCCGCGCCGCATGGGTCGCCGCGCGCGTGCCTTATCAGCAGACCGAGGTTTATCGCTTTGGCAACGCTATCGTCGACGACTGGGAAGGCAAAGTGAATGCCTGGCCATTGGACGAAGGCCTGATCGACTATGTGGACGCGTCGTACGGAAGCCCGAGCGATGAGAACGAGTTCGCCGTGCTGAACGTCATCGCCAACCCCAGCTTTGAACTGTCTGGCGAAACCATCGACGCCAGTGATATCACTCCGACCCTGTTGTCGGACACGCTGCACGAAGCTGACGGGATCGAAGCAAACGTCGCGACCGGTTATCACGCCATCGAATTCCTGCTTTGGGGCCAGGACCTTAACGGTCATGAGGCGGGCGCAGGCAACCGTCCTTACACCGACTATGTAGACGGTGACGTCTGCACTGGCGGTAATTGCGATCGTCGGGCCCAGTATCTGAGCGCCGCAACCGATCTGCTGATCAGCGATCTGGAATGGATGACGGCCCAGTGGGCTGAAGGCGGTGATGCGCGTGCCGCACTGGCAGCAGACGAGACTGCCGGTGTAAGTGCAATCCTGACCGGCATGGGCTCGCTGTCCTATGGTGAACAGGCGGGTGAACGCATGCGCTTGGGCCTGATGCTGAACGATCCCGAAGAAGAGCATGATTGCTTTGCCGACAACACCCATAACAGCCACTATTACGATGGTCTGGGCATCCAGAACGTGTATCTGGGAAGCTACACCCGCATTGATGGCACTCCGGTATCTGGTGCATCGTTGTCCGATCTGGTTGTCGCAACCGATCCGTCGTTGGATGCAGAGATGAAAGCCAAGCTCGCGAGCACCATGAAAGCTTTGGGCAACATCAAGTCGACTGCCGAGGCTGGTTTTGCTTATGATCAGATGCTGGAGCGCGGCAACGAAGGCGGTGAAGCTCTGATCATGGGTGGCGTGAATGGACTGATCGACCAAACCAAAACCATTGAACGTATCGTGACTCTGCTGGAACTTGACCAGATCGAGTTCGAAGGCTCGGACAGCCTGGATAATCCTGACGCGGTATTCCATTAAACGCCATGGCCGGGCGCGATGGAATTGCGCTCTGCCCCTTCTACGAAATGGGTGTGGCGTCTTGACACTGGACGCAAAACTATAAACCAACTATTTCACTAAGAATAACGAAATCAGGCTGAGTCGCCATGATTATATGCCACTGCACCAATATCTCAGACCACGACATCCGCGCCGCGATCAGCTGGATGCGCACCGCAGACCCGCAGACCATAATCACCCCTGGCAAGATCTATCATGCCCTTGGTAAATCAGCGGATTGCGGCGGATGTATGCCTCTTTTCCTAGACACAATGCGTTCTGACGATAATCTGGAAGTCCCCATGCAGCTTCGAACATTGCGGTCCGGAGCATCACAGGAGAAGTCACATGAAAGGCGATCCCAAGGTTATCGAATATCTAAACAAATCACTGCGGCATGAACTGACGGCTGTTAGCCAGTACTGGTTGCACTATCGCCTGCAGGAAGATTGGGGGCTTGGCCATATGGCTAAGAAAAGTCGCGAAGAATCCATCGAAGAGATGGAGCACGCGGACAAGCTGATTGAACGTATTATTTTTCTCGAAGGTCACCCCAACCTGCAAAAACTTGATCCATTGCGGATCGGCCAGACACCCAAGGAAACTCTTGAATGCGATCTGGCAGCCGAAATTGATGCAAGAGCTCTTTATAAGGAAGCGCGCGAGTATTGCCGGGATGCCGGCGACTACGTGTCGATGTCTCTGTTTGAGAAATTGATGTCCGATGAAGAGGACCATATCGACTTTCTCGAAACGCAGCTCGACCTCTATGAAAGGATTGGCGAAGCCAACTATGCGCAACTCAACGCATCAACCATGGACGAGGGCGAGTAGGCTCGCCCTGGCATCGGTGGCCGCACTGTCGGCCACCCCCTCCCTCGCGACCGAGCTAAGGGACCCACATCTAAACTTCATTCCCAGAACAGACGAAGAGCGTGCGCGGATTGCTGCGGTGACAGCCTCACCCGAAAAGTTCAGTGCACCCCAGCGGTTCGAAGAATTATCTGCTGGCGCGGCGACTGTACGCGTTCGTACCGATGCCGATGCGTTTTCTCAGCCCTCCGCCAACATCAGTTTCGAACAGGAACTGGATTTCAAAGTAGGCAATGGATTGTTCAAGAAAATCTGGGTCTCATCGCCCTCCTCAACACTGGCTTCAGATGGGTTGGGCCCGCTTTATAACGCCCGCTCGTGCCAGCGGTGCCACATCAAGGATGGGCGCGGCCATACACCTAATGGACCGGATGACAACGCCATTTCGATGTTTCTACGGGTCTCGATTCCTGGCAACCCAGAGGATGCTCCTGCCGAGATTGAGGACTATATCGCCACCTTGCCCGACCCGAATTATGGCGGGCAGATGCAGGATTTCGCACTGGCCGGCCATCCGGCAGAATATCGGTTGAGCATCACATACGAAGAAGTCCCAATCGAGCTGTCCGAAGGTGAAATTGCTTCGCTTCGCCGCCCGACCTACCATGCGGCCGACTTGGGGTATGGCCCATTGCATCCCGACGCCATGCTCAGCCCCCGAGTTGCGCCGCAGATGATCGGCTTGGGATTGCTCGAATCCATCCCGGTTGAGGACCTGTTGGCACGGGCCGATCCTGATGATGAAGATGGCGATGGGATATCGGGACGACCGAACATCGTGTGGTCGTTAGAATTTGGCGAACCGATGATGGGCCGCTTTGGCCACAAAGCCGGAATGCCTACGGTGATGGAGCAATCATCGGCGGCCTTCGCGGGTGATATTGGCATTTCTAGCCCGCTTTACCCTGCCCCCTTCGGCGATTGCACCGAGCTGCAGACCAACTGCATGGATGCCCCGCACGGTGACACTGATGTGCGCGGGTTTGAGATTGACCAAATCGGCATGGATCTCGTCGCTTTTTACAGCCGCAATTTGGGTGTCCCCGCCCGGCGTGAAACTGATGATCCAAAGGTTCTGCGCGGCAAAGAAGTATTCCACACATCTGGCTGTGCCTCTTGTCACACACCTGCCTATGTTACCCATCGAATGCCCGACCGACCCGAACACAGTTTTCAATTGATCTGGCCCTACACTGACCTGCTGCTGCACGACATGGGTGAAGGACTGGCCGATAACCGCCCCGAGGCCCGCGCCACGGGCCGTGAATGGCGTACTCCGCCGCTGTGGGGGATTGGATTGACAGAACGTGTCTCGGGCCACACCCAATTCCTGCACGACGGTCGGGCACGCTCTCTGCTCGAGGCGGTCTTGTGGCATGGCGGAGAGGCCCAAGCCACCCGCGACACGGTTGTATCAATGCCCGAAGCTGACCGTGATGCGCTGATCCAATTTCTAGAGAGCCTATAGTTGATGCGAAGCCTTACCCTATTCACCGCTTTATTGATCCCATTCGGCGCCTATGCGCAGGATCGCGCTCCGATTTTGATGGATGTGACTGAAACACATATCCTGCCGCGCTTTGCGCAATTGGCGGATGCGACTGACACCTTGGCCACCACCGTGCAGGCCGATTGTGAGCCACAATCGGATACCCTACGCGCAGCCTATTCTGCAGCATTCGATAGCTGGATCTCAGCCAGTCATTTGCGGTTCGGTCCAACCGAGACGGATGACCGGGCCTTTGCCATGGCCTTCTGGCCCGACACAAAAGGGTTCACACCAAAAACCCTTTCCCGGCACATCAAAGACGAAGACACAGCTGTAGAGTCGCCCGCCGCATATGCCGAAACGTCGATTGCCGGCCGCGGTTTTCTGGCGCTTGAACGAATGCTGTACGATCCAGCCATGGCCGAACAAGGCAACTTCGCCTATCGCTGCGCGCTGATCCGCGCCATCGCTACCGACATTGATCGGAATGCAGATGAGATGAACGCCGATTGGCAGAGTTTCGCACCAAATCTAACCCAGCCGGATGACAACAGCCCCTATCGCACGGGCGATGAGGCGATGCAGGAACTGTACCGGGCGCTGACAACAGGCCTCGAATTCACCGCTGATACACGGCTCGGTCGCCCCTTGGGTACATTCGAACGTCCACGTCCAAACCGCGCCGAAGCGCGTCGGTCAATGCGATCATTGCGTCATGTGGAGCTATCATTGATCGCGCTAAGCGATTTGGCCGCCCGCCTGTCCTTCGACCACCCCGAAATCGCAGCTGATCTTGATACAGCCTTTGCACAGGCAATAGATCGGGCTCAGTCGCTGGATGACCCCGCCTTTGCCAAGGTCGACACACCGCAGGGCCGCATCCGGGTCGAAGCGTTGCAACAATCGATCCACAAGATTCGCGAGATCGCCTCAACCGAGCTTGGTCCAACGCTCGGCATCAGTGCTGGCTTCAACTCACTGGACGGAGACTGAACTTTGACCAACCGGCGCAATTTCCTTGCAGGTCTTGCCGCTGCCAGCCTGACGCCCGCATCCGGCTGGTCATCGGTGGGCGCGCCTGTTTATCTTGCCGCCGGGCTATTCCCCGATGGCAGCTATCGGCTTTCCGGGCTGGATAACGCGGGCGCCATACTCTTCTCGATCCCTTTGCCTGCGAGGGGCCATGCTGCGGCCGCCCATCCGTCCAAGGCGCAAGCCGTCGCCTTTGCACGCCGTCCGGGCACATTCGCCATTGTGGTAGATTGCAAAAGTGGTGATGTCATCAAACGACTGACAGCCCCAAAGGGCCGCCACTTCTACGGGCACGGCACATTCTCGTCCGATGGCACGCGGTTCTTCACGACCGAGAATAAATATGAAGCCGCAGAAGGTGTCATAGGCGTTTGGGACGCCAACAGCTTTGCTCGGCTCGGAGAGTTCGCCTCTGGCGGCGTTGGTCCCCACGACATAAGGCTGATGCCCGGCAGTGACATGCTAGTTATCGCCAATGGTGGTATCGAAACCCACCCCGATACCGGCCGAACGAAGCTTAACTTGTCTACAATGTTGCCCAATCTCGCCTATGTCGACCTATCGGGTTCGGTATTGGCAAAAGTGGAGCTAACCGGCGCGCAGCACAAAAACTCAATCCGTCATCTTGCTGTGCGTGGCGATGGTCTTGTGGGTTTCGCGATGCAATGGCAGGGCAATCAGACCAAGCACCCACCCTTGTTGGGCTTGCACAAACTTGGCGAAAACCCTCGCCTGCTTTCCGCCCCTGAAAGACAGCAAAGCGAGTTGTACGGGTATGCTGGCAGCATCGCGTTCTCCAGCGATGGACATTCAGTTGCAATTACCTGCCCCAGAGGCAACGCGCTACATCGCTTCGATGTGACGAGCGGTACTTTTATGAACGCCTACACGCTTGAGGACGTCTGCGGATTAGGCGCTGGCGCAGAAGATTTGGTATTCACCACCGGTACCGGTGCCTTTGGGTCTCTGAATGCCGCGCACGCCAAAATCTCGTCTCGGCAGGATTGCCAATGGGACAACCATTTGATCCCAATCCAAACAACCGATTAATACGCAGCGAGAATCCGATTCGCAGTTTATGCTTGGACGAATCGAACCGCTACCGTATTGGCAGGCGCGAAACCTGCACCCTGATTCCAAGGATAAACCTGATTGAAACAACCGCCCATCGCACCGCATTCCATCTACGGGGTTGAGAAATGGGGCAAAGGCCTCATTGAGGTGACGGATCAGGGCGAGATCGGTCTACGTAATCCGATGGTTCCTGATGCCACTGCGATTAGCCTGCCGGGTATCCTAAGTGACTTGGATGATCGGGGCATCAAGGCGCCGATGGTGCTACGTGTGGCGTCTTATCTGGAACATGAGATCGCGCATTTGAATGAAAGTTTCCGCGACGCAATCAAGCGCGTTGACTACAAAGGCCAATATCGCGGCGTTTTCCCGATCAAGGTGAACCAGCAGGCTCAGGTCGTCGATCGTATCGTCGAGTTCGGCAAGAAATACAATTATGGGCTTGAGGCCGGTTCCAAACCCGAACTGGTCGTCGCGCTGGCCCACCGCTTGGCCTCTGAAGCGTTAATTGTCTGCAACGGCGTCAAGGACGCCGAGTTCATCCAGCTTGCGATCCTCAGCCGCAAGATCGGTTTCAATACGGTCATCGTTCTGGAAAGCCCAAAAGAGGCTGACACGGTTATCCAGGTCTATAACGAGCTTGGCATCGAGCCCTTGATCGGCGTACGGGTCAAGCTGACCAATCAGATCAGCGGTAAATGGGAAGAAAGTTCGGGCGACCGATCCGCCTTTGGGATGAACACCGACCAATTGGTTGCCACAGTGGACAAGCTGCGCGACGCCGGAAAGCTGCATTGCCTGAAGCTGCAGCACTCACATCTGGGCTCACAGGTACAGGACGTCAACGACGTGCGCCGCGCTGTAGGCGAGGCGTGCCGCTACTATACCGAACTCACGCGCGAAGGCGTACCGCTCACTCATTTGGACCTGGGCGGCGGTATGGGTGTGGACTATACCGGCGAAAAGAAAGCCGCAGAAAATTCAATCAATTATACGGTTGAAGAATACTGCGCAAACGTGGTCGAAACTGTGGCCTATGCCATGGACGAAGCTGAAATCGATCATCCCACACTTATCACTGAAAGCGGACGGGCAGTCGTGGCCACATCTTCGATGCTGGTCTTTAATGTTCTGGAGAGCACGCTTTACGACGCCCCGACCGGTCCCGAAGTCGAAGCTGATGATCATCATATGGTCTCGGACCTCGCTGCAGTTCATGGCTATCTAAGCAGCGATCGGCTGCAGGAATGCTGGAACGACGCCACCTTCTACCGCAACGAGCTGCGCGCGCTCTTCCGGCGGGGCTATGTCGACCTGCGACAGATGGCCCGTGCTGAACGGATCTACCTGTCGCTTATGGCACGCCTCAAGTCTCTGGCTGCAAATGATTATCTGGAGTCGGATGTGGACGACCAGTTAGAGAAAGTGGCCGATATCTACCACTGCAACTTCTCACTGTTCCAATCCCTTCCTGACGTTTGGGCCATCGATCAACTTCACCCCATCGTCCCACTACAAGGCCTGAACCAAACGCCTGACCGCCGCGCTGTTCTGTCAGACATCACCTGCGACAGCGACGGCAAGATCGACCGGTTCATTCTGGCCGACGGTGTCTCACCCAGTTTGCCGGTGCATTCCCTGCCCGAAGATGATGAGTACTTCATGGGTGTCTTCTTCGTTGGCGCTTATCAGGAAACCTTGGGCGATCTGCACAACTTATTCGGCGATACCAACGTCGTCACCATCGACCTGCGTGCTGACGGAGGCTTTGATCTGCTGCACGAACAAGAGGGCGACACGATCAGCCAAGTCCTGTCTTACGTGGAATTCGACCCACAGGATTGCGTCGCCGCCTTCCGCAAAATGGTGGACGAGGCGATCTCGACCGGTACTCTGAAAGCCAAGGACCGCAAAACCCTGATGAGCGCCTATCGCGACTCGATCAACGGCTACACCTATTACGAATAACCCCCCTGTGAGAGGAGATTACCCCCATGGGTTCTTTGACTGGAAAAACACTGGTTGTCGGCGCAGGCGGCGTATCCCACGCCGCTGTGCACAAGATGGCGATGAATTCGGACATCTTCACCGAGATCACTCTGGCCAGCCGCACAAAATCGAAATGCGATGCCATCGCCAAGGCGGTGAAAGAACGTGTGGGCGTGGACATCAAAACCGCCGAGTTGGATGCCTTCAAGGTCGAGGACACGGTCAAGCTGATCAAGGAAACCGGCGCAGAAATCCTTGTGAACCTCGCCCTGCCCTATCAGGATCTGGTGCTGATGGACGCGTGCCTTGAGGCGGGCATCCATTATCTCGACACCGCAAATTATGAGCCCGAGGATGAGGCCAAGTTCGAATACCATTGGCAGTGGGCCTATCAGGATAAGTTCAAAGAGGCCGGTCTGACAGCGATCCTCGGCTCTGGCTTCGATCCGGGCGTGACCAGCGTATTCGCCACTTGGCTAAAGAAACATAAGCTGGACACCATTCGTCAGATCGATGTGCTGGACGCTAATGGCGGCTCGAACGATCAGGAATTCGCCACTAACTTCAACCCCGAAATCAACCTGCGCGAAGTGCTGGCCGAAGTACGTCACTGGGAGAACGGCGAATGGAAACATTCCCCCGCCATGACCCATAAGGTCGAGTTCGACTTTCCTGCCATCGGCCCCAAGAACATGTACCTGATGTATCACGAGGAACTGGAATCACTCTCGACCCACTTCCCCGAAATCGAACGCGCCCGCTTCTGGATGACCTTCGGCGATGCCTACATTACCCACGCCAAAGTGCTGGAGAATGTCGGCATGACCCGCATTGATCCGGTGATGCATGACGGCAAGGAAATCATCCCGATCCAATTCCTGAAAACTTTGCTGCCTGATCCCGGTGACCTGGGTGCAGAAACCAAAGGCAAAGCCTGCATCGGTGACATCGCCACGGGCCAGGCCAAAGACGGATCGGGTGAGAAAACCTATTACATCTACAACATCTGCGACCACGAGGAATGCTATGCCGAGGTCGGCAGCCAAGCCGTCAGCTACACCACCGGCGTACCCGCGATGATCGGTGCCGCACAAGTGCTGAAAGGCAACTGGGTGCAGCCCGGCGTCTGGAACATGGAACAGCTCGACCCGGACAACTTCATGGACATGCTGAACGAACACGGCCTGCCGTGGCAGGTCCACGAGCTCGACGGCCCGGTCGAGTTCTGATCCCTCAGGATCGGTCTGAGCGACCGTCCTGCTTCATCTGGCCAAAAATATCCCAGGGGTACGGGGGCAGAGCCCCCGGCCTGTCTACCCAACGGAGACGCCGGTTATGTCCGACATGATGACCACGCAGGCCGGCGACGCCGGAGCCTTCCGCAAATTCGATCTCAGCCGGGTTCCCACGCCGTGCTTTGTGGTCGACGAAATAGCCGTCGAGCGGAATCTGAGCATGCTCGCCGAGATCGGCAACCGCTCAGGCGCGCATGTCCTGAGCGCGCTCAAAGCCTTCTCAATGTTCTCGCTCGCCCCATTGGTCCGCCAATACCTCGGCGGCACCTGTGCGAGCGGTATCTATGAGGCACGTTTGGGTCGTGAAGAATATGGCGGCGAGGTCGCGACCTTCTGCGCTGGGTATAAAGACACAGACATAGATGAAATTCTCACTCTGTCCGACCACATCATCTTTAACTCTCCGGCTCAGAAGGATCGCTTCCTCTTCACGGCCCAGGCAGCACGCGTACAGGTTGGCCTGCGTATCAACCCTGAGCACTCCGAGGGTGAGATCCCCAAATACGACCCCTGCGCGCCTTGCTCACGTCTCGGCACGCCTGTCAGCCAACTGACCGCGGACGCCCTGACTGGCGTCGATGGGTTGCACATGCACACACTCTGCGAGCAGGGGTTCGAGCCGCTGCAACGAACTTGGGACGCTGTGGAACCCAAACTCGCCCCCTTCATGGACCAGCTCAAGTGGCTGAACTTCGGCGGCGGCCATCATATCACCCGCGATGACTATGACCGCGACGGGCTGGTGGCCTTCATCAAAGCCATCCGCGCAAAACACAACGTCGACGTCTATCTTGAACCCGGGGAGGCGGTGGCGTTGGACGCGGGCATTCTGATCGGAGAAATCCTCGACCTGCCAACAAATGGCATGAACCTAGCAATCACCGATATTTCGGCCACCTGCCACATGCCCGACGTGATCGAAGCCCCGTATCGCCCAGCCCTGATGGAAGAGGCCGCGTCAGGCCATACCTACCGTTTGGGCGGTCCGTCCTGTCTGGCCGGCGACGTGATTGGCGATTACACATGGGACAAGCCGCTGGAGATCGGCCAGCGCTTTGCTTTCCTCGATCAGGCGCATTACTCGATGGTCAAGACCAACACCTTCAACGGTGTTCCCCTGCCCACCATCGCCTTATGGAACAGCGAAACAGACGAACTGAAATTCATCAAAAAGTTCAGCTATGACGACTTTAAGGACCGCCTTTCATGAGCATTTTTCTTGATAGTGAACTGACCACATCCGAGCGCACCGAAGACGGCCGCTTTCGCGTGATCCCAGTGCCTCTGGAGCGCACGGTCTCTTACGGATCCGGCACCGCAAAAGGGCCTGAGGCGATCATTGAGGCCAGCAACGAGTTGGAGCGCATCACGGGCCACGCAGAACCTTGCGTAGACGGCATTTTCACCGAAAAACCCATCGATTGCGACGCCGCCCTACCCGAAATCATGGAACGCCTCGCCCAACGCACCGAAGCTGCCATCCGTGCAGGCAAAGTGCCCGTGACCTTAGGCGGAGAACATTCGCTCAGCTACGGTGCTGTGATGGGTGTGGCACGTGCGCTAAACCACCCCATCGGCATCGTCCAGATCGACGCCCATGCCGATCTGCGCCACGCCTATCAGGGGGAAAAGCACTCCCATGCCTCGGTCATGCACCTTTTAACCGAAGAAGGCATCCGGCTGGCGCAATTCGGCGTTCGTGCCTTCTCGACCGAAGAAGCGCAGGGCCGTCTGAAGAACCGTATTTTCCATGTCGACGCCGAAGAATTGGTGACTGGTAATATCCATTCGATCGACCTGCCCGAGGATTTTCCCGAACTGATTTATGTCAGCTTTGACGTGGACGGGCTGGATCCATCTCAAATGCCCGCGACCGGCACGCCCGTACCCGGAGGGCTGGGGTACTATCAGGCGCTACACCTGGTCGAGCACGCCCTGAAGGGCCGGAAATGTGTGGGCTTCGATGTGGTCGAGTTGGCCCCAGACGGCAATGCCGCCTGGGACTTTACCGCAGCTCAGATCGTCTATCGACTGATGGCCGCCTGTTAACCTTCAGACGTCTCGTTCAACTCCATATGCCCCTCGCCCTTGTTTAAGACGCGGCGTAGCATGGGTTCAAAGAACTCCAGCGGCTTTGTTGGATAATCAGGGTCAAATGCTTTCTGATCGTATTCGTGGCAGAAATATCGGCAGTCCTCCCAATACGGGCTGTCGCGATACTTGTCGCGCGCATTCCGGTCACCACCGAGATGGTGATTATAATAATATCCCTGGAACACACAGTGGTGCTTGAGGATCCAATAGGTTCTCTCGCTTACATATGGCTTCATCATCGCAGCTGATAACTCACCGTGATTATAAGGCGACAGGATATCACCCGTGTCATGGATCAAAGCTGCTACAACCAACTCTTCATCGGCACCATCCTCATAAGCGCGTGTCGCGGCTTGCAGGCTGTGTTGGTAACGATTCACCGGATAAGGCGTCCAGTCTTCGTCTAGCGATCGGATGGCATCGAGAATACGATCTGGCAGAGCCGCGTTATAGGCCTCTTCATACTCCATGACCGCATCCCAATCGGCCTTCGTTGCCTCTTCAAAACTGGTCCAGGTGGGTTTGTGGGTTTTGTCCAGCATGGCGCGCTCCTGTGGCTGCTTTCGCGCCTAGATTAGACAGACCGGTCAACAACGCAAAAGAATTCGACGCAGAAAACGCCAAGTATCATGCAGAGGAAATGGCGCCGTTGCCGGAAGATTTACGTAACAAAGGGCGTCCGGCAATAGTCAGGAACAAGCCTGACAATGCGACGCCCAGTATCGCCGGAAGGTAAAGCAAAATCCACAAACGTGGATCTCCGATCACTATAGGTGAAACAAACCCCCTTACGCCTTCCAACAATACAAGAATCGTGAAGGCTCCGAGTATCTGGGGCCACAAGCCAAAACGCGAAAAACTGCCGAGCATGAGCGCCGAATAGCCGACCAAGGCAACCGCAATACAAATGGCGATCCATGAGAATCGCTGATGCAGTTCATCAACCAGATGACCGACGCTGTGGTAATCTTTCACGGCAACAGCTTCCCGATCCCAGATCAGCTCGATCGTAGGTATCGCCTCAAGGCTCCGGTGGCCCATTTCCGAGTTCAGTGTCAGCTCTGAAATGTCGTAGGATGCATCTTCGAACAACGTTGATGACAACGTGTTGCCAGCCTCATCAAATCGCAGCGCAATCCCGTCTAGCATAACCAGATGAATGCCTGAGGTCTGGTTGACCAGATAAGCTGTGGTGCTGGAATAGCTGACGGGATTTATCGTTTCTCGCCGGTCCGAAACAAAGACCTCGCGCAGCGTACCGTCCAGATCGATACTGCCAATATAGACGGTTACACCGTCTGCCGGGTGCAGGAATTCGCCTTCATTCAGTAGCTGAGCGGTCACATCACCAGCGACTTCATCCTGTCTTTTTTCCAGCTGATCAACCGATGCAGGCCGAAGAAACACACTGATGACCGCCATTATCAACCCAGCGCTCAGCCCGAACATCAAAACCGCGCGCGCCAGACGCCAAGGGCTCGATCCAGTCGCCAGCATAACCGTCATCTCACTTTCCCGGCTCAAGCGGTTGGTCGCGTAAACAGCGGCAGCAAACACCGCCATCGGCATAACCGTCCGGATCAGTGTCGGTAGGGTTAGCGCGGTGAATTCCAGAAACACCATTGCAGACTGGCCACCGCTAATCACGCGGTCAAACAGGCTGACCGAACGTGTGATCCAGAAGACACCGACAAGGACCAGTGTGAAAAAGCCAAACAGCACCAGCAATTGCCGCAGGAAATACCCATCAAAACGCGACATGCGACCTCTTGTTACTTGGCGGTTGGCGTTGCGGAGAAGCTTATGCCATTCGGATGGCAGAGGGAACCGTGATTAAGCCCGATCAGTTGCCGGGATCAGTATGCGATGGTGCCAAAGCCAGTCCAGAATGCGAGCCGCTCGTTCGGCATCGAGTGTATCAGACCAACATGCAACGATCTTACTCGCGTTTTGTGGCCAATGTAAGCGCTGCAACAGGAGGCCAAGCGAAGCGCCCTCGAGATTTGCGACAGGCCGCTGCAGATTTGGGTGCTTCAAAACAAGTCCCGGCTCAATATGCGCGGCGACCTGAACCCCAGACGTAATCAGCTTTGCTTTCGAAGACAGGGTCAGGGCCAGATCGTTGCGCGACATCTCTGGGCTATGAATGGTTCGAGGCAATTTGAGCCAGTCCAACGGATGTGCCCGCTCGGCCCAGAACGGCGAAGGACTGACCGCATGCTGCCTCACATAGAAATCCGCCGACAGCGCGGCGTGGGTCTGTACACGCTCAAACTGGCGGTCTGCGTAAAAGGTCAAAGCCAGTTCGCGGTGTTCGGGCGTATCCAGCAGCGTGTTTATCACTGCTGCGGCCTGCACTGCCTGACCCACGGCCAATTGCACCCCTTGCGATGACAAAGCGTCGACCGAGAAACTGGCTTCCCCGACCCGCAAAAGATCATGCGACGGAGGTGTGACCTCGGTTCGGCTGGTTGCGTCCACCCTCCGGACTGGCCCGATCCGGCGCTGTTCCAGACAAGGGGACAACAAGGTCGATTGCGCCAGCAGGTTCAGGTAAAGATCGCGCCGGTCCGCAGGTGAAAGCCCTGTGCAGCTCTCGGGTTCAACAAAAACCATTGCATTGACCACCCCACCCGGCAACAGCGCACCCCAGTACCAGTGCGACTTGCCTGCTTCGACCCGCGCTTGTGGGCCGAAGCCTGGCGGAACCTGCCAATAAGCATAGAGCGCCAATAAAGGCTGAGAGGCTGATCGAAACCTGCGGCCCAGCCCGGCTTGCCGGCCTGCGGCATCCAGAAGGATTCGGGCCTGAACCTGGTATGCTTCGGTATCGGTGCGGACCGGTATTGCCCAGCCTGATCTATCGCGCATCGGGCGGTATGCCCGTGCGGGCTGAATGATCTCAACTCCCGCCGCCCGCGCGGCCCGCAGCAGTACCGCATCAAACTGGCCTCGATCCACTAATAGACCGGGGTAATCGCCGTCAGCACCGCGACGCTCGAACGTTCCGGCCCAATGCAGGATCGATCCGCTTGCGCGCAGAAACCCGGCTTGCGCCACGGTTTCTTCGACGCCCAGAAGGTTCAGGATCGGCCAGATTGATGGTGGCAGAGATTCTCCGACATGCTGGCGCGGAAAGGTTTGTCTTTCGATCAGGCAGACGCGGCGACCCAGTTGAGCTAGCCTCAGCGCCGCCGCGCTGCCTGCTGGGCCGCCACCGATTACGCAGATTTCAGTCTCGATGACCATCCGATCAGGCAGAGGCCGCCTGCGTAGGCACGCCAAAATAATCGGGCCTCGCTTCGGACAAGCGGACGTAGGCCTGAAGGCAATAGTGCAGCCAGCCGCGAATGTAGTCGCAGGCTGGGCGTCCGCGGTGGATGACCTCGTGATGACACCCACCGCCACATAGATACTGCGCCCAGCACGTATTGCAGGGTGACTGGGTGTGCACGTGACGGTCCGCCAACCAGTTTTCGCGTCGCAAGTCGGGGCCATCATAGACATCGCCCATGGCTCCGGCTTCGTCCTCGACAAAGCGATGGCAGGCAAACAGGCCGCCATCGGCGGACACGCCGAAATATCCGCCCCCTGCCCCGCAGGCATAGGGCCGATGGGTGCCGCGATGGATTTCCTGCATCGCCGCCGACATGTTTGAAAACGGATATCGCCGTCCTTGGATCACCGCCGCCTCGAACACTTCACCACAGCGGATCATCTGAGTCAGCATCTCGTCCAGATCGTTCCTGTTTAGCTCATGCTGGCCGTTGGGCGAGGCCAGCATTGGCGAGAAGCCGATCGAGTGGAAACCCATCCCCACGAACTGCTCCAGCGTCTCTGGCAGGTTCATATTCTGCGGTGTGACAGTCACCCGGGCACCGACCTGCATCCGGTGCTGTGCGGCCAGAAGGGGTTCGACCCGTTTCAGGATAGTGTCAAAACTGCCCCGCCCTGCACGATTTGGGCGCAGTTTGTCATGAACCTTGCCCACGCCATCCAGACTGATGGTAACAGCAAATCCATGCGCTTCAAAAAACACCGCGTCTTCGGGGCGTAGCAAGGTCCCATTGGTGGTGATCGAGAACCCGACGCTCAACCCGTAAGCCTGCGCCTGATCGACGGCATAGTCCGTGGTTCGATGCACAAGATCACGGTTGATTAGAGGTTCTCCACCCAGATAGGCGAGGTTGATCCGCACACCGGGTTCGGCTTCGGCCACCAGCCGATCAACCGAGGCCTTGGCGACCTCCCACTCCATATTCCGCGCGGGGCCGCCAAATTCGCCACCCGCCGCATAGCAATAGGTGCAGGCCAGATTGCATTTCTGCGCCACGGCCAGTGACAGCGAGCGCACGGGCAGGTCCTGTGGCATTGTATCGTCGATGAATGGAGTACCATCCAACCCCATGGACCTGAGGAAAGCACTTTGGCCCGCGGTGTTCATCGCCTCAAACCGGCCCGCCGTGCCCTCGGGGACGTCGAAGACGCGCGAGCCATCGATGGCGAGCATGTGATCTCCATGCCCTGTTTCGAAGAAATGCACCTGTGCGGCGGGTGCGATCACGCCTTGCCCTCCGTCCAGAAGGGAATGCCGATCCCTTGGGCCGCCAGCGCTTCGCCCTCGACCCGGAACAGCTTCATGTCATCGCGCACCTGCTGGATAAAGGTCTGAGACTCTTCGAATTTGCCATCCGCTTCAAGCGTATAGGCATTGGCCAACCCATCCTTGACCTTAGCGTAGAGTTCCAACGCTGTTTTGGCCTGCTCTTCGGTCCCGACCTTAATCGGGCGCAAGTAAGCAGGAGTACCTTCGCCGGTATCGTACTTGGCCAGAACATCCTTCATCTGGCTAAAGCGCAGGAAATGCTCGTCCCCGTCGGTGTCGATCCGCACCGCCAGCGCATAGAGACGGCGCTCGGGGAATAAGTCCGCCTGCTCCAGCGTTGCAACACATTGCGCATAGGCGCGGTCGATAAAGCCACCGGGACGCTCGATCTCGATGAAATCCGCAAGCGCCTCAGCCGTCAGTGGCCTCAGCGCGCGGGGCTGCGTCTTACCCTTACCCGCAGGGAGAGTTTCAGACGGGGTCAGGATGGGTTCATACCCTTCTGGCTCAAGCTCCCACAGCAGTTGGTTCGCCCAGCGCATATGGGTCATCTCGCCAATCGCGACCTCCAGCACGGAACGCCGGGCAAAGATCAGGTCGTCCTTCAGTGTCGGCCATTTCTGGGTGTCCGCCGTTTCGGGATCCGCCAACGAGAAATAGGCATAGAGATACTGCAGGCTCAGCGTCATCTCCATCGCGGCCAGGCGCGTCTTAAGGTCCTCGATCATCGTCTCCGGCGTGTCATAGGGTTCCACGCCCGGCATTTCGGGATCAACCTCGTAAACCTCGCCCGTTTCGCGACTTTCGACGACGATGGGCAGCTCGCTCCACATCTGGTTAACCTGATAGTGGTCGATCTGATAGGGGCGGTTCTGTTCCACCGTATTCAGCGCTGCGACATTGCCGGACGGAGATTTGTCCGAGCGCAGCCAGTCCAGATAGGTCTCGGCTTCGATCGGGTTCTTCGACTGGCCCGATGGCAGCTGGTCGTCATGTGCCACCTCGGCCATCACCACATCGGGGTGGTTTGAGGGCCAGTAGTGGCAGCCGCAATCGCGGAAGTCATGGGACCACGGATTGCACAGGCTCTGCGTCAATTCACCGGGGTCATAGGCTTCGCTGAAGACCCCCGCCTCGGTTCTATACTGGCGCCGAAACCCGTGCAGGACCACCTGCTCAGTATCCACAATGCCTTCGTGATTACGCCGCTCCAGAGCAATACTGACCGGTTTGTCATCGCCATGTTCCAGACTGCGGATAAACCGCCAGATCATCAGCCCGTCATAGGGCGTGCCGTCTTCCTCCTTGAAAGTGATGCGCTTGCCGCTTTGTTCGACCCATGACAGGAACCAGCGCCCTTGGCTGAGCTTTACGCCCACGTCGCCGCTGTAGGCCTCCAGCAAGGTCTGCACCCATTCTTCGGGGCTGTTGTCAGGCAGCATCGGGTCGTAGAAATAATCGACAAAAACCAGATGGAAGCCCTGTGAATTCTTCGGCGCCTCGGGCACGGGGTTCAGCGGCACCCGTGCGGCGTTGAAAACCAGACCGGGGAAAAAACGCCGATCAAGATTGCGTACATCCATTTCCAGACCGGGAAAGCAATTGCCCACCGATCCATCTAGTCGCGTGTTGTCAGGGTTGCCCGGTACCTTATAGGCCGCGCGGGCGGTCAGGTTGCGGGGTTTGACGCGGATTTGGCCGGGTTGATCAGACATTCTGAGCCTCCGATTCCTGTGCAACCAGATAGTCGATGAACGAGATCACCAGATGGTATTGCCTGCGTGACAGGGATAGCGGGTAATAGTTGGAATCACGCATATAAGGCGGCATCCGCGCATCGTGCATCGAGTCGCGGATGATCCGGGGATCGCGGAACTCCGGGTTCGGGGCCTGATCGGGGTTCGGGTCGGTCTCAAGCTCGGTCAGGATGCCGTAAGGCGGGCGCAGCAGCGTTTTCACAAAATCCGGACGGCGTCGCAGGAAATCTAGAAGATTGGCCTCGTCGATCAGTTGCTCATGCACGAATTTCGTCGCCACTGTATAGGGTAGCCGGTCATTGGGCACGGAGTTCGAAAAGACCGAGATCGGCTGTGGCCGGATCAACTCATCGATTTTATCCGGTGGCCTTGCATCCTCCTCCGTCATGGATTTCGCGTCGGTTGACGGCAAGCCCGGCGTCGCCGGTATCCCGGTTTTCGCCTGCAGCTTGGCATTGTCTTTCAAGCCCTGCGCCCGGATATCGTCGAGGTTGATCAGGCTGTTGGTTTCAAAGGCGCGGCGGAAGATATCGACCACCTCGTCTTTGGCCTGGGTATAGTTTTCTTCAGTTACCGAGATCAGCGACAGATCACGATCGGCCAGATCATCCTCGAGGCTATAGAACGGCCGCGCATCAGGTGCGAAATCGGGCGGTCCGGTCATGATCGTGGCGCGCGCGGTCAGGCGTTCGCCACGCACAGCCAGCGTCGCCTCGATCACGCCGTCGCTGGTATCATCGGCCACACCCCATGATTGGTCATTGCCGACGCGGGCACCGTCGTAGCTGTCATGCGGCTCGGGGTCGTCCGATGTGCCAGACATCATGATCCATCGTGACCATGGGGTATCGGGGTTCAGGATGCGGTTCTGTTCAGGCACGATTTCATGGATTCGACCATATTCCGATTTCGGCGGGTCGTTCTGGTATCCCGGCACCGCCAACGTCGCCGGGCCATAAGCCGCATCCGGCGGGCCATAGACTTCCCCTTTCGGGGGCATAAAGCGCAGGCGCAGGATGCTACGGTCGATGAATTCCCCCTCTACCGGCTCATCATGACCCTGCACCGGATGCATCACGCGGATCGAGCCCAGAGGGATCGGGTTGTGCTCGTAGACCATCGGCTGCTGTTCAGAAGTGTACGGGCTGAACGCCAGCAGGGGTTTCGGGGTGAAATCCTGCCCTGCAATCTCCACCCGTGCGCGAAATCCGCAGGCCGCATCACCGGTCCGACGCTCGGCCTTTGTATTCCCGACGGTGACCGAATAGCGCACGTTCTGCAGCGACAGCCCCTGATCGTCGAGCAGGTCCAGCGTCACCGGTGTCTCATATTCCTCTCCCGTTTCGGCATCATGCATCCGCGCCCACAGCTCAAAGAACGGGGCAACCGGACGCAGCGCGCCGCCTTCGTCACGAAAGCGGATCGTGTCGGGGTCGGGGAGGTAGGCAGTGACGCTTCCATCTTCGACTTCGCGCAAGGTTATGTTCGACCGTATAACCGTCTTGTTATTGCCATGGGCATCCATGTCCTGCTGCCACTCATAGCTTTCCAGCGGTGTCTCGCCCGGTCCAAGACGGGCAACCGCCATGGGTGGCAGAAAGAAAATCTCCTGAATCGTGTCCATGCTGGGCCCTCTCCCGTTTGGCCTTGGCTGCCCCTGCTTTCAGGGGTTCGAATATGTCTCATACGTGATGGTCGGGTCGTCAAAGATCGACTTGGACGTGTCGCGGATGATGTCCGGCGGCGCATCATCGGGCACGGGCGAAATGCTCTGCTGGTAGTGGAAGAAATTGTTCGGATCGAATTTCTGCTTCACGAACAGCAGTGAGTTGAAATACTCGCCCCAATACTGCCAGCGATAGTTCTTTTGCGTCCGGCGGGGGTAGTTTTGATAAACCCGGTCGATGAAATACCCCTCCTCGGTCATCAGTTCCATGAACCCGTCGAGCCAAGGCACAACGATCTCTTTTTCCTCTTCCGACACCCAGAACACATCGACGTAGAAGTTCAGCGACACATCACGGTGAATAAAGGCATTGCCCTCTTTGCCCAGAGGCATCCGGTTGATCGCGCCGCCATAGGGTTCGATCGCTACCGCACCATAGGCGTTGGGCGTGCTGTCGAGGTAGTCCACGACGCGCTGCCATTCACCCGCGCTGAGCTGGCGCTTGATATACCCGGCCTGCTTATCTTCGCGCGCCTGATCGGGCACGACCGGGATGTCATACTTGTCGTCGTAAAGCCACGAGTTGATTTCCTGATAGGTGCCATAATTCTGGTCATCTTCACCCATCTCGCCGCCGATCTCATCGGTCAGCAGGGGCTGAACGAATGCGTTCCCCTCTTCGGGCGTGCCGTCATAGAGCGCCGACACCAGCAGTACCTTTCGATCCCCTTGATAAGCCAGAAAGATATAGGCGCCGAAGCGGTCATCTTCGCAGGTGCTCATGTAGTTGGCCTGCAGAAACTCCAGCGCTTTGGCGGCATTGTCCAGCGGCCAGGTGATATGGCAGCCCCAAACCTTATAGAGCGGGTGAAGCTTGTAACGGATCTCCAGCAAAACACCAAAGTTGTTGCCTGTCCCGCCTCGGATGGCCCAGAACAGATCGGGGTTCGTGTCTTTGTCCGCGATCACTATGCTGCCATCCCACAACATCACGGTTACGCCCAAGACATTGTCGCAGGCCATCCCGTAGCGGCGAGAGGTAAAGCCATAGCCGCCGCCCATCATGAAGCCGGCGACACAGACATCCTGACAGGCCCCGCCCGGCACATGCAAGTGATAGGAATTCAACTCAGAGTTCAGCATCTTGAACGGCGTACCCGGACCGACATAAGCCATCGGCACATTGGGGTCGACGGTGACATACCGCATTTTGCTGGTGTCCAACACCATCTGGTTGTTGACCGAATACCCCGCCGTGCTGTGGCGACCAGACCGTGCCACAACCCACAAGTCGTGCTCACGCGCGAAAGCAAGGCTGGCGCGCACATCCTTAATGGTCTCGCAATAGACGATGATCTCGGGGTAGTCCTGAAAGGCCGGATTCCAAACCTGCCGGTCATTGTTGTAGTCGGGGTCGGTGGGCAGAGTGACCGTTCCGATCAGTTTCTTTTCAAACGCGCGTATCTGCTCGGGCGTGATCGAGTGATATTGCTGCAGCGCCAGATCAGTGCGGCTTTGCGCCACAATATCCTTGGCCAGAAGCGTTTTGCTGATCTTCTTCATCGGGCCTCCTCACACCAAATGAATTGGTAGCGTGGAAACGCATATCCCCACGCCATAACTATGAATTTTCGGTATCATCCCATATCTGCCGCTGTCCAAGCTGGCAGCAATGGCCCCTGTCGGTCAAGTGGTCGTTTCCAATAACGCTCGCGCCTCTTCCAGATCCGCCAGGTAAGCGTTCGATTCGAAATGAGACAAACCGGTGTTAAGTGCATCGCCCGCAGGCTTTCCATGGTCCAGCCGCCAACGTGTCAGCGCAACCGCTGCACGCAGTTCGTACAAGTGTGCCCCTTGCCGTCGCGCCGTTTCGATCGACCGCAACAGCAAAGGCTCTGGGTCGCCCCCGGTGCCGGCAACAAAACTGGCTTCGATTCGCAGCTGTTCAGCTTCGGCCCATTTCTCTTCGGTTTCAGCCAGCATTTGCGCCGCGTGCGACAATGTCTGCTTAGCCGCTTTATGATCACCCGCGTTTATAAGAAGCTCGGCAATCAGAGAGGGGAAGAAACATTTGTAGTTCCCGGCCCCAACTGCCCACCAGTCCTCTGATGCTTGGCGCAGATCATCGATATGCGCAATATCCGAGGATTCGGTCGCGTTGGCCCAGCTTTCCCACAATCGCGCGATGGTGGCCATGAATGGCAGCGAATGCTCTTCAGCAACTTTGGACAACGCTTCGACATCCTGCTGCAACGCGGGTATGTCGCGTGCCAGCAGATGAACCTTACACATATAGACCAAAATCTGCGCTACACTGTGGGCGTGCTTTAATTCCTTCGCCCAGCCCAAAGCCGTGCGTTGAATCTGCAAGGCTTCTTGGTGCCGCCCCATGAGGCAATAACACGTACCCAGGAACGCTGAAGTAATGGCGGCATGATCAGTCCCATAGACATAGGCCAACTGACTGTGTTGATCAAAATCATATAGCGACCAGGCCTGTTCGAGATGGGTTTTTGCCTTAGGCAGATTACCCAAATGCAACTGCACAGCACCCATCGCGCGATGGCCCACCATTCGGTGTTCAGTCCTGCCGCTTTCCGCCGCCAGATCAAGAATTTGCGACGATACATCTTGCGCCAACCGATATTCGGCCCGCACCAAATGGAAGGCATACAGCCCGTTAAGAACCGGAAACAGCCTGTCGGTCTCATCCGCTCGATGGCAGAGGTCTCGCAACCGCCCATACGCTTCGCCTGTGGCATCCCCTGAGATACCGCTGGTTGACCGCAGTACTCCGGCGCGCAGGATTTGAATATCAATCTCTTGCAGATCTCGATCTTTGCTTTTGGGAAGATCTGCCAGTTGATCCAGAGCTTTTGACAGATGCGTCAATGCCTCGGTTTGGGCCGAACGTTCAATCGCCCGCCGCCCGGCGCTTCGCCAATGCATCACCGCCTCATCCGCACGGTGCGCTAATGTGTAGTGCTGCGCCAGTAGCTCGGGTTGAGTCTGGGCAAGCTGCGGCTGGTTTTCAAGCAGCGCACCTGCCGCCCGGTCGTGCAGCACCTGCCGTTCCGTGCGCAGCAAGCTGTCATAAGCCATGTCGCGTATTAATGCGTGGCGGAAGATGAACTCATCTTCTGCCTCATCCGGAGCCTGCAAAATGATACCGGCAGAGGAAAGCTGTTCCAGCCCAGCCTCCAAGACCGTTGGTGACAAAATTGAGACCGAGGCCAGCAACGCGATTGAAAACTGTCGACCAAAGACAGCACCAGTTTGTGCAACCTCTTTGGCGGTTCCCAGCCTGTCCAAGCGCTCCATCAAAGAATCCTTGAGCGTATTCGGCACAGAAAGCGCTGGCAATGGACCGCGCAAGGCATAACCCTGGTCGGTCAGTCTTAGTTGTCCGGATTCCAGCAGGCCGCGCGTTACTTCCTGAACGAAAAGCGGAATGCCATCGGTTTTGGCCGCGATCAGATCGCAGACTTCGGCTGGAATAGAATTCCCTCCTGCCACTTCCGCCACGATCTCGGCAATGTCCCGGTTTTCCAGACGCTTCAGCGGCAAGTGCAACGTATTGTTATGGTGCCCCCAGCCTGGATCAAATCCGGGGCGAGCGGTAATAACAATCAAAACCGGCAAATCCCGAATGCGCTCGATCACTCGGTCGGTCAGCGACAATGTGGTCGGATCGACCCAATGGGCATCCTCAAACAACAGTAAGACAGGTTTCTCACGAGCCAACGCTGCTAGTTGCTCGGTCACTGCATCGAGTGTCTGCTCAAGTTTCGCCTGTGGCGGCAGATCAAGCGGACCTAGTGAAGCGTCCGCTTCGACACTCAACAAATCGGCAATCAGGCGCATATGCTCGCGCGGATGATGTCGCAGGAGGTAGGAGAGTTTCCCGAGCTTATCGTCGTCGCTGTCGGTTGGCGTGAACCCCGCCACGCGCTCCAAATGCTGAATGATCGGATAAAGCGCCGAGTTGGCGTGAAATGGTGAGCACTGAAAGTTGAGCCGAAGGGCGCCCTGATCCTCCAGCTCTTGGCTTAACCCCTCGATCAAACGTGATTTGCCAATTCCGGCCTCACCAGAAACCAACACAGACTGACCGGCACCCTGACAGGCCTCTCGCCACTTTTCGATCAGTTTGCGAAACTCGACCTGTCGCCCGACAAGCCTCCCAGCCCCGGCATCCGGCATAATGTCAAATCTACGCTCGATCCGAGCCTGTCCTGTAACTGTCCAGGCCTGGACCTGCTCCGAAAATCCTTTCAGTGCGAATGAGCCCCGATCCTCTAACTCAAATGCATTACCAATCAATCGCCGGGTCGAAGGGCTGATGATCAGGGTATTTGGCTCGGCCAACGCCTGTAATCGAGCGGCTAGATTGGGCGTGCGCCCCATAACCACGTCATGTTCTTTCAGCCCTTCGCCGTGTATCTCGCCCACAACGACAAGACCCGTCGACACCCCGATCCGTGCGCTCAGTTTTTCCTGACCTTCGATGCGGGCCAGCCCGCCCAGAATATCCAGTCCGGCATGAACTGCCCGTGACGCTGCATCTTCAAGCGCGTGAGGGTAGCCGAAATAGATCATCGCCCCATCGCCCATGAAGCTTGCAACATGGCCACCAAACCGAGCTACTGAGGTTGAGCAGATTTCTTTGAACCGTCGCAGCAGCTCACCCAGATCTTCCGGGTCCAGACGTTCTGACAGGGCAGTCGATCCAACGAGGTCAACAAACATGACAGTCAGTTGCCGTCGCTCGGCCACAATCTTCCCATGGCCATGAATAGGTGCCGGATTCGCCCCGCGCGCCTGACCCAAAGCTGCCGTCAGTCGGCGCCTCGGACCCAACGGTAGCCCCATATCTATCAGGTCGTGTTCAGAGAGATTTACAAGATCAGCCAGAGAGACCTCGTTGGCAGCAAACACAGGGGCGTACTTGGTCAGCCCGAGCCCTTCAAGAAATACGTCGATCTCTGCCATTATCCCCATTTGCCCCAGATTGGCTCCGGGCTCCCCTACCCGGTCAGGCTTACTGCCATCGGCACAAAAGTCGAGTGACCTTAGCACGTTAGGCGGATAAC
Source organism: Ruegeria sp. CL5 (assembly GCF_056536485.1). Taxonomy (NCBI): domain Bacteria; kingdom Pseudomonadati; phylum Pseudomonadota; class Alphaproteobacteria; order Rhodobacterales; family Roseobacteraceae; genus Ruegeria; species Ruegeria sp. CL5. The sequence goes on from NZ_JBQFPS010000006.1 coordinate 258,775, forward strand.
CCTGATGGCCTCTCCGCAAGCCTAGTTCAAGCTTTTTCTTTCTTGCCCTAAACGTCAAGAGAATTGAGTCTGACTTGCGCGCCAAATGCACGCGTCTGCCCCAGCGAAATCATCGATTTGAGAGAGTGGCAGGGGCAGCAGGGTTCGAACCCGCGACCTACGGTTTTGGAGACCGTCGCCACGACCTATCCCCAAGTACTTACCCATATTTAAGCATCTGTTTTCCATTGACTTTACGTACCTTGGAATATCCCTTAATCGGCGCACATACACAATTTTCCGCACAAGACCCGCCACCGAAAATCAAAGGCATGCTGCACCTGCGTGCGGCGGCTCGCAGCCCAAAGCAGACATTCGCATCTAAACTTCGCTAATCCCGAATTGGCGGTCATTGCTGCCGTGGATCGCTGAATCTTAAGTGGTTTTGCTCACGCGTTCAGGGGCAAACCGGTCCACGATTGCAAAAGCTAAACTGAGGTAAGCGAATGCCACGCCGAGTTGCCAAAGGCGGAAGATCATTTTGGTTTGAGCGTCGTCAGAAAACGGCATCAGTGTTCCTCCGATCAAAATCAAAAAAGCGGTGATCGCCGAAACTATGCGCGTATCGCCGGCAATGAACTGGCGAGAAAACCAGACCATTGCAGCAAACAGTGTTACCAAAACGAAAGGCAGAAATGGAACCACAACCAACAATTCATAAACGAGCACTGCGGCAATACCGCCAATCATGTTTGCTGTGAGCATATCCCGACTGGCGCGACTTTGCGCACTTGTGTCGGCTACAAACTGGGATGACTGAATAGCGACGAAGACCAGCACAAAGGGTGTAATAAAATCAAAAACGAAAGCACAAAAAACAAATGGAATTACAACCGCAGCAAGACGCAGCATTTGTAGTTCTGTATCAGTGACGTTTGTTTCATCAGCCGCTATTTTTGTGCCTTTCTCAGATGCATCGGGTTCAGGCAAGATCAGGAACACCAGCCACGAAACGATCATGGCCACTGCCACATTTGCTATTAGCCAATAGGCGATGGTCCCAGCGAGTTCCGGATCCATTCTCGCAAGGAACGGAACAAGAAGTGCTGCGATGACTGCGAAAACCGAAAGCAACAAGTCGCCAGTTTTTATTTGCAATCTGTATGCGAGTAAAACACCGAGGCAAACAAAAATTAAGAAAACAACAGGATAGGGAAGAAACCAGATAGATAAACCCCACGCGAGCAAAAGGATTGCTGCCGATTTCGTCAGCAGCGCAATCCCATAAGACACTGGCACCGGCCTAAGGCCGAGCGTAAACAAAGCCGCGAAAACCGATCCAATAAAAGCGAGTTGCAAGTTAGTGACTATGCCAAGGGAAAAGACGATCCAAGGGGCGAGCGCCAACCTCAGTCCATGACGAACATTCTCAGGCGGAGTTATTTGCGCCAAAGAGTGTTTGTCAGCATCAGTAGGCATAGCTCAACCACGAAACAACGCGGATGTATGCGTTTCCTATCGTATTCAACAGCGAGTTTCCTGATGTAAAAACAATTACATCAGCCTGCCCGTTCAAAAGAAACATTACGTCGTCGTCCTTATCACCGGTCTCATACCCAGGCAGGACTATGCGCACAGGGTAACGTTGCGCTGCCCTCAACCAACCCGAGTCGGATGGCGGGCGAGGCAGTCCATCTTGAGTTGGGTTTCCCAAAGAAGCTGCTCCAGTAATGCTCTCGACTCGTCCAACAAGGACACGTCCCGGATGGGTATCAAGAACTACTTTTGCCGTGTCTCCGATTGTAAGATTCCCCAGATTGTTCTCTTTCAGATAGGCTTCGACCCATACATTGCGGGCGTCCACAAATGTCATCAATGGTTGCCCTGCCTGTGCGGAAGCTCCCTCTGAAATCGTCAAATCTGCCACGCCGCCTTCTGTTGGAGAACGAAGCTCGGTATAGGCAAGATCGAGTTGAGCTGCCGCCAGATTGGCCAATGCGGCTTTTATTCGTGGGTTTTCTTCACCGTCAGAGCCAAGGTTTTGTCGCGCGCGCTCCAGTTCCGCTCTGGCAACATCGACTGCGGCCTCGGCATCTGAAAGAGCGGTTCGTGCGTCGTCTGCCCTGGCGGTCGCAATAAGACCTTTCTTTTCCAGTTCCAAAACTCTGGAAGACTGGAGCTGGGTGTTTTCCAGCTCGGTCTGGGTTCGGACCAACTGCGCTTGAGCCCGCTCCACATCAGCTGAGCTCGCACCAACTTCCTGAGTTGCACTTTCCAGTTCTGCTTCAGCCCGGGCTAAGCTGATTTCGAAAGGGCGGGGATCAATTCGAGCCAATAGTTCCCCTGCACCAACAAACGAAGCATTCGCAATCGGCACTTCAATCACTGTCCCCGAAACCTTGGGGACCACCGGGGTAACGATGGCCTTGACGCGTGCGTTCGAAGTGAATGGAGTGTTTCTGTCGGCTGCCAGATACCAAACCAGAACTAAAACAGCGATTGCTGTAGCGGTTCTGAATAGAGTCTTCATGGAAATCAAAATTCAAACTCCTGCGCTCGCTGAATGGATTTGAGAAGCATCCTTCGAGAACGCATTCGGCAGTGCAACGCAAGATTTGGCTGAATACTGACCAAAATAGCTCCCCCTATTTTTGAGCCTGAGGTTCACATCGGAATTCCGCTCGATACTAGCGGCTGATCCTAAATTTAGTGACGCGGGCCGGAATGCATACTCGACTCAATCTAATATATAGATAACATTGAATGAAAGACGAAAGAATGAGCTGCTTTGCTTTGGGTCTCGACCGAATTCGCGACCTGCACAAAGAAGAAAATGGGGGATCCAACTTTGAAGCGGGAAACAGATCAACTGAGCAAGGCAATTTCAGAGGCGCTGACGTCATCACTGATACAGTTTTCAGTAATTGCCTTCATCGTTTTGGCGTGCACCTGGGCATTCGCGCCTTTTCTGCCAATTATGCTCTGGGCTTTGGTTTTAGCCATAGCCCTTCAACCGGTTTACCTTGCGTTGAAGGCAAAGATGGGTGGCTCTTCAGGGCGACCTGCCACTATGTTGGTTCTGGTTGGTCTTCTTCTGATTGGAGTTCCCACAGTCTTAATGGGCAGTGCATTTGCAACACAGCTCATTGTGCTGGCTGAAGGTTTGTCCGAAGGTACAATCAAAGTGCCTGCACCTTCTCAGGACGTCGCCGAACTTCCGTTAATTGGTGAGAACCTTCACGAAACTTGGGCGGCGGCCGCAACAGATCTGCCCGCTTTCCTTGAGAAAATGACTCCTCAACTAAAATCTTTTGGCGGCTGGATCGCAGGCGTCGCGGCGGGGACTGCTGGCGGTGTCTTCAAACTTCTTGGTGCCCTCATTGTCGCCGGAATCATGCTGGCCTGGTCTGAAGAAGGTAGTCGAGCGATGAGCCGGATTTTCTCCCGGTTTGCTGGGCCAGAAAGAGGTCTGGGGCTTCAAGATCTAACGACAAAAACCGTTCGCTCTGTGGCCGTTGGTATTATTGGGATTGCGTTTGTGACCGCATTCCTGCTTGGGATCATTTTCTTCCTTTCAGGAATTCCGGGCGCCGGGATCCTTGCTGTTCTCGCTCTATTGTTTGGGATCATGCAAATCCCCATTACGTTGATCGCCCTGGTTGGTGTTGCTCTGCTTTGGTCCACCGGCGGCGATAATTCGACGGTGTTCAATGTAATTTTCACGGTTTTAATGATTGTAGGAAGCATGGTGGACAACATTTTGAAACCAATCGTTCTCGGGCGGGGTCTGGATGTCCCTATGCCAGTGATACTGATTGGGGCTCTTGGCGGAATGATGTCAGGGGGTTTTCTGGGAATGTTCATTGGTGCCTCTTTTCTGGCCGCCGGTTACCAGCTGTTTATGGGATGGGTCGATGCAGGCTCGGCTGAGAATGCGTCCCAAGACGTTCAAACGAGATAGCAAAACCGATTTGACGACGGCCCGAGATAGATGCCTGACATCAATCAATGTGGCTGGACTGTCTGAAAGGATCCTTAGATGCAGATCTATACTTTGCGTGAAGATGAAAACGGTGGAGCAGTCTTCGGACAAACAAAAAAAACGCTGCGCGGCAGCGGTAATATGATGTCGGAAGTTTCGACTTTGGTATCTGATGCAGAGAATTGCGAACGGTATTTCTTTGCAGAGCTACCTCCGGGAACATCGACTGGATTTGCCCCGGCTACGCGAACTCAGCTTTGTGTATGCCTATCCGGGCAGCTTGAAGTAGAGGCGTCAGGTGATGAAAAGCTGGAGCTGAGGCCTGGAGATGTTCTGTGGTTGGACAACACGTCAGGGAGTGGGCACGCGTATTCGGTGAAGAGTGAGGAACCCGTAAAACTTTTGATCGTTCAAACAGATTGACCGCCCGGCGCAGGCAATCGACGATTTGCAATGAATTGGTAGTCCGCTTTTTTGAACAACCATCCTTCCGAACCAAGTGGATGTGAAGCTGTTTTTTCAGACGGTATTTGTCACAACAGAATATTCGATTTTGAATATAAAAGTGGATTTATGGCATCCCTGTATGTTCTCCTTAGCGATTAAAGAGGGGGACGGATAAATGAGACGACTATTCAATATCGGGCCAATTTGGCTATTTCTTTGCATGGTGACCCTCACAGGCGCTTTTTCTGCCAACGCCCAAGAAACGACGGATGCGCAGGAAGCTGTCGAAGTAGAGCAAGACGAACTTCTTGATAAGGTCGTTGATACATCCATTTCGGGCGAAGATTTGGAGATCCTGCTTGTTCCGTTGACGGCAGATGAGCTTTCCGAGGTCGCGGGCACTTGGCAAGGAATTGTGCGCTCGCAACTCGAAGAGGTCGCCCAGATTAATCTCGGTCTTCGGACAGCAAGTGGGGAGCAAGAAAACGACCTCCGGTCACAATTGGCGTCCCTAAGTGACTCAGGATCGGCGCTTTTGAACAACTATCGGTTGGTGCTTGAGGCGTGGACACTGAAAGGGGCCAAGGCAGAAGACCTGCAACCCCATTCCGACTACATCCTTGCATTAAAGGCAGGGGCGCTCAAAACAACTGACTTTCAGACACTATTTCAAAATGCTTGGGCCTGGTTGTTCTCCTGGGAAGGGGGCGTGGGCCTTTTGATGGCTGTTTTGGGTGTTTTGCTAGCCGTGTGGGCCATGATGTTTGTCGCCCGAATGGTGCGCCGTGTCACCGAACGCGGTTTAGAAAAAATTCCGACTATTTCGAGGATGCTGAAGAGATTCATCGCCACAGCAGTTTTCTGGGCTGTGTTCGTTCTTGGGATACTCGTCGTCTTGGCCTTATTTGGAGTGAACGTCACTCCTCTTTTTGCCGTTCTTGGTGGCTTGTCTTTCATCCTGGGCTTCGCGCTTCAGGAAACCCTAGGCAATCTTGCGAGTGGTCTGATGATCATGGTTTTGAAGCCATTTGATACCGGTGACTACATTCAAGTCGGAGGATCATCCGGCTTTGTGGATGAGATGTCTGTGGTTTCCACGAAGATCCGTACATTTGACAACCAAATCATTATCGTCCCGAACAGTAAGATCTGGGGCGACGTGATTACCAACGTCAGCGCCTCAGAAGAACGCCGGGTCGATTTGGTCTTTGGCATCGCCTATTCAGACAACGCGGCGCAAGCAATCGACGTTCTCAAGGAACTGGTTGCTCAACACAATCTTTGTTTGAAGACACCCAAGCCCGAGGTTTTCGTCGGCGAGCTGGGAGACAACTCTGTCAATATCTTCTGTCGCCCGTGGTCCAAATCAGACGACTATTGGACGGTCTACTGGGACCTGACGGGGCAAGCGAAAGAACGGTTTGACGAAGAGGGAATATCTATACCTTTCCCACAGCGCGATGTTCACCTGATACCCGTTGAGGGAGCAAAGTCATGAGAGCTTTTGTAGTTTGGTTCACGACTGTTTTGTTTGCCAGCAGTGTCGCGCTCGCCCAGTCAGAAGAACCGCTTGTTCCGACTGAAGAAAGAGAAGATTCCGAATTTGTTGCCCCAGTGATTGTGGATGGAGAGGAACTGTTCGTCGTTCGTGGTTCAAGTGCCCTTCCAGCAACTGAGCGGGCCGACAAGGTTGCTGAGCGCCTTTCTGAGGTTGGCGATGCTTCTCAGAGTTCGAGCGTAAATGTCGAAATCATGGACTCTGAGTTCGGTAAACTCATAAGAGCCGACGGTCGGATGATTACAACGACGACCCAAGCGGATGCCGAATATGAACAGATGGACGTGGAGAGTTTGGCCGCACTACAGGCCGAGGCGGTTGAAACCGCGATCCTGCAATATCGCAAAGCGCGATCAAATGAAGGGCTGGTAGACAGTGCGATTGCTGCCGTTGCCTGGACGGTAATCTTTGCACTGGTTTCATATGCGTTCTTCACCAAACGGCGAAAGTTGTTGGACTACATTAGAAGCAACTTGGAAAAGCGAGCAGAAGGGTTTGAGGAAGCCACAAAATCGATTTTGAGAAGCAAGGCTATCGCCGCCATCATCGTTTATGCAATCCACGTTTTGATGTGGGTCTTCTTCCTTTTTTTCTTCTATTACTATCTTTCCCTTGTTCTGCTTTCTTTCGCACAAACGCAGGGCATAGCCCAAATCCTATTGAAATATGTCAGTGAACCGCTGGTCACTGTGGTTCTGGCCATTGTCGGTTACGTTCCAAATCTGATCATGCTTGCGATTATAGCCGCTGTGACTCGGCTGGGAATTCGAGGCCTCGATCTTTTCTTCGAAAACATTGAGAGCGGAGCCTTTGAGCTAAAGGACTTCGAGGATCATTGGATTGCACCAACAAAAATGCTGTGCAGGGCTTTGTTCATCGTTATCGCGTTGGTGTTTGCGTACCCTTACATTCCTGGTTCCGACTCTCGCGCCTTCCAAGGTTTGACTATTCTTGCCGGCATCATGGTGTCGCTGGGGTCTAACACTGTTGTTTCAAATATGATGGCCGGTCTGTTTGTCATCTACAGACGCAGCACCAATGTGGGTGATCGAATTCAGGTCGGTAACAAGATCGGCGACGTAACAGAGATCAAACTGATGGAAACACTCATCAAATCGATCAAAAACGAGATGATAAGTATTCCAAATGCCCAGCTGCTCAATTCCGAAGTTGTGAACTACTCACGAAAAGTGGATGGTCGGGGGCTTTTGGTGCACACGACGGTGGGGATTGGCTACGAGGAGCCTCCCAAGAAAATCAAAGCGATGCTGATTGAGGCGGCACACCGAACGCAAGGGTTGAGAAAGAGCCCGGAGCCATTTGTGCTTTGGACCCAGTTGGCAGATTACGCGATCAACTATGAAATCAACGCGTACACTTCTCGTGGATCGAGTTTGCCAAAAATCTTGTCGGATCTTCGCGAGAACATTGTCGATGTTTTTAATGAAAACGAAACTCAAATAATGACTCCGTCTTACATCGCTGATCCACCGGAACCCAAAATACCTTCAGCTGATTGGGATGGTGAGCTTGCTCACATATCTGACTAACAACTCGTCAGGGTCATCTATGAAACTTCAAAAACGCAATACCACCGTCATCGGATTGGATTGATTGACATTGCGCAATGATTAGAATCAAACAAGAAATCTTCAGAACTCAGTGAGGCTCCGGATGATCAAGTGGGTACTTTCCGCAACTGTAGTGCTTCTGCCTGGGTTTGTTCACGCAGCCGGGATGGAACAGTGGGGTGAGTCCGGCGACTGGGCAATTCTCATCGATCCAGAAAAAGGCAACGGTTGTCTCGCGTGGAGAGCCTTTGAAGACGATATGACAGTAGAAATTGGCGCTGCACCAAACCAGGCTGGCGGCTTTTTTGCCGCCTACAATCCGGCCTGGGTTCAAGTCGAGGACGGTGCGACAGGCATAGTAAGATTTGATTTTGGCGATGCGCAGTTCGAAGGTGAGGCCGTAGGTGTCTACAAGAATGGCGTGCCCGGTGGCTACGCATTTTTCGACAATCCGGCATTTGTAACCGAGTTTGGAAAACGCCAAAGCGTTACGATCATTGGCGAAAGCGGAGCCGAAGTCGAACTCGATTTAAGCGGATCCGCAAAAGCCATTGAGGCCGTTCTGGCGTGTCAGGCCGAACAGCCGGAACCACTGAAGAACTAGGACGCGTCCAATTATTGCAATTGATTGATGTCCGGCACACATGGCTGCCTGTTTACTGGCATTTCATCAGCACCGACCGGAGCCTTGTTTCTGGACCCGCCCACATCCAGCTTGAATTTAGGCGACGAAAGCTGGCCCGTAACATCAAAGGGCCAAGCGCTTCGGGAAAGGGGTTTGCCCACGCGCCGTGGCTCCGCTCGTATTGCAATCGTATCGTTCAGCCAGTCGACTTGTCCCCTGGCCACCAACTGAACCGAAGCTGTCTCAATGACGATGGAGTTTGTGCTTACCTGCCCGGCTTCAATATTAACAGGGGCCACGACGCAAGTGATGTCGGTGTAACCTTGCCGCAGCTCTTCAGAGAACAGCCAAGGGAAAATACCAAGCCCCGCCAACTCCAGCAAACTGGTGCTTACGTAGCCTTGAGACATTGACAAAGACGCATTGCCACGCATGGAGTTGATGAACGCCCTGCCAGAAGCGGTACTGCCCGAAACGTTGAATTCACCACTCAAACGCCCGTAGGCATCAATTCCAATCCCTAACTCATCAAGGATCTCACCGAACTCCCACCCTGAGGTCGACCCCGACAATGAAAGCCAATCAGGTGAGTCAATCAGATCCATGACCGCCCGCAGGCTGAAGGTTCCGCCGCCATAAGCTATCTGAAGAGGTCCGAAATCCACGGTTCCGTCTTTTGCAGACAATTGACTGGAAACAGATGTTACGCCTTGCTGGCCTACAATCTCATTGAATTCGATCTGTACCTCGACGTCAGCTTCTCGCAGCACGCGTTGCACATCCAGAAGATCGGCAGGTTTCCCTTTTTCCTTTGGCAACACCAAGGGCTGGACGTTTGTCTCCTTCGGCAAAACCAAAGGCTGAACTTCGGCTTCAGGTTCTTTTGGGGTCTCCCCTACCAGGCTTTTCAATTGGTCCAGCACGGCAGTCAGGTTCTTCAGGTCGTTGAGATCGAGCCTCTCGCTGGTAACGTAGCCGCGAACAACAGAAGAGCCATCCGGAAATTTTGCATCTAAAGCCGCTAGAAGCTGCGAGGAGCCAGCTTCGAACTCGATTGCAGCTTTAAAGTCCTCGCCCTGCTTTGAGGTTTCAGCATCAATGCCGAGTGCGCCAATTTCGATACGTTGAAGGTTGAGCGCGTTCAGAAATTGAGCACCATCGCCCACATCCAGGTTCACGTCGAAATCAAGCCCGGCCAGCCCTTTGAGCTCATTGACCGACAACGCAAGGTCGAGCGCCCAAAGATCGGTGTCGTAAGTAGTCGCGTTAAAGCTGTTGAGTGAAACCGGCCCGCTCGCATTGGATATGTTGAAATCGGCTTTGATGCCGCCGAATTGGTCAACATAGTCTTCATCGAGATCGTGCAAAATCAATTTGGCAGGCCCATTCAGCATGCCATCGAAGCTCACGTCCTGAAGCTGAAGCAGGTCGAGTATTTCGCCTTGGGCTTTTAGTACCGGCTCCTCAATTGGGCCGGCTTGCAAGGTAATGCCCAACATCGCGAGGCGGCCATCCGGCATGCGGCGAATGCTCTCGATAGAGGCTGGGCCGATCACGTCCAACCCTTGGTCAAAGGCGTTGGTTTCGAACAGTAGCTTCTCGAATTCGAAGGAGGCGAGGGATCCAACCATATGCATTTCAAAGCCAGTGAACTTCAGATCTTGGATACTCTTTGCTGCTTGAGGCGGCTGCCCCTCTGGGTGAAGGCGCGCATTGAAAAGCAGATCGACGCCTTTAGCTGTATAGAGGTCATCTATCGAACCTTCAGCTTCGAGTTTTTGCCCATCTTCAAGGCTTACGGTTGTAGTAAATGCTTCGATCTTTAGGGCGTCCTGAGACACAAGCTCAGCTTGCAACTGGCCATTACCTTCCAGAACGCGTTCCAATCCCATGACATCGAGAAAGTCACCGAATTCGCCAGTATCCATCTCCAGGACAGCCCGGTAACCGCCACCTTCGTCTTCCGCGAATGGCTCGCCATCGTAGCGGACAGTCATTTCTCCAAAGTTGGCTCTCGTCGTAAACGGCGCGTCATGGGGATAGTCGCCCTTGATTTCAAAACCTTGACCGTTGACCGAGCCGGAACCAGAGACCTTTGTTCTTTTTCCGTTATCTACTTGTTCAAGCGCAAGCGACTGAAGGTCAAACACAAATGAGAAGCCCGACACCTTGTCGTCGATGTTTAACCCGATTGATGTGAAATTGACGTTCTTGTCGCTGAGAAAAGTAAGAATCCCACTGTTTTCTTTGCCACCAACTTCGGACGTTTCGATTTCGGCCTCAGCATCCTGATTGTCCTCTGCAAGCGACCCGTTGGTTTGAGGCGTTGGCATTGGTCGGCTTTTTCGCCAGCTTGTTGTCCCATCAGAGGCTGTAAGAAAGTTTGCCTGAAGACCGTCCACCAAAAGGTTGTCAAAGTGCAGACGTCCGTTGGCCAAGGCGGCAACGTCCAGTTCCAGTTCAAGCAGTTTCAATTCTGCAAGAGAGGTCTCTGGCATTGTCTCGCTCGGGATGACCACGCCGCCGACATAGATGTGGGTAATGCGACCTAGTGCGACGCTAACATCGTCGTTGACAAGAAGCGGCTGTCCAATTTGCTCCGAAAGAACCTTTTCCACAAGGTTGCGCCGCATATCTGAGAACAACGGTGCAGCAAGTAGCAACCAAACAAATGCGATTGCTGCAAAAGCGAGAAGCGCAACGAGCCCAAGTATCCTAAACAGCCAAGTTCTCATTTGCTTCCCTGTGATCGCTTTCATAATTCAGTTTAACCGCAAATCGGAAATCTCCAATCTTTCTGGCAACTAAGGATATAGTGATTGCTACGTCGCGTTGGTTGCGTTCGTACGATTACATCCTATTTTCTGAGTTTTGGTGGCCTCTCCCCCAGGTCAGCTTGTTCAAAACGAAAGTCCATGGGTTTGTGCTGTGCTACCGGAAGTGTCCCCGCTCGCGATTAGATTTTCCGCCCTTTGATCACATAGACGGGCTGAATGCGCCTGGCAGTTTCATCAGCTCTGTCGGGACGTTGTCTCCGATTGTGCTGTGCGGTCTTTTTTCGTTGCTGGTGTTCAGTCGTCCTGACAGATGGAGATAGACCTATAGTCCATAGTTCCTTGGAGGCAGAATACTCCGGCACTAGTAATTGCGCATGCAACGAACGGCAGCTTCGATTCGCCCCAGTGCGGCATCAAAGTCGACTTCATAAAACTTGAAAAGGGCCGTCCTCGAAACTTTGCAAAGTCAGCTTTCTGCGCATTTCTGACGTCTACAGCCGGGAGGCCCGAAAAGGCCAAGGGCAGTCAGTCTCTTTTTTACGGTTCCTTGTATCTACCCGCCCATTTACTTAGCGATTAAAACAAGGAGACCTGCAAAATGACTTATCTGAAACTATCGGAAATCGAAGATTCCATTGCGCATTTGGACCACTGCTCTAGCCGATGGTGGAAAGCAGCTCAGGCCCTCACAGGGCGTCGAATGGTCGAACTCTTGGAGGAAATGGGAGACCGTTGGAATCCCAACGACTCAGGACTGGGCAGTGATGGTATCGACATTGAACAAATCATTGCTGATTCCATAAAGTCGTGAAATCACATCCCCAAACGGCTATAATATGAAACGTCTTTCTTTGCTTGGACGAACGCTGCCCAAGCTTTCATCAACCCAAGTGCAGCCGTACGATTCACCTGATTGTTAACTGGAACCTTATGGCCTATTGAAGCCCGCAGAGCTTCCCCCAGATGTCTGTTAATGAGGTTTGTTAGTACAAACCCCATCCCGAACAGCCCCATGAATAAACGGCTCATTTCTTGCCCCGCAAAAGCTCAACAGAGTGGGCAAAAATAGCAAGCAAAGCTCCCTGTTGGCGTACCACTTTTGCCAATTCCGTAGCGATCAATTCTTGCTGCGCGTGTTGCTCACGAAAGTACGTCTCAAAAGCTCTCTTAATTTCAAAGTATTCTTCGGTCTCAATCGTAGATCTTTTTATCATATCTGGCCTCCTTGACCTGCTTTTCAGGTGTGCAGAAGGAGACGCAGCGCAACCCATCGTTAATATTTCCGAAACCCTGCATGATACTCAGGATCAGGCCTCGGCAGATTAGTAACCTCGCCGTACTTCTTCAGAGCGCGGGCAAGCACAGCACCTTGAGCCTTCACGACAATCTCTGCTGCGCCCTTTTGATCTTCCGGCTCCTTGAAGCGTCGATAGGCGATATGCGCCTCTCTCATCGTCTCAAGAGCTGCCGCATCATGGAGCTGGCGTTATCCATGATCACCAATCACCAGCCTGACTAACAATCGTTGAATCCACTCTTTCCTTGTCATGCAATGGCCCTCTTACCCCCTAGGCACCGATGGCTCCTTTTGACCCTTTGTTCCCGTTATCCACACGACGCATTTGCTTTTTTCGGATTTCCGACAATTTAAAATTCAGAAGCCCGAATAAGGGAAGCAAGTGGGACCATTCACCCCCCGAGGGGGGCGACTGGACACTTGCAAAGGGGAGGAAACCTCCCCCTTGACCCCCGAGGGCCACATTTAAAAAAAAAGGATTTTTTATGGACCCTAAAGACCCTGAGACCCCGCTGGACCCTGTAGCCCGCAGACCCCGCCAGTTCAAAATGCGACTTACCGAGGACGAGGCCAACCAGCTCAAGACTACCGCCCACAAGCACGAGCTGACACAGGCTGATTACGTCCGAAAAGTGGTTTTCGGGACGACCGCACACGGCCTGCCTAATGCCACCAAGTTACAGGATATCGCCGCGAAGTTGGCCGGGATCGGCAACAACATCAATCAGGCGATGGCCGCAGTAAACACCGCCCAGAAAGACGGCACCCTGAACGCTGATCAGTTCGATGCAATGTACAAGATCATTGCCGAAGCCCGCCGCATCTGGCTTGAGCCATTGGACGAGCTGAGAGGCCAGCTCGGCAAACTCAAGTGATCATCAAGACCGGCACCATATCTGCGGGTGATGGCAACCGCATTTGCGCCTATGCCATCCGGCAGGGTGAAAACGAACGAGTCCAGGTATTGAAAGACTCGTCCGCTGAACTTCTGGTTGCTGATGAATTTGCAGAAGCCAAAGGCCGAAAAAACGGACTTTTACATGTCATCATCAGCCCTGATAAAGAACTGACACCCGACGAGCTGGGCGCGACCGTGTCGGCGATCCGCGAGGATTTCGGTTTCAATCATGATGATCCTGAAACGTTGGCGATGCACGAAAGCAAGCGTGCCGATGGATCGACCCAACAGCACTATCATTTGATCCGTCCAGCCGCAGATAGCCAGACTGGGAAGACCTACAAGCTTTTCAGATCCAAATGCAAAGACGAGGCCGTCAGCCGACGCATGGAGCTTGAGATGGGCCATAAGATCACGTCTGGCGCTCACAACCAGTTTTCAGAAATGCGCCTACGCGAGCAAGGTCACGACGAGCTGGCAGACAGGCTGGCCGCAGCTCTGGGGGAAGACAAACCCCGCGCCGCTTACAGCCACGACGAATACCAGCAAGCGAAGCGAAACGACTTCGACCTGCCTGCCCTTCGCCAAAGCCTGAAGGAGCTGGCCGAGCTGGACCGTTCAGATCAGCCGAAAGCACTAGCCGAACTGATCGACCGTCAAGGCTTGGAGCTGGCCAACGCTGTTCAGGATGGCCGAGGCCGTAGCCGGATCAACATCGAGCTCGGCGGCGACCTGAAGCCCCACAACGCAAACCGCACTTTGCGAGTTAAAGCCGCAGACGTGGCCAAATTCATTGAGAAAACAAGGGAGAAACTGCATGACCTCAGATCCGACAAAGAACCATGTCTCGCAATCGAGCGAGGCCCCGCTTCGGGATCTACTCTTGGTGATCATCTCGGGACAGGAACAGATTCACCACAGCAACCAAGAAATGATCCGTCGCCAAAACGCACTGTTGAAGGTGCTGGCGGCGATAGCCAAGAGCTAACAAGTGAAGCGGTCGAGCTCGCGGTTGCCGCTACATACCTAAAATCAGAAACCCGACAGTTCGCAGCCAACAGGAGTAGCGATCTGACTGCTGCCGATCTGGATGCACCGCCCGATATCAATGATCCCTACATATTGAAGAAGCTGGCGGCAATTCTGAAGCGACAGATGGCCAAGGCCAACGCTATTATGTCGCTCGCGTTTCGTTTTGCTGCCGCTGATAAGTGAGGGGTCTTGGATGCATGCCAAGATACCAGTGCTCACGCACTAGATGATTCTATTTGTGTTCATATTCAACTATCACCACAAGAAAATCGAACCCAAGCTGCAAACCGTTTCAGGCGACTAGACGCAATGGAATCAGGTTCTGTTTTTTTGAATAACGCACAAAAAACCGCACAAAAAATTTCGTGCAGGCAAATACAAACGCGTCTAAGTATTTGATTTTAATGGCAGGGGCAGCAGGGTTCGAACCCGCGACCTACGGTTTTGGAGACCGTCGCTCTACCAACTGAGCTATACCCCTAGGCTGGGCCATCAGATATGCCAGAGGCGCAGCGGACTCAAGAGGATTTTTGAGTTTTTGCCTCCGACAAAAAAGTTGCACCCCGCGCACAGTTCTTTAAGACAAGGTTCGGCTAGCAAAAGGAGCGCAGCCTTGAGCATCCGCAAGAAAATCGCCGACAGCGAAGCCGTTCTGAACTGGGTCGCGCGGCGAATTGCCAGCTATATCAGGATGGTCAATCGCAACACAAACTGGCGGCGCATAGGATACGAAGAACTAGATCAACTGGCCGAACAAGGCGAACCCGTCATCGTGGTTCTCTGGCACCAGCGTCTGGCTCAGTCGCCTTACTTCTTTCCCTTGGACAAGGGCCGCATCTGCTCGATCACCTCTGCTGCCCGCGCAGGCAGTATGGTGGGCCGTGTGCAGAAATTGTTTGGTATGGACACGATCGCGATGTCCAGCCGCAAACGCCACGTCGCCTTGTCCCGCGAGGTGCTCGGAAAAATGAAACAGGGCATCTCAATCGGAATCGCCGCCGATGGTCCCCGAGGTCCTGAACGGGTGTCTTCAACTGTACCGCTGGTGTGGGCGCGGACGTCGGGCAAACGTGTCTTTGGGATCACCTATTCCGCCAGGCACGGGCGCGAAGCAGGAACCTGGGATCGTCTGCTGATGCCCCGCCCCTGGCGCAACGAAGGCGTGTTCCTGTGCCGTGAGTGGACCGACCCAGTTCCGCGAAAGGCAACCGAAGAACAAATAGAAACGCTGCGGTTAAGTCTCGAGCGGCATATGAACGACATCACTGCCGAAGCCGACCGCATGATGGGGCGGGAGCCTTGGTCCAAAGGCACTTGATAACTCTCCAACGCAATAATGCCCAAACGGATCAGCCCGCACCCGGCTATTCCCAGTACCTGCGAATCATGATTTGTATCTGGCACTGACCCGTTGTGCGCTTTCTGATACGTCAGCAAGCTTGATGTCGAACCGTTTTCGCTCACGACAAAAATCGCTGACATTGCAATCAACTTCGTGGTCATTTCCGCCTAGAACCGCGTCTCGCATATCCTCCAGATCCTTGCTGTGAAGGATTTGAGTTCCATAGTTGATGAATTCAAAACTAAACATGATTTCCCCCTGATCTCAGCGGTTCGCCGCTTCCGCGTTCCACGTCACTCGCTGCATTTCACAGGTGGGTTTTTAGTCTTTGATTGGGGTGAACGTCTGATTAAGAAAAGCCCCATTCGTGTTTCTATTAATCTCGGCATTGTGGCCTAAAATTATTTGATGAAGAATCTCCTCACCATCCCCGATGTATTCGAGGAGTTTGGTGTATCTTCAATGATCCAGAGTCCTTCTTCAGAACATATGTTCACGCCAAACTCGATCACCCCTAATTCATTTTCGCTGAAACCCACTCAATAGAATTCTGTTTGCCAAGCAAGGCATCTTGTGACCAAGAACAACCATACCAAATCTAATACAACGAGAATGCCCATGATTGAACGCATTGATACCGGCGAACGGTCCTCGAAAATCGTGAAGCACAACGGCGTGGCCTATCTGACTGGACAAGTTGCCGAGGGTGAGACGATTCAGGAGCAGGTTCGGATTGCCTCAACAAAATAGATGCCCTACTCGTACAGGCGGGATCGTCACGAGAAAAAATGCTGCGCGTCACGATATGGCTGGCTGATATGAAGGATTTCGCTGGTTTGAACGAGGTTTGGAACGCTTGGGTTCCAACAGGCCACGCCCCTGCACGCGCTTGTGGTGAAGCCAAACTGGCACGCCCAGAACTGAAGGTAGAATTCATAGTGGACGCTGCCTGCGACTAAATTCGCTGCAAACGAATAAGGCCGCCCCGGTTTGGGACGGCCTTCTTTAGTCTCACCGATGTGCCGGGCTGAATCCCGGCCTACTGATTACTCGATGATTTTCGACACGACGCCGGCGCCGACGGTGCGGCCGCCTTCGCGGATGGCGAAACGCAGGCCGTCTTCCATCGCGATCGGCGCGATCAGCTCGACGGTGA
>NZ_JBQFPS010000007.1:0-244000 GCF_056536485.1 Ruegeria sp. CL5
ATTACCAACCTCAGATGCCCACCGTCTCTCCGATGCGTCTCAACCGTCTCTCCGGCCCGTCTCCGCCGTTCCCAGCGTCCCAGCAACCGCCTCAGCAGCGCCGGTGAAGGGCGTTCTATGCCTTACGCATTCAACGCGCAAGTGGAAAATTCAAGAAAGTCGTAAAAAACTTCAATTTCACTTTTTAAATATATATATCAATTACTTACGAACTATTAATCTCACAGAATACGGTTAAAAGCATTCTTCAAACCTATCAGGCATACCGCTCAGGTTTCAGTGCTTGTTGGTTCAAACCCTATATATAGTGAGAGCACTACGCCACCTCCACAAGACAGGACCGACTCGATAAGGAGCAGCGATTCATTTCCAATCCCGGAATCGCACCCAGCATCGGCGCCGCCGAGCGCATTGCCCAACGATCCTACAAGGCCTTGCGCATTGTCTATGGATAGGCTCAGGTCTCTCAGAAGCTCAACCGATACGCCTGTGACCGTGATATGACGACTGACACTAAGTTCCCCCTGCTACGAACCGTTGGATTAGACGGTCTGTTGGTGACCTTTGCGCAAACCATGTCCGAGCAATCAAACCGCGCCGCTCTGGCATTTCGCGGCGCGGTAGAAGAACAACAGATCGACGATGTGCTTGAGACGTCGGCCTCGCTGGCATCTGCATTTATACGATTCAATCCCTCAAGCCTGTCGCATCACGACATCGAAGAGTTGATGCGCGCGATGTTGGACAGTCGCGATTGGTACGCCGCACCCTTGCCTGCAGGGCGACGATTCTGGAAAGTACCGACAGTCTACGGTACCGATCTTGCGCCACAGCTAGAAGACGCAGCGCTGGCAGCCAGATTGTCAACTACAGACGCCATCGATCGTCTCAGCCAATCGCGCGTGCGGGTACTAACCATCGGGTTCGCTCCGGGCCAACCTTATCTCGGGCCATTAGGACCCGAATTCAACATTCCACGCCTGAAAGAGTTGACGCCAATGGTGCCCGAGGGGGCGTTGGTTCTGGCAATTTCGCAATTTGTTCTGTTCTCAGGGCCAACTCCAACCGGATGGCGCCATGTAGGGCAAACCGCTTTCCGTTGCTTTCGTCCGGACATGGAGCAGAGCTTTGCCCTCAACCCCGGTGATGAGATGCAGTTCATCTCGGTCTCGCGCGAGGAACTTGAGGATATCCAGACAACGTGCACCGATGGTTCTGGCGGTGCGAGTTGCAAGGAGATCACGGCATGACGCTGATCGTCCATCGCATCGGTCCAGCTTGCACGGTTCAGGATCAAGGGCGTACTGGGTATCTGGATCAAGGCCTGTCACGTTCGGGTGCCGCAGATGTAATGGCGCTTTATGAAGGAGCCGCCTTGCTGGGTAACGCCCCAAAGTGCGCAGGATTGGAAATGGCGGGGATGGGGGGCGAGTTCGAGGCAACCGTGCCAACCGCCATCGCGCTAACCGGCGCACCCATGCAGGCCAGTATCGATGGCAGCCCGGTTCTGTGGAATGCCTCGCACCAGATGGAAGTCGGACAGCGACTGGTAATCGGGTCGGTTCAACAGGGCAGTTATGGGTATCTACACTTGGGCGGCGGGGTCGAGACCGAAATGACACTGGGCTCTCGCGCGGCACATCTGACCGCCAGGATCGGGCGCGCTGTTCGGGCCGGCGATCGACTGCCCGCACCCGGAGCGGGTACGACGGGCCTGAAGTTGCGTGCCGACGATAGATTCTCGGGAGGCTTGCTGCGGGTCGTGGCCAGCTTTCAAACGGCGCTGTTCGATGAAGGTACACTTGCGCGGTTTACACGAACGACATTCCACCGTGGCGCCCGGGCCAACCGGATGGGCATGCAGCTAGATAGCGAAGGCGACGGCTTCGCTGCCAAAGGCCAGTTAGACATCCTGTCAGAAGTTATAACCCCCGGCGATATACAGATGACCGGTACCGGTGCACCCTTCATCCTACTTCCCGAATGTCAGACCACCGGAGGCTACCCGCGCATCGCAACCGTCCTACCCTGTGATCTGCCCCGCGCGGCACAGACACCGGCGGGGGGCGAGGTTCGGTTCGAGTTTGTATCGATAGAACAAGCTGTGACACTACAAGCCGCTTTTGAGGCCGAACTGGCCCGCATACCGGGGCGCGTCGAACCCTTGGTCCGCGATCCACATGACATCCCGGACCTTCTGTCCTACCAATTGATTAGCGGAATGATCTCTGCCACCGAATAAGGAGTTATCGCGATGCCAAGCGTCGATCTGAATGCAGATATGGGCGAGAGCTTTGGCCCCTGGAATATGGGGGATGATGAAAGCCTGCTGAAGATCATCACTTCGGCCAATATCGCCTGTGGCTTTCACGCCGGTGACCCGGATGTGATGGCCAAGACCATGACTCTGGCGGCCAAGAACGGTGTTGGCATTGGCGCGCATCCCGGTTTTCCCGATCTACAGGGGTTCGGGCGTCGAAACATGAAAGTACCTCATGACAGTTTGCGCAATCTTGTGCGTTATCAACTCGGATCGGCCATCGGCATGGCCAAGGCCGTAGGTACAGAAGTCCGGCACCTCAAGTTGCATGGCGCACTGGCCAATATGTGTTCGGTCGATATCGACATGGCGCGCGCCTGTTATCAGGGCGCGCTGGATGTGGACCCCAACATAATCATAATGGTGCTTGCGGTGACCAATCAGGAAGCGGCTGTGCGCGAACTGGGTTGCAAATGGGTGGGTGAGATCTTTGCGGATCGCGCCTACAACGACGACGGCACGCTAGTAGACCGGTCCTTGCCGGGGGCGATCATCCATGATCCCGCGCTGGCAGGGCCGCGCATCCTGAACATGGTGAACGAAGGTGCGATCATCACCGAATCCGGCAAGCGGCTAGAGACTTCAATTGATACGATATGCCTGCATGGTGATGGCCCGACGGCGGTTCAGATCGCGCACTCCGTGCGCGAGAACCTGATCGCAGGCGGTGTCGAGGTCACAAAGTTCATCCGCTAGTCACAACAACGTAACTTTCGAACCCCATCTCCAAACTGTTGCCCATGCAGGCCTTAGCGCCTAGCATAAGTGGCAAGTGCATGATCTGACTACCACAAATCCAAGCAACGCGCCGCAAGGAGATGAGCCTATGTCTTTCGATCTGATGTCCTACCAGCCAAGGGGCGACAAGAAAAACTCGGACTTCTTCACCGAATATCTGCCTAGAATTTACGAGCGTCGCATCAGCTCTGGCATCGCGGATCAGGTAGGCGCGATGCGCGCGATCGTCATTCAGGTTGAAACCGATGCGCTGTTCGACACGTTGGTCGAACTTTATGTAATGACCCCCTATCGCCATTCTGCCAGCTATCTGGGCCAGACGCATAAGTTCGCGGTCATGCACTCACATGCCGATTACCCGGCGCTGATTCTGATGGCTCCGCTCAGTTCGGCGTTCGAAGATTTCATTCCCCGCATCAACAGAATGTACCCGCTGGCGCGCGGCACGCCCCAGACGCGTTATGTGGGTGAGATTTACGGCGCTACCGATTTGAAGAACCTGACGGGAACGCTGGAGGATCAGAATATTCGGTTCGAATATTCTGGGGATACGGAAAACCCATTTTACACGTTGGACGGATACCGGTTTACGACGCCGTCGGATTTCACGTGCAACCGCGTCGGCTATTCAACGCATGATTTCAACGACACCGACAGTCTGGGGCTTGGCGATCGCGTGATGCTGAGCGATGCGGAACAAGCGCGGCTGGATCAGGCCGCAGCCTTTGGCGCCGACAGCAAAATCTCTCCGCTGATGCTGGGGATCGATCACCTCGCCACGCGGGTTCTGGCAGGCGAACGTGAGGACGCGATCCTCGAGTTTCTGACCATGGTCCCCTATTATTTCTGGGGGGCGTACAACATCTTTGACATGAACTCGTCAACCAACGTGAACCGTAACCCCAATGTGGATGACGACAAGAAATCCCCCGCCAAGGTCTTCACCGCCAACAACACGCCATCCTTCGTAAATTCCTTCGCCAAACTGCCGATGCCGACCGAGGATTTCGTGCGCAACTTTGGACGCCGCCTGCACCACATGGCAGTCGAGATTCAGGATGGTGATCATGCCGCAGGTGAGAAAAATGTCGATTTCGTAGTGAATACGCTCAAAGACAAAGGTGTGCCATTTCTTGCCCATGTGGTGGGCGAGTGCAAAGACGATCCGAATCTTAAACAGATCTTCTCGAAGCACTCGAAACATACATTGCTGATCACCGAGTATATCGAGCGCTGCCATCACTATGATGGCTTCTTTACCAAAGACAATGTTGCTGCCCTGACCGCTGCCGCCGGGCAGGACGAACAGTACCAGCATGGTCACGTTTTCGACTGATCGGATGAAAAAAGGGCTGCGAGATCATCGCAGCCCAGACCCATCCAGGAGAGTATGTCGGGTCTTATGACGGCCCGATCATGAAACATGTGACGTTGCGCGCTTGCAACCGGCGGCATGCCAGATCGGCCTGTTCGCGGGTCATGCCCTGAAAGGTCGCATCAAACCCGCGCGCGCTCTGGTTCACCTTGCGCAACGTGCCTTCCAAAGTAGTCATTTCCGACAGCGCGGTTTTCAGCAAAACTTTCTCGGCCTCGTATCGCGTGGTGTATCGGCCCACATTGACACCCCACAGGTGACCGCCGGATGTGGACAGGCGGGTAACCACTTCGGGTTCCGGCTCTTGCTGTCTGGCCGGTTCAACCGAGGCAAGAACCACATCCCCAGGCCGCGAAACTGGTCGTGTTGCGCTGTCCGCAGGTGCGATATCCGCTGCCGCAATGGCGGCGGCAATACCGTCTTGAATACGGGAACCATTTTTCTCGGCCGTTTCGGCAACTGCACCTGCTACTTGCACAGCGGCGGCTGCCGTCGGACGCAGGACCGGGCGCAAGCTTTTCTTCGGTGGACCAACCTGAGCGACCTGTACGGTGCCCAGCCCCGTGTTTCCGGCATACGCCGGGCGGGCAGGCTTGCGGATCGGCGCGCGCGAGGGGGCACGGCGGAAACCCATATCCAGAAGTTCAGCGACACGGGCGTTACGTGATGCGCCGGATTTGCCGCCGAAGACCGTGGCAATGATGCGTTCATCCTTGCGTTTGGCTGAAGCAACAAGGTTAAATCCGGCCGCGCGGGTATAGCCGGTCTTGATCCCATCGGCGCCCCTGTAGGCCGCCAGCAGGCGGCGGTTGGTGTTCGGAACGGTCTTGATCCCGGCATGAGTCGATTGGCGCGAGAACAGATTATAATACTGCGGATAATCATACAGCAGATGACGGCCCAGCGTGGTCATGTCGCGCGCGGTCGACAAGTGGCCCGACTCGGTCAAACCATGCGCGTTCTTGAAGGTCGTCCGGCTCATCCCCATCGCCTTGGCGGTACGGGTCATGCGACGGGCAAAGGCCGCCTCGGAACCGCTGAGCGCGATACCTATGGCGGTCGCCGCGTCATTGGCCGATTTCACTGCTGCTGCCCGGATCAGATACCGAAACGCGATTCGCTGGCCGGTGCGCAACCCCAGCTTGGACGGCGGTTCAGCCGCCGCCTTCTTGGTGATCCTAACCTGAGTGTCCAATGTGATCTCACCATTCCGCACCGCCTCAAACGCGATGTAGAGCGTCATCATCTTGGTCAACGATGCCGGATGGAGCCGCGTGTCGGCATTGCGGGAATGCAGCACTTCCCCGGTGCGCGCGTCAATAACCATCGCCGCGTAGGGGGCAGCCATGCCCTGAAGTGGCGCAAAAGAAAGCAGCCACAGAAATGCTATAAGGAATAAGCCCATTCGGGCCGGAACTGTCCGCCGAATCTGCACGATCTTTGCCTCTGTCTGCCTCGCGCCGCCGGGTTTTCCCGGTCAGCAATTTTTGTTTTGATATTGGTCAGGCTAACACAGGGACGGGCTTAAAGAAACTGAAAGCTGCGTGTCGTTACACCCACTCCGACCCATCACTGCACTACATGTGGTAGTAGTTGCGCGCCCAGACACCAAACCCGCGATTACGCCAAAAATCAGGCAAGCCAATCCATCGAATTTTTCGCAACTGATGTGAAACGGCAACAGGTCAGGAAATCCGGGCAACCAGAGCCGAGAGATCGCCCAGATCGCGCAACTCACAAAATCTGGGATTGCCGGCCGGAGTTTCAGCCTTCTCAATTTCCCAGACCAGCCCGTGGGGCACATACACGCCCCAGCACCCCGCTTCGATGGGCGCCACCACGTCAGACCGCATCGAGTTTCCGATCATCATCGAGGCCTCGGGACCATCCCCATGCTGCGCGAAAATCGTCGAATAAGTCGCCGCTGTTTTCTCGGACACGATTTCGATCCCGTCAAATAACTCACCCAATCCGGATTGCGCCAGCTTACGCTCCTGATCGATCAGGTCGCCCTTGGTGATCAGCAAAACCCTGTGCGTCTCGGCCACCGACTCGATGGCCTCGCGCGCATGGGGGAGCAGTTCGATGGGATGCGCCAGCATCTCCTGCCCCGCTTCAACAAGTTGGCGGATAACGCGCGCAGGGACGCGATCTTTGGTCACCTCGATCGCTGTCTCGATCATAGACAGGGTAAAACCCTTGATGCCATACCCATAGTGCTGGATGTTCCGCTTTTCAGCGGCAAGAAGACGTTCCATCAGGTGATCGCGCTCGGCGTGATCGGCCAGCAATTCGGCAAAATAGGTCTGCGTCAGTTGAAAAAACCGCTCATTATGCCACAGCGTGTCATCCGCATCGAACGCGATTGTGGTCAATTTGTCCTGCATTGCGATTCCGACTCGTAGCTCTTTTCTCTGACCACAGTGACGTTATATAAGCCCTCAAACAAACCGAAGCTTGAATCGGGATTCTCTTACAGTAATGCGCGAACACCAGTGGATCATGTCGGACAAGGACGACCAGGACGACGACACGTCGGTCATGGTGCAAACGCGTCCCAAGACCAAGCGGCCTCCACTGTATAAGGTGTTGCTGCTGAATGACGATTACACGCCGATGGAGTTTGTGGTGCATGTGCTGGAACGGTTCTTCGGCATGACCCATTCGCAGGCGTTCGAAATCATGCTGACCGTGCACAAGAAAGGCGTCGCAGTGGTTGGCGTGTTCAGCCATGAGATTGCCGAAACCAAGGTCGGGCAAGTGATGGATTTCGCGCGCAGGCATCAGCACCCGCTGCAATGCACCATGGAACGCGAAGAATAACGCGCGGCCATGTCTCCTCGCCTTGAACTTGCCCTAAGCAGCGGGCTCAGCCTGTCACAACCTCTGACCGTGCTGGCCCCAACCCCCAATAACGATCTGTCGGACCTGCCGCACGAGACGCAGGTGGTACAACCCTTCAAACCCTTTCACGATCATTTTGCCGCGCAAGGTTTTGTGGCAACGCCCAACAGTGACGCGCCCAGCCAGGATGCTGTCGTCTTCCTGCCGCGTGCCAAAGCGCTGGCCCGGGCGTTGGTTCATCAGGCTTGCAGCCGCGCCAGCGGGATCATTGTGGTGGACGGGGCCAAAACCGATGGCGTCGACAGTTTGCTGAAAGACATCCGCAAGCGGGTCGCAATCAACGGGCCGATTTCGAAAGCGCATGGCAAGATTTTCTGGTTTCAGTCTGATGCGGACGCGTTTGCCGACTGGGCTGCGCCTGAAAACCAAATGGTCGACGGATTCCACACCGCACCCGGTGTGTTTTCCGCTGACGGTATCGATCCTGCCTCAGCCCTGCTGCAGAGGTCTCTGCCAACCAAGCGCGTTACGCGCATTGCTGATCTGGGCGCAGGCTGGGGCTTTCTGTCCGCCGGGCTGATCGACGACACCTTGCACAGCCTGCATTTGGTTGAGGCAGATCACACCGCACTCACCTGTGCCCGCTCCAACGTCACCGACCCTCGTGCGCAGTTCCACTGGGCCGACGCAACCAATTGGACGGCACCCGAGCCACTGGACATGGTGATCATGAACCCGCCGTTTCACACCTCGCGCAGTGCTGACCCGGCCCTTGGGCAGGGATTCATCGCAAACGCCGCACGAAACCTAACACGCAACGGGCAACTCTGGATGGTTGCCAATCGCCACCTACCCTACGAAGCCACCCTGGCCGAGTTCTTCACGCGCGTTGAAGAAGTCGCAGGAGACAACCGATTCAAGGTATTTCATGCCTCTCGCCCTCGGGGCTGAGGCCCGCTAACCTGCGCCAGAACTCAGGAGGATTCGCATGTCCTTTTCAATCGCGGGCAAGACCGCAATCGTCACCGGCGGTGCCAACGGCATCGGGCTTGCCATCGGGCGGCATTTTGCGGATGCAGGTGCCAATGTCATGTTTGCAGACATGGATGAAAAACGCCTGTCTGAAGAGCTGGGTGAACAGGCGGATGACAGCAATATCCGTTATTTTGCGGGCGATCTGCGCGAAAAACTAACCATCGCCAACCTACTCTCGGCAACGCTGGATGCTTTCGATCAAGTGGATATCCTGATCAATGGCGCACGGCAGGTCATCCCTTCAGACCCGCTCGACGCGGATGATGACTCGGTCCGTACATTGTTGAACCAGAACCTGATGCCTGCGTTGAGACTGAGCCAACTGATCGCCAAGCGGTTCATCAAACAGGCTGATGGTGACACCGAGAACCCTGCAGGTTCGATCATCAACCTGTCCTCGATTGCTGCGCGCCGAACCCACCCGGACCTGATGGCCTACTCGGTCTCAACAGCCGCGCTGGATCAGATGACCCGTTCGCTTGCTGTAGCATTGGCGCCGAGCCGCATCCGCGTGAACTCGATTGCTCTGGGATCGGTAATGAGCGCCTCGTTGCAATCCACATTGAAGGAAAATCGCGACTTCCGTGATGATATCGAAAAACACACGCCCCTGGCGCGAATTGCAGCACCTAACGAACTGGCCGAAACAGCGCAGTTCCTTGCATCGGATGCCGCGGGTTTCATGACAGGGCAAATCCTGACCATTGACGGCGGCCGCACCCTGCTAGACCCGGTCGCGGCACCAGCTCATTGACATCGATGTTTGACACAGAAAAAAACACCGCCTCCGCATGGTTTCGCCAATTGCGCGATGAGATCATCATGGCGTTCGAAGCGCTTGAGGAAAGCCACGCCGCTGGCCCATTCTCAGACAATCAACCGGGCCGCTTTGAAGTGAAAGAAACCACCCGCCAATCCGACGATGGCTCGGACGCTGGTGGCGGTTTGATGTCTGTTATGCGCGGCGGTCGCGTGTTCGAAAAAGTGGGCGTTAATGTTTCAACCGTTCACGGCACACTAGGCGAACGCGCGCAGAATGCGATGGCTGCGCGTAAGGGCATTCCCGGAATGAAAGATGACCCGCGTTTCTGGGCGTCTGGCATCAGCCTGGTGGCACATATGCAGAACCCGCATGTGCCCGCGGTACACATGAACACACGAATGTTTTGGACACCGCATGCCTGGTGGTTCGGTGGCGGGTCCGACCTGAATCCTTGCATCGAATATGACGAGGACACCTCTCATTTCCACGCCACTCAAAAGGCTCATTTGGATCCGCATGGTGCATCGCATTATCCACGCCTCAAAGATTGGGCCGATGAATATTTCTACATCCCCCACCGCAAACGCGCACGAGGTGTTGGTGGGATATTCATGGATGACTATTGTACTGGCGACTGGCAGGCAGATTTCTCCCTGACCCAGGATATTGGCCGCGCATTCCTTCCAGCGTTCTTACCTCTGGTCGAGAAGCGTCGAATTCAGAGTTTCAATGACACGGACAAGACTAAGCAGCTTGTGCATCGTGGTCTCTATGCGGAATACAATCTGGTTTACGACCGGGGCACCAAGTTTGGTCTGGAAACCGGGCATGATCCCGATGCCGTTCTCATGAGCCTGCCGCCGCTGGCGAAATGGATCTGATGGTCAGAAACCAAAATCTATGAAATTGTCATAGCAATATCCCTGAGCCGACCCTGCCGTCATATTTGCTCCTACGGTTTTGACCGTGACGGAATATGTTGTGACATCTTCAGCCCCTTCAGGCGGTGACAGAGAAAACTGCACCGTACGGGCACCCCTCTCATAGGGTGTCGAGATATAGATGCGTTGAGTTGCTGATGTCCGCAGCGTCCGGATCGCAAAATCACCGATCCCGCACCAATAGGCCACTGGCGCTGATGTACCGATCGCAGCCACCTCGTAGGTGCCATCATTCAATGGCGTGACTGTTGTTCGAAATGCGGGCCGCACACCCACACCGAAGCCAACAGCTTGTGAAAGTGTGGGGGACACCAAAGCAGCCACCAGGCATGCAAGCTTCAG
The DNA here is from genome assembly GCF_056536485.1 of Ruegeria sp. CL5. Classification (NCBI taxonomy): domain Bacteria; kingdom Pseudomonadati; phylum Pseudomonadota; class Alphaproteobacteria; order Rhodobacterales; family Roseobacteraceae; genus Ruegeria; species Ruegeria sp. CL5. The sequence goes on from NZ_JBQFPS010000007.1 coordinate 10,359, forward strand.
AATTCGCATATCCAATACCTCATTCGATAACTTCGATCGACGCCATCAAAGCGTGAATTCAATCAATAACATACCATGACAGCATTCTTGCTTCTGGTACAATGTCGAATTCGTGCGCCCTTGGTTGCCCACCATGAAAATCCTTTCATTGAATATGATCCGCGCTATGATCTAAGGAACCGTAGTTTCCAGAGTGACCCGTGCAGACGTCATTTCCAAAAGACTGGTTCGATATTTCTCCTGAAAAATACGCCGATTTCGGTGCAGTGTTTTATCTCGCGGCACTGACCAATACACATCGGGATCGCAACTTAGGTCAGGCGCTTTATGCCTTTGAAACACCCTTGCGTCTGGGGCAGTATCATATCTTTCGGCAAAACGGATTTCCGCGCGGGTTTGTGACTTTCGCCGGTCTAAGCCCGGAAGCCGAACATCGCTATGCGGTACAGGAACAGCCGTTGAAGGACGCCGATTTCACCAGCGGTACGTCTTTCTGGATCATCGACATGGTCGCTCCGTTTGGTCAGACCAACCAAATTGTCGAGATGCTAAAACGCGAGATCCCACATCCCCGGGTGCGCACTAACCGGATGGACAGCGACCTGACCCGAAACCGAATCGTCGAATGGACCCGTGACCAGAACGCTGAGGTCCACATGCGCCTTTACAGAAAAAATGAATTTGCGCGAGTGCTAGAGCAGGAGGGATCATAACATGGTCTCGATAGTCGGCGATACAACAGGTTCGGTGACAGATGATCCACCGAATGTGGCAACCGGCGATCTTGATATTACCAGCGGTGCCACCATCGTCTCGCAGGACTGGTCAATCCAGACGCCGCCCGATCACGGGACAGCCAGCATTGATCCAGCTACAGGCGAATGGACCTATACGGTCGACCCTACCTTTTTCGACAGTTTGGATAATGGCGAAATCGTCACCGATACGTTCACGGTCGAAGTCAACGCCGTCGTCAGCGTCTTCGGCTTTAATTTTAATGCAGCTCCGGAAACAACCGATGTCACCATCACAATTGAAGGTGTGTGTTTTACTGCAGGCACGTTGATCGAGACCGAAGTCGGTTCGCAACCTATCGAAAACCTTCAGGTGAATGACAAAGTGTTGACCGCCGATCACGGCTTGCAGCCCATCCGCTGGATCGAAAGCAGCCGATTGGACGGTGGGCGATTACGTGCGAACCCTTCAATGCGACCGGTGCGGCTTACTGCAGGCAGTCTTGGGCCAGATATTCCATCCCGTGACCTTCTGGTCTCTCAACAGCATCGAATTCTGATAAGTGGTCCCAAGGTCCAGATGCTATTTGGTGCGCCCGAAGTATTGGTCGCCGCAAAACACCTTTGCTCCTGGCCGGGCATCGATATCGAAACAAGCGACCAGCCTGTCGAGTATTTGCATATCCTTCTGGACAGGCACGAGATTCTAACCGCCGAAGGGGCGCCAGCTGAAAGCCTATTTCTGGGTGAAGAAACTCTTTACACGCTTTCGTCTGACGCATTGCAAGAACTCGTCGAGATTTTCCCCGACCGCGCGACAGACGAACACAACGGATTCGGAAATGCCGCGCGCCTTGTCCTGCGCGAGCATGAGTCGCGCGCACTTGCCTAATCCTTAGACGACCCGCCCACCAACATCCTGCGGGGCCAGCGCTACAGTCTTGATCACCGCATAGCAACTGCTGCCCTGCTGCAACCCCAAGGCCGCGACCGAGCGTCGGGTCACGCGGGCCAAAACAATCCCAGCAGGTGTGTTGACCGACACAATGGCACCTGGCCCTTCGCCTGATCGGATCGTTTCGACCTGTCCAGAAAGCACGTTCAGGGCTGACAGCCCTTCTGGTGGTATGTTCGACAAGATCACCTCTTGCGCCGGGATACGGATACGCAGGTCTTCGCCGATCCGGTGCGCAATGCGCGGCAGGAACAACCGCGCCCCGCCTGCGTCCAATTCAGATAAACCATCATTGTGATGAGCCGCCACGCGAACGCTTAGCACCGCACCCACGGCGCGCACACCGGCGGGGGCAACTGACGGGTCGGCCAGCACTTCGGACGCAGGGCCAAAGCGTACCACCTGCCCATCCTGAAGCGCCACGACCGATGTCGCCAACCGCGCAACCTCGGCCGCCGAATGTGTTACATAGAGGATTGGAACCGAGACCTCATCCCTTAACCGTTCAAAATAGGGCAGGATTTCCGCCTTCCTCGCATCGTCAAGCGCCGCCAAGGGCTCGTCTGCAAGAATCAGGCGCGGGCTGGCCAACAAGGCGCGGCCAATGGCGACGCGCTGTTTCTCACCGCCCGACAGCATAGCCGGGCGCCGATCCAGCAGGTGGCTGATGCCCAACATCTCGATCACGCGATCCGGGTTTTCGCGCTGTACTCCGCGCGGGGCAAACCAACGACCATAGTTCAGATTCTGACGCACAGTCAGATGCGGGAACAATCGGCCTTCCTGAAAGATGTATCCCAATCGCCGCCGATGTGGCGGCAGCCAAACCCCGCAATCCGTATCGAATAAAACCCAATCACCCACTGCAACACGTCCCGCTTGGGGGCGCAGCAACCCGGCTACGGCATTGACCACCGTGGTCTTCCCGGAACCCGAGCGCCCAAAAAGGACTGTGACACCCGGAGGCGCTTCAAAATCCAAATCGAGCGCAATACTCGGCAGATTATGTTGCATGCGAACAGACAGACTCATGACCCAGCCACCCGTTTGGCCACACGGCGGCCGACATATTCTGACAAGAGCAGCGCCCCCATGGCGATTATGATCGAAATGATCACTAACCGCGTCGCCGCCGCCTCACCCCCGGGCACCTGCAAAAACGCATAGACGGCGGAAGGCAGAGTCTGGGTCTGGCCAGGTATATTTGAAACAAAAGTGATCGTGGCCCCGAACTCTCCCATCGCTTTGGCAAAGGCCAGTATTGCGCCTGCGATAACCCCAGGCAGGATCATCGGCAGCGTCACCGTTCCAAAGACCATCAGACGCGACGCACCCAACGTAGCCCCGGCCTGCTCCAGTTTGGGATCCACCGCCTCAATCGACAAACGGATCGCGCGCACCATAAGTGGAAAGGCCATGATCCCAGCTGCAAGCGCCGCACCGGTCCAGCGGAATGCGAAAACGATACCAAGCTCGGCCAACGGCCCACCCAGCGGCCCCTGAATGCCGAATGTCAGCAGCAACAGATAGCCGGTTACGACCGGAGGTAGGATCAGCGGCAAATGCACCAGACCATTCAACACTTGCCGCCCCGGAAAGCGCCAACGCGCCAAGGCGTAGGCCACGAAGATTCCGAATGGCAGCGTTATTAGCGTCGCCCAGAGCGACACGCGCAACGACAGGTGCAACGCCTCGATCTCTGCTGGTCCCAACCACCCCATCTCGTCACCCGTCCGGCAGGGTGAAACCCTGCCTCAGAAACTCTGCCTGCGCGGTTTCTCCTTGCAGATAGGTCAGAAATGCCTGCGCATCTGGATTTGCGGTGCGGGTCAGGGCTGCAGGGTAGACAATTGTTGGATAAAGCTCAGGTGGGATTGTTCCGATCACACCCACCCGATCCTCGGCAATTGCATCTGAACGATACACAATTCCCAGCGGTGAAGCACCCGTCGCCACCAGCGCCAGTGCTGCGCGAACATTATCTGTCTGTGCGATCTGGTCCTGTACTTCGTTCCACATGCCCAAACCCTGCAATGCAGCCTTGCCATAGATACCTGCAGGAACGGCATCGACCAATGCCAACGCCAGATAACCCCCATCCAACTGGGAGAGCAGATCAAACCCAGCTCCAATTTCGGCGGCTTCCGAACTCGGCGCGCCAATCAGCACCAACCCGTTGCTTAGCAAGTCCACCCGTGAAACAGTATCGATCAAATCTTCGCTTTGCAGCACATCCATCCACTCTTCATTGGCCGAGATGAACAGATCTGCAGGGGCCCCAACCTGAATCTGCCGCGCCAATACCGATGAAGCGGCGTAAGACACCGTGACACTGTGCCCGGATTCTTCCTCGAACCCGGGTGCGATGGCATCCAGCGCGGTCTTGAGGCTGGCCGCAGCAAAGACCAGCACCCCCTCGGCCCGAACCGGAGCTGCGATCAGCGTGCATAACGCCAGAGCCGCAATCAGACAGCGCATCTTGTGCCTCCGGTTCAAAGGGTTGCAGTCTCTCTGGGCATATCGGAGGCGACACGGGGCAGGCAAGGCCCTTTCCCGGCGCAAGGAAACATCTGGTTCTACTACGACACGCGTTTCTGTCGCAATTGGGATTGAACCCGGCAGGCATTCAGGCTGATGTGAGCCAAACCAAGACAGGAACCGTTGAACATGCTGCACCAGACCCCCGGACTGATTGAAGAAATCCGCTCACACTTTGCCCATGTCGACGCCTGCCCGTTTCAGGGGCCACGCATTTTCTTTGAAAATGCAGGCGGTGCGCTGACCCTGAATACAGTAGTCGACACCTCGGCCAAATTCGCTGCGATCCCGGATAATCAGGGGCGGGACAACGTCGCCAGTCATGCGCTGGTCGATATCATCAACCGCGCGAAGGCAGATTTGTCTGTCTTCATGAACGCCTCGGAAGGTCAGTTCTTTGTCGGCGAAAGCGGGACAGAGCTTCTGTTTCGCATGATCCGAACGGCCTGCGTGAATGCACCGAAGGGGGGTAAGGTGATCGGCAGCTCCATCGAACACCCTGCCAGTCGCAGCGCCGCACGCAGATGGGCTGAAATCGCCGGCCTTGACTATGTCAATGTGCCCCATGACGACGCAACAGGCCTTGTGACCGCCGAAGACTATGCTGCGCTGATGACGCCGGAAGTGGCCGTCGCCACAATCCTGCACGCCTCGCCTGTAACGGGCATGGGGATGGATGTGGCTGCCATAGCGCGTGTCATCCGCGCTGTCGCACCCGATTGCTTCATAATCGTCGACGGCATTCAGCACGCAGCCCATGGCCAGATGGATATCGATAGCTACGACGTCGATGGCTATGCGATCTCGCCTTACAAAGTGTTCTCACGTCACGGTTATGGCATCGCCTGGATCTCGGACCGCTTAACCGCCCTGCCACACGACCAGCTGATCGACGCCCCAGCAAACGGATGGGAATTTGGCACTAGAGACACCGGCTCCTACGCCGCGATGACCGATGTGGTCGGCTATTTCGACTGGCTCGGCGGACAGGTCTCGGAGGAAACCGATCGCAGGGACCGCATCCGGGCCGCTGGCCATGCGATACACGCCTACGAAACACACCTGACCAATGCTATGATCAACGGTACAGGCAACCTGCCCGGTCTGAGCGATATGGACCACATCACGATCCTGGCTGGCGCCGATAATCCCGCGCGCGAGGGGCTGGTGTCGATCACTGTCGAGGATTTTCCGTCGGCGGATGTGATGACCCGGCTGAACCAACAAGGCATCCGTACCCATACCCGAAAAGCGGACCACTACAGCGGCAATGTGCTGACACCTTTAGGCCTGAACGACTGTATCCGCATCTCGCTGTGCCACTACAACACCGAACATGAGGTCGCGCAGCTCTTGGCCGCTCTCAAGGACATGAAACCCTGATCTGCAGCGCGATACAAATTTGCAGAAGAAATTGTGCCCTACCCTCTTGCGCCCGCGCACGGGCTTAGCTACATGAGCCCTCACGGGTGATTAGCTCAGTTGGTAGAGCGCTTCGTTTACACCGAAGATGTCGGGAGTTCGAGTCTCTCATCACCCACCATCAAACAACCCTTGTTTTACTGGCGTCCTTAAAAATAAGGACATGACGCCGCCGCGTGGAGTACATCGTGGGTCGTTTCGCAATGCCAAATCCAACTCTGATTAAGGGCTCGTATTACTACCGAGTCGCCGTCCCTGCCGATCTAAAGGGCGAGACCAGAGGAACGTAGGTGACAGCGACGATCAATGGACAGATCATAAATCGCAATGTCGGGAGCCGAGCTTTGCTGAGTTTGAATCGAGCTTCCGTTCCGCGAACATAGTGGACAAAAAAATTCCTGAATATGAAAGGTTCGTCAGGTCTTCGACCACCGGATTGTATTACTCGACTGCATGGTTCGAGTTTGTTCTTTTCGCGTAAATCAGTAGACTTACAACCGAAGCAAACAGGTGCATCGGACATGTTATTAACTTGTCTTTTTGGCCTGATAAGTAAGGACTATGCGGGTTAGATCGCTAGATATTCCTCACGAAGGTTAGTGTCTTCAAGTACTTCTTTCGCTGTACCATCAAATACAATGGTTCCGGTATCTAGTATGATCGCACGGTCCGCTAACTCCAAGGCGCGCACGGCATTCTGCTCAACAATTATCGTTGTCATACCCTGTTGCTTAACGTGAGTAAGGGTCTTTTCGATTTCATCGACAATGACAGGAGCCAATCCCTCATACGGTTCATCCAAAAGTAAGACCTTGATGTCCCTCGCCAAGGCTCTGGCGATTGACAGCATTTGTTGTTCGCCTCCTGACAGTGTAATTCCTTCTTGTTTTCTGCGCTCTCCCAAACGCGGAAACAACTCGTATAGCCGTTCCAGTGACCATCCGATTGGCGGTGCAATCTGAGCAAGCTGCAGGTTTTCTTCGACGGTCAGGCCAGGAATTATTCGCCTGTCTTCTGGTACCAGGCCAAGACCAGCTGCCGCCGCCTCGTAGCTTGTCATTTTGTGTAGCGGCTTGTGGTCTAGCCAGATTTCGCCATGTCTTACTTCAGGCTCTCCAACTCGCGCAATCGAACGAAGTGTTGAGGTTTTTCCGGCACCGTTACGCCCAAGAAGAGCAAGAATCTCGCCTTCGTGCACGTTGAAACTGACGCCTTGAACGATATAGCTTTCGCCGTAGTAGGAGTGCATATCCCAAACGGAGAGAAACGCAGGCGCAGTGCTGGCCATATTGGCATTTTTCGAAAAGTCAGGTTTCTCGTTCATAGGTTTTCCTTACGCAGCCTCGCCTAGATAGGCCTCGCGAACCTTGGGGTTTCCGCGGATGTTTTCCGGAGTATCTTCAACCAGGGGTGTTCCCTGCGCCAGAACGGTGATGCGTTCGGCAAGGCTGAATACGACGTGCATATCATGCTCAATGATTGCGATGGTGATGTCGCGCTCATCCTTAATTTGTTTCAGCAAGTCGATTGTGTTGTTTGTATCCGCCCTCGCCATACCCGCGGTAGGTTCGTCTAACAGCAGTAGCCGCGGATTCTGACTGAGGCACATGCCAATCTCGAGTCGGCGCTTATCGCCACGTGAAAGCGAGGCTGCATGCATTTCGCGCTTGTCAGCCATGTTCATCTCTTCCAGCATCGCTTCAGCCTGTTCAACAATCGCCTTTTCGTTGGCGATGGTCTCATACGCATGCATCCGGAACACTCCATCCCTCATAGCAAAAATAGGGATCAACATGTTCTCAATCACCGTCAGTTCACCAAAAATCTCTGGTGTCTGGAAAACACGACTAATGCCCATCTGATTGATCTGAAAAGGTTCGAGTCCCAACACCGAGGCGTTGTCGAACAATACGGTTCCCGTGTCCGGCATGAGCTTGCCCACCAGACAATTCAGCAAAGTCGACTTGCCGGCGCCATTGGGCCCGATGATCGCGTGAACCGAGTTTACCTCGACGTTGAGGTTTACATCCGTCAGTGCCTTAAGGCCGCCGAAGCGCTTGCTAACGTCTTTGACTCTTAGAATTGCCATGGCTCGCCCCTTATTCCGCCGGTTCTGTTTTGCCAGACGTTGCGTCATCGGTTTTTGGTTTCTTGCGTTTGATCCTGTTGAGCAAACGCTGACCACCTTCGACCAGGCCCCCCGGCAGGTAGATAACGACAAGCATGAAAAGGATGCCAAGCGTTAGATGCCAACCTTTTCCGATGAACGGATGGATCACGAAAACAACCGCGTTCTCCAACCCATCAGGCAGGAAAGCAAACCAACTGTGCAACACATTGTCGTTGATCTTAGAGAAGATATTTTCGAAGTATTTGATGAAGCCTGCGCCCAGAACCGGGCCTATCAATGTGCCGGTACCGCCTAGGATCGTCATCAGAACGACCTCACCCGAAGCGGTCCACTGCATACGCTCAGCGCCCGCCAGCGGGTCCATTGCGGCCATCAAGCCACCAGCCAGACCGGCATACATGCCAGAGATAACAAACGCTGCCAACGTGTACGGCTTCGAGTTAAGGCCGGTGTAATTCATCCGCTGCTGGTTCGATTTGACAGCCCGTAGCATCATGCCGAAAGGCGAGCGAAAGATGCGGATAGATAAGTAGAACACCACCATCATAACTATCGCACAAAGATAATATCCCGCGTTAAAATCAAAGCTCCACGCTCCCACGTCCATTGTATAGGTTGCGCGCATCGGCAGCCCGAACAGATGTGGCAGGTCCGGTGAGTTGGCACCCTGCAGGATTTGCGGATCGTCTGCGTAAACCTGCAGACCGGTTTCCCCGTTGGTTAGATTGAACTTGGGGTTCGACAAGACAGAGTAGGCTAATGCAAAACTCATCTGCGCAAAGGCCAGAGTCAGGATTGAAAAGTAGATGCCGGACCGGCGCAGACTGACATACCCAATCAGTAGCGAGAATACCCCGGCGACCACAACGCTGAGCGCGATAGCCGGAATGATGTTGTAACTCAGCAATTTGAACATCCACACGGCTGAGTACGATCCGACACCCAAAAAAGCCGCGTGACCGAATGACAGGTATCCGGTTAGGCCGAACAGGATGTTGAACCCGATGGCAAAGATGCCAAAGATAACAAAGCGCTGCATCAGGTCCGGATAACCCGCGTTGAACTGCGCCATGGCGCTGCCTTCTGGGAACGGGTTCAGGATGAACGGGGCCAGAAGGGTGAGAAGGCCGACGATGATTAGAAGGCTGGTGTCTTTTTTGTTCAGTCCAAACATCAATTATTCCTCCATCACGCCTTTGCGTCCCATCAACCCGCGCGGGCGCGTCAGAAGCACAATGATGGCAACAAGGTAGATGATGATTTGATTGATCCCGGGAATTGTCGTGGTGGCCCAGGTCGTCGAGGCAAAACTTTCCAGGATGCCCAGCAGAAAGCCAGCCAGCACGGCTCCGGGCAGCGAGCCCATGCCGCCAACAACAACAACGACGAAGCTAAGGACCAGAAAGTCCATCCCCATGTGATAATTTGGCGGGTTTAGCGGCCCGTACATTACACCGGCCAAACCGGCCACTGAGGCAGCGATACCGAACATGATCGTAAAGCGCCGGTCGATATTGATACCCAGCAAGCCTACGGTTTCACGATCCGCCATTCCGGCGCGTACGACCATGCCGAACGTGGTGAATTGCAGGAATGAGAAAACGGCGCCGATAATGGCGACGGCAAATCCAAAGTAAACCAAACGCCAGATTGGATAGATTATTGCGTTGGGGTCAAATCCAATCATTGTGCCAAGGTCGATAGAACCGCTCAGCGCGTCAGGCGCTGGAGTTTGGATTGGGTTGGCGCCGAAGAAATACTTCACGATTTCCTGCAACACGATCGCCAGACCAAAGGTGACGAGGATCTGGTCGGCGTGAGGGCGCTTGTAGAAGTGCTTAATCAAACCGCGTTCCATCACATAGCCCACTGCTAACATGATCGGGATCGCAAACAGGATAGCCAAAGGAACAGACCAATCGATGATCGTCGCACCGGTCTCTGGGCCGAACCAAGCCTCGACATAAGGTGTTTCAACCTTCAGTGGGTTGCCCAGAAAGTCGGTTTGGCTTTCGTCGATGGTGGCAAAGCTCAGGTTCATGAGCTTTTGCAGAGTAACGGCACAGAACGCACCGATCATGAACAGTGCGCCGTGTGCGAAGTTCACAACACCGAGCGTTCCAAAAATGAGCGTCAGCCCCAGCGCAATCAACGCATAGGCCGACCCTTTGTCCAGACCGTTCAAAATTTGCAATAGGATGGCGTCCATTGGCCCCACCTCAGGGTTGGTCAGTGTGAATTAAGTGGCGTAACAGGATCAACCCTGTTGCAGATGTCTGGCCGCCTGTTCGGCAGCCAGACTTAGACACGAGGACTTACGCGCCCGGGTTACACTTACCCAGTGAACCACCGGCGAACATCGGATGCTCGGGGTCGTATTCGACCTGCGCACGTGGCGTGATCTCGACGATTTCCAGAGTGTCATAGGCGTTGGTCGGATTCTCGTTGCCACGAACGACCAACACGTCTTTGAAGCACTGGTGGTCCGCGCCACGGTACCAAGTCGGACCGTTGCCCAAACCGTCGAACTCGAAGTCCTCCAGAGCCTCTGCAACGCCACACGGATTGAATGTGCCAGCACGCTCACAGGCATCAGCATAAAGCAGAACTTGTGCATAGCAGGTCTGTGCAGAGTTGGACGGCGGTTTGCCGTACTTTTCGCCAAAGGACTTCACGAATGCTTTGGTGCCCTCATCTTGCAGCTGCCAGTTCCAGTTCATGGAACCCAGCACGCCCTTGATGTTCTCGCCCGCACCAGCGGCCATCAGTTCCGAATACAGCGGAACGACGATCTTGAAATCCTTGCCGTTGGCAACTTTGTCGAGCAAGCCGAACTGAATTGCGTTGGTGAGCGAGTTCACCATGTTGCCGCCGTAGTGGTTCAGAACCAGAACATCAGCACCCGAGTTCAATACCGGGGTGATATAGGACGAGAAGTCCGTCGAAGCGAGTGGTGTTTTGACGGTGTTGACCGTTTCCCATCCCAAGGCTTCGGTCGACGCGACGATCGACTCTTCCTGTGTCCAGCCCCAGTTGTAGTCGGCCGTCAGGTGATAAGCACGGCGTTCCTTGCCCATCTCGGCAGCCAGCACCGGCGCAAGTGCAGCGCCCGACATATACGCGTTAAAGAAATGACGGAAACCATTGGCTTTTTTATCCTTGCCAGTCGTGTCGTTGGCATGAGTCAGGCCAGCCATAAAGATCACACCTGCTTCTTGGCAAAGGCCTTGAACCGCAACAGCCACGCCCGAGGACGATCCGCCGTTGATCATGATCGCGCCGTCTTTTTCGATCATCGACTTTGCAGATGCACGTGCAGCGTCTGATTTGGTCTGCGTGTCGCCTGTGACGAACTCGACCTTTTTGCCAAGGATACCGTTGCCTTTCAGCGCCTTCGAGGTGAAGGTATTCAAGCAACCCCCATCTCCCTCACCATTGAGATGTTCGACGGCCAACTGTTGCGCCAGTAGCTCGTCATTACCCTCTTCAGCATACGGTCCAGTCTGGGGAACGTTGAAGCCCAGGGTTACGGACCCTCCGGTAGGTTCGTTGGTATAAGCAGCAGCCGACGAAGCCGTGAAGATCGTAGGCAGGGCCAGACCGGTACCTGCGACGGCACCAGACTTCAACACGCCACGGCGTGTGATCGGTTTATTGGTCATTAATTCCTCCCATTTCTCTTTCTTCCGTCGTCTGGCTCCTCTTCCAGCAGACGAAAGCGCACTTATGTGCAAGTCAATAATGGAAAGGCGAATGAAAACTTCACAACAAATTACTGGATTTAAAACAAAATTTTGTAAATTTGTTCACTAAACGCGAAAGTATCTTGTAAATACACTGCAGCTAGATAGTGCTAACTTGTTATATTCAAAATAATTAGATGCAAACTTTTTTTCCTCATTTTCTGTCGTGAGTGGTGTCATACGCTTTAGTGAGCTCGAGCCGGGGCAAAGTAGCAAGCGCAAGGCAATTTTTTAATTCCCAATTTGATACTAGGCGCTCGCTGACACGAGTTGTCCGCGGTCAACAGAGCCAGTTTTTCCATTTTTCTGCTCTGGGCTCGAGGTTGTCATTAGCTGCAGATCGTTTGAACGTCGGCTTTTGGACCGGACGAGAATTTGCAGCACGTTTTTTTGAGACGGTATCTAGCCCGCACTGGGTGGCCAGTTGCCCCCGTACCCCCCCACGGCACGTAGCGACCGCTGCAACACCGCTGCACATGAGCGGCAATTCCACCGTTATGCACACCATCGGTTAGATTGGAGTCCATTTACCGACTTGCACTTTGATATTGATTATGAAAGCCTCAAGTTACTGACAACACGAGACATCTTTACAATAGGATGCTGGTGGCGGCAGTTGGATACAGCACTTAGCTGCATGTGCGGATTGGGATAGAACGCTTCGTTTACACCGAAGATGACGGGAGTTCGACTCTCTCATCACCCACCATCCTTTCCCCGCGATGTATCAAGGTCTTACGCGACTAGCACCTCTAAATCCGCCCGTTTTGGACATCATGGCCTTCGCATAATCATGTTTTACCGTTGCACGGTCCTCGAAGCGAGCATGCACGATGCAAAAGAACAGGGCACCGTCATCTAGACCGTTGCGAGGTGTAAACCAATCAAAAGGGTCGGTCGGCTCTAACGACGCAAACTGATTAGTCGGTGTCATGGCAGGCGCGACACTAGCTTCACTATTTGTGATGTCATCGAGCAGTGTTGGACGGGCCGTGCCGGTATCCGGCGTGAGAATACCCATGATCTGCTCGCGACCAGCCGGAACGAAACGCCCGCTCTCCTTGACTGGAAACCGGATCGGCTGTCCCGCATAAACATCTCGCTGAACTTCACTGTTCTTAACAATAATGGTTCCGTTAACGAGCACGTACGGAATGCCTTCTGATGGTAGACCTTGCTGACCGAGAGTATAGTTCGCCTTTTCGGTCACGGTCTCCGGATCAAAAATCGTAATGTCCGCAACCATGCCTTCTTGCATACGCCCACGCACCTGCATTGCTCGCAAACCTGTGTCACCTAATCGCTTCGCATGGATGTAACTTAACTGAGTGAGTGTGAGCATAAGCGGCACATTCGCTTCGCGAGCCAGCCTCAAGACAAGCGCGTGGCTGCCTGCTGACCGAGGATGCCCGGCATAGTCTTCGTAGGGAGCATCCCAACTCATCAAGTTGCCCTCGATGTCTAGCCCGGCCATACCGTCGCCCGAGATGCCATAGCCTGCGATGGTGATCCAATCATTCAGCCATTGCTCTCTTGGAGGGCTAAAAACTATGGCTGTCCGTCCCGGTTCATTCTCAGCGAAGTTCAAAAACTCGTCTTTTGTCACGAAGCGATCGAGCTGGGGATCAAAGATAGTGTCTTCGTATTTGTACCCCATCGAACCTTCCCAGTTTTCAGGGGCGATGATCGAAGCTCCGTAGTTTCCCGACCCGGCAGTCCAAGGATAGTAGCTGGACCAGACGTTGTAACCTTGGTCGCGGGCCATCTGGAGCTTTTCCTGATTTTCCCACCATCCATAATCGTTATCGTGATGAATGTGCAGCGGGGCGCCAAGCACCATCGCATTGACCAAGATTTCATTTACACCCGTCTGTGTTTCTGTCGGCGTCGAAGCACTGGGATGAAATCGGTGATGGACGGAGGTCAATCTACCGTAACGCGCCGCAGCCCGCTGCGCTTCGAACATCTCATAGGTGGTAACACCTTCGCGGGCGTAGCCGATGGTCGATCCCACACCGAGTGCTCCAAGACGTAGTCCCTCATCCAGCTGGGCAGTGATTTCGTTCATCTGCTCACGGTTGCTTGGTACAGAAGACCACCCCTCGACGCCGTCTTCAACAGATTGCGCCCTCAGTGCGAAGAAGTTCCGGAAGTCTATATCTCCACCTTCAAGCACGAGGCCGTCATGGACCCGCATCCGTGCGAATTCTTGTCCAACCACCGTGCCATAATTTGCCTGCGTTGAACCCTCTCGTGCCTCATACCATTCATCAATGTTAGCGGCTCCGACCTCAAAATCCATTTGAGTTGTGACGCCATCCCTAAGGTTCACTTTGATACCCCAAGGGTCCAAACCGTGTTGCTCAAGGTCGATAAATCCGGGCGCCACAACGTGCCCTGTCGCATCGATGGACTGGCTGCCGTTAATATCTTCGTCGGTAATCGCAGTGATCCAGCCGTTACTTATTCCAACGTTAGCAATCTGGTCGAACCCGGTTTCCGGGTCCATTACCCGACCGTTGAGAATGACGACATCGTAAGTCTGCGCGGCGCATAGTGTTGAAAAAACAGACAACGTGCCCGCCAGAAACAAGGTGCGCATGGACGGATCCTCCCATTTATCGACAAAACTATGTGTTTAGTTATTTTTAGCGCCTGCTTTCGCCCCACTTTAGAAAACGATCCGGGTTCTTAGACCGAACAGCGTAATGCTATCCTGGGTGGGGTTCAGCAGCGGGTCAGAAATGAACTGCAGCGATGGCGTGATCTGCAGTCCGGGCGAGATTGAAAACCGGTAGAATGCTTCCAGAGTGAATTGATCACCATCTATGCCTCTTGCCTCGGCCCAGTTCAGGCCCAGCCCGGCCAGATCGGTATTGCGACCGTAATATCCCAGACCCGCAGAAACCGACCGATCGTAAAGCGCCGCTGTCCCTTTTGATGCCCCTGCCCGAAAGAATGGCATCCATGTATTGCCAACAAACCAAGCCGCTGAGAACGCGGCCCCATAATCTTCAGGGCGGCTGCCATCGTCGGCCGCATCCGCATGCCAAAGGGTCAGGTGGATATTGTCGAAGTAAATGCGATCAAAGCCAGAGGTGTAACCAAGTTCGAGTGACTTGAAGAGATTGCCATCGCTAAACACATCAAAGTTTGGATCAGACGGGTCGGCGTTTGCATCTGAGACGCTCGCAACAGCGTAGAAGTTTTCGCTCAGCTTTACCCCTCCGGCGATGCCAAGGCCTTGATTGGGCGTGTTAATAGTTGGGTTGGTATTGAAAGACAGGTTCTGGAAACCACTGTAGGGGCTGACCAACCCATAGATATCCACAAAGTCCGTTACATCAATCTGGCCAATTTGCAGCGTCCACGAACCGTTCTCGGCCCTTTGGGTCCAGAACAGATTGGTTAGCAGCAGACCATTATCGTTGAAGGCTGTTCCCGTGATTGAAAGGGCTCCGCCATCCAGCCCCAAAAACTGTGGGGCGACATCGGTGTAGCTGTGCCGATCTTCGATCTTGAATGTCAGAGAGCCGCGTTCAGTTGCCTGCCAACTACCGTAGAAACGCGCAATCCCACTGGCCGCTTCGCCGGT
This sequence comes from Ruegeria sp. CL5, assembly GCF_056536485.1. Classification (NCBI taxonomy): domain Bacteria; kingdom Pseudomonadati; phylum Pseudomonadota; class Alphaproteobacteria; order Rhodobacterales; family Roseobacteraceae; genus Ruegeria; species Ruegeria sp. CL5. The sequence goes on from NZ_JBQFPS010000007.1 coordinate 25,477, forward strand.
TCCCAGATCAGCATTTGTGGATTGGCCCAATGCCAAGTAATCAATGTTGAAGCGGAATCCTTCCTCGGCCAGTCGGTCTTTCCACTGAAACCAACCCGGAGCGATATTGCGCGGAAAATCGAAACGGTATTGCGGATCGGTTAGCCCATCTCCGGGCTCTAGATCAGCTTCGACCGAAGATGGCCCGGATAGTCCCTGAGCCGACGCTGCGCCAGCAAAGGCAATACTCAATGCGGCAACCAGAAATCTTATCATTCGGACACCTTTGCCCCGCCAGTCTTGCGATCGCCCGCCGCTCGGATGCGATCAGCGGCGCGCTGTTTCCATTCCAGCCTGTCTGCCTCCGTTTCCAGAGTCTCGACCCTCTCCGTCTCCAACTGGAATGTCGCATTCATTGGCATGAGGCCGTCCACAACCATCATATTCTGAACAGAAGGATCGATAGTGAGCGTGCCAGTCAGCCGAACGGGTTCGTGGAAGTAGCTGGGCGTCCAGTCCCCATTTAGCCGTACACGGATCATTTGGTTGGGCGGAGGTGGAGGCATATGGCTACACATCCCACGTTCTGGCACCAAATACGCCACAGGCCGACCGTCAGGATCATTCGAGGCAGGAATGGCAAAGCCCGCCAATGTAACTATCTGACCGTCGAATTGCGGATTTCCGTTTGTTCCTGCTTTTCTTCGCCGTTCCTTCACAGCCTCTCGCTGATCGAGCAGCCAGTCGACATCAATACCATTTGCCGCCAAGGCGTCCTCAGTCTCGGTCAGAAGCTCTTGCCATTTCTGCCTTTCTTCATTGCTGCCAACGTCCCGCTGCAATCTGCCGCGCAGCCGAACGACGTAAAGGACATCGTCGAACTGTTCAGCGCTCAGATCACGATAGGGGTCTTCAAAGACTTGCACAGACGGATCAGGCAGGTCAGACCAATCCAACACGGTTCCAGGCGCCGCCATGGCAGGATGACCACACCAGAACAACCCTGCGAGAATGACGAAACGAGACCAATGGGGCATGAGCAAACTCTGTCTACATTTTTCGATCAATCCAGTGTGTTTTTGTATATCACACCATCCTTCATGATCAGTCGGATCGTATCTGGGCTTTCAGGCCTTGGGTCGGCACCGAACCACTGATCACCCGTTCCAACAACCGAGAAGTCTTCAAGCGGGTTGCCGTCGATCAGCAGGATATCCGCATAGGCTCCTTCCTCAATAACGCCCAGTTTGCCTTCAGGATAGGGGTTCATGAACGACCCGGACAAAGCAGCGATTTCACCGCCAGTAGATGTCATTGCGACCAAAGAGGCGTGGGAACCAAAGAACTCATTATTGAGATGCTTTTCATAGGCAATTTGAATATTGCAGGCTGCCACAGAACCTACGCAATCCGTGTGAAACCCTCTTTTGGCTGGGCACTCATTCATGTTTTTTATGTAGTCGCCAAAAGCCTGCGTAGCGGACTGTGCTTTTCGTAAGCTGGCTGGGACATCTCGAATGGCAGGAATATCAAAGAGATTTGGATCAAATGCTGTGAGATTGGTTGTGATGTAGGCTCCTTTCTCTTCCATCAGCGCTGATATTTCACAATCGAACATGAAGCCGTGTTCAATTGATCGCACACCAGCATTCAGAGCCGCCATGATAGTTTCCTTTCGGTAGGAATGGGCCATGACGTAGCTTTCGTATTCGTTTGCAACCTGCACGGCCGCTTCTAATTCTGCCGTCGATCCAGCCAACAACTGCCACGGGTCAAACGCTGAAACTACACCGCCTGATTGCATGTACTTCAGTTGTGTTGCTCCCATCCGGAAGTTATTACGAGCAAACTTGTACATTTCGGAGACACTGTCGACTTCCTGGGCCATATTCAGACGGCTGAAGTTTGAAGACTGGCCAACAGGCGCCGTAAAGTTGGCGAAATCTGCATGGCCACCACGCGTACTTAGAAATGCAGCCGCAGGGTAGAAACGCGGCCCGGCAATGGTCCCGCTGTCGATTGCACGACGAAGACCTCCATTAGCGCCACCTGCATCTCTTACGGTAGTAAAGCCTTGCATTAAGTACATCTCAGCCATTTGAGTGCCGTGTATCGCAAGGTCTTCCCAAGTGCTGTTGGCTTCCATTGCGGGTAATGTCGGCCCAGGCAGCATCAGGTGTGCATGATTTTCGATGAAGCCCGGGGTCAATGTCCGTCCTTCTCCATCAATGACTGTCGCATTGGGGGCATCGATCGCATCGGTTGATACGGCCTTAATCAGATTACCCTCGACCAATACGCTGGCATTCTCGATACGCTGTTCATTCACGCCATCGAAAACATGCACATTGGTAAACAGCGTTTGGGGTTCTTCTTGATCCTGAGCCTGCGCGGACGTTGAAAAAGAAAGAGCTGCAGCGACAATTACCGTCGAGCAAAGGGACAATCGTAGATCAGACATAAGTACTCCCTTCATATTCATGTTTTACAAACTGTAGTCTGGAATACCTTGGCTCGGTTGCCACTTTTGAGTTAAGATGTTCGAATGTGATTGAAAAACTGGCCACTGCGGAAAACTAATCTAAACAAGGGTGACGGGCTTGCCTTTCAACTCCACCTCTCAAGAGCATAGCGAGGGCTTTATTCGCCTCTCTTTAGCCGCTCCGTTCCTGCAATATCTGACCGAACGTAAAATCAATCCGCAATCAGCATTGGACCAGGTCGGCTTGAAGGCCGAGCTGCTGTCTGACCCATCCGTATTTGTACACTCAGAGTTGGTTTACGGCTTGGTGAATACTTTCTCAGAGTTGTCCGGTGATCGATACCTTGGCCTGCATGTCGGAGAAACATTTGACCTGCAAGGATGGCCTCCGTTCGCTCAAGCCTTGCAATCGACAACGAGTCTGTTCGAGTTTTTTGCCCGTTTTGTTGGGCTTGTACCGCAGGAGTCAAACTCTGTGCGGCACAGCCTTGTCATTGAAGCTGACAGGGCGACTTATCGAATCGAGAGGCAACAGGAACCGACTGTCCCACCGGTTCAGGTTACCGCTTTTGGAGCCGCAATCTACGTACGCCTATTGCAGACAGTCGTCGGAGACTCCTGGAACCCTTCCCGTGTTCGATGGGAAAGCAGATACATCACTGGCCTGCCTATCAACTACAAGGGGATCGAGGTTGGCCTTGGGACTGATCCCGGAATGCAGATTAGTTTTCCTGTGGAATGGTTGTTTTTGCTCCACGTCTCTGAAGGCTCGACCAAACCATTGGCTTCGCCTCGACAAGATGAAGAAGTGACCGTGGTAGCTGCTTTGCGATCTGTCTTACGCGACAAACTGGACGAAACCGATTTGGGATCAGAGCGGGTGGCTGGATTGCTGGGAATACAGCCGGATCGGTTTCTGAAAGCGCTTCAGCAACAAAGCACGACGCTACCCCGTGAGATCAAACGGCTGCGTGTCGATGTCGCTAAGAAGCACCTCCGAGAAGACAAGATGACAATAGCGGAGATCGGCCTGATGCTCGGCTACTCCGACAAGTCCCATTTCACCCGCTTCTTCCGAGGTCAAACCGGAATGACACCGACCAAGTTCCGCCTTGGTGCTTAATTACTTTACTACTTCTTGGATCGGCTCACTATTGCTTGATAAGTGAGGACCGACAAGAACTTGCATTTCATTTTTTGGAACCCCTAACTTGGTTCGCAGAGGGATACCTATTTCGCCACCAACCAGAATTGGAAGGCAATGAACGCCTGAGCTATCGAAAAGCGCACCAATATCAGCGCCTTGGTCGCGCCGTCCGCTCAAATCAATTATTGCCCCGTAATTTCCCGACACGCGCCTTTGCCCCAGCCGGATTTACTTCCTGAAGCCGAGTAGTCGAAGGTGCCTTTTTCCGGGTGTACGTTGTAGTGCAGTGTGTAGCCATCGCCAATATACAGGTAGGTCAAAGTGTCGAGGCCGGGGAATACATCCACGTCTTTGTCGATGTCACCTATTGTAATGTGGCCCTTTTGCTGCCCGTCATATTTAACCAGTTTGGCTGCCATTTCCGGATGTTCTGCATCCGGCGCGTCACATTCAAACACGCGTTCTTCTGCAAATGCAGCCGCAGGCAAAAAGGCAAGAAGAAGAGCAATCTTTTTCATTGGATCCCAGTCCGTATTCCGTCACTTTCTCTGCGTCGGCTATTGGCTATTCTGGGCGTAATTTTGTCCAAACTCAGGTCGTAATGCGTTCTCTAACTCAAGCCATATCTCATGCCGATACGACGGATTTTTCATCCGCAACCCGAAGGTTCACAAAAGTATCCGAATCGGCCTCGGATACTCAGCTTTGAAGGTATGGAGTGGCGATCCCTGAAGGACTCGAACCCTCAACCTGCTGATTAGAAGTCAGCTGCTCTATCCAGTTGAGCTAAGGGACCGCTGAGCCCTTCTTGCGGCTTTTAGCGGGCGGGTTCAAGAGCCAAGCGCATGAAGGCGCTGTTTGGGTCGTTTTCGTAACCTACAATCGGACCGCAATATGAATACCCCAGCGATTCATATAGCTTGCGCGCCGCGTCATAGCCTTGCAGATGGTCAGCGCCAGTTTCCAAAACCAACGCAGATAGTCCTTCATCTTGCGCGATCTGCGCAAGGTGTTTCATCATCACCCTCGCAAGCCCCCTACCACGTGCCTCGGCCAAGATATGCACTGATTTGACCTCGGCGGTGCCGTCGGGCAATGCCTTTAGCGCGCCACACCCCAACGGGCAGCCGTCCTCATAAAGCGCCCAAAATCGCACTCCGGTGGCGGCAAGTGAGCCTGCATCCATTGTGTGATTGCTTTCAGCAGGGCCAGCTGCTGCGCTATGCGCGAAATGGGCTTGAATGATGGCGCGCATTTCCTCGGCGCCGGGATCGGCTTCGCGGATGTCCATCATTCAGGATGCCTTGTCAGTGAGTCCAGGGCGCACGCCGGTCTGTGGCAAAGTTCTCACCATAGCCGCGGGCCCGCAAGTTCGGCTTGCGCTTGTGCGGTTCGCTCACCTGTGCATCGATGCCGTTGTCCTTGGCGTAGTCCAACGCCTCTTCCTTGGAGTCGAATTTCAGACGCACCTGGGTTTGCGTGTCATTGGACGAGGTCCAGCCCATCAGCGGATCAACTTCGCGCGCCGAAGCAGGGGCGTATTCCAAAACCCACTTGCGGGTCTTGGCCATCCCTGAGGTCATCGCGTTTCGCGAAGGCTGGTAAATCCGTGCGCGCATGTCGCCTCTCCGTATTCACTTGATGGGCTTGTTTATGCGTCAGAGCGCGGCCCGGGACAAGATGACAATTGTCGCGAAGCACAACAACATCGTGATGACAGGAACTGTCATTGGCAACACTTATGATTTTCGAAAGATCAGCCAAAGGATTGAGCAGATGATCCATTATGAACGAACCCTTGAAATCAACGCGACCCCCGAAGCCATCTGGGCGGTACTCAGCCGGTTTATGCAGATAGACGAGATTGCCCCACAGATCGCATATGTCGAGGCCCTGACGCATGGGGCAAATGGCATTGGGTCAAAGCGGCGTTGTTACTTTGAGAACGGAACCTCTTTGGTCGAAGAGGTGACAGAGTGGGACCCCAACCGAGGTTACAGCGTGCGCCTTTCCGATATGACAGCGATGCCCCTAACCGATGCGCATGCCACGATCGCAATCAAACCGCTGGACGGGGCTAGCACCCGGGTGATCTGGAGCATGGATTATGCCGTGAAATATGGCCCCCTCGGCTGGTTTTTAGGGCAGACTTTGATGAAAATGATGATGTCGAAGGTTCTTGACAGCAACCTGAAGGCACTGGCCAACAAGGTTAATTCGGATCACATACCGGATGCTGAACCCGCCTATTACTGAATCAGAGGTTCCCAGACCGGATCAGCCCTTGCAGTTGGACAAAATAAGAACAAATGTAGAGGTCTGATCCGGAGCCTGCCTATGCCCTACGCCCATTCCGACAAGACCCAGCTAACCGCCGAAGACGTGCGCGCGCGCCTGAAACTGGAAGGCGGCAAGCAGTTTGTCATGCACACCGAATTCGCCCCGGCTGGCGACCAGCCGACGGCGATTAAGGAACTGGCAGGCGGTGTAAATGACGGGGAACGTGATCAGGTTCTTTTGGGGGCAACCGGGACGGGCAAAACCTTCACCATGGCGAAGGTGATTGAAGAGACTCAGCGCCCAGCGATCATTCTTGCCCCTAACAAAACGCTGGCGGCTCAGCTTTACGGCGAGTTTAAGGGCTTCTTCCCTGAGAACTCGGTCGAATACTTTGTCTCCTACTACGACTACTACCAGCCCGAGGCCTATGTGCCGCGCTCAGACACCTACATAGAAAAAGAATCCCAGATCAACGAACAGATCGACCGGATGCGCCACTCGGCCACGCGGGCCTTGTTGGAGCGTGATGACGTGATCATCGTCGCGTCGGTCTCGTGCATCTACGGTATCGGCTCGGTGGAAACCTACGGGGCGATGACTCAGGATCTGAAGGTCGGCCATGAGTATGACCAGAGGCAGGTGATGGCCGATCTGGTTGCCCAGCAGTACCGCCGCAACGATCAGGCCTTTCAGCGCGGGTCCTTCCGGGTACGTGGCGACTCGTTGGAAATCTGGCCCGCCCACCTTGAGGACCGTGCTTGGAAATTCTCATTCTTCGGTGAAGAGTTGGAAACCATCACCGAGTTTGACCCGCTGACCGGTGAACGTGCCGCGACGATGGAGCAAGTTCGCGTCTATGCGAATTCGCACTACGTGACGCCCAAGCCGACGATGAACCAAGCGATCATCGGGATCAAAAAGGAACTCCGTATCCGGCTGGATCAGCTGGTTGGCGAGGGCAAGCTGCTGGAAGCCCAACGTCTGGAACAGCGCACCAATTTCGATCTGGAAATGCTTGAGGCCACCGGCGTCTGCAACGGGATCGAGAACTACTCGCGCTACCTCACGGGCCGCGCGCCGGGTGAGCCGCCCCCGACCCTGTTCGAGTTCATCCCCGACAATGCCATCGTCTTTGCCGATGAATCCCACGTCAGCGTTCCGCAGATCGGCGGCATGTACAGGGGCGACTATCGGCGCAAGTTCACGCTGGCCGAGCACGGGTTCCGCCTGCCGTCCTGCATGGACAACCGCCCCCTCAAGTTCGAAGAATGGGACGCCATGCGCCCGCAATCCGTCTTCGTTTCGGCCACCCCTGCAAAGTGGGAGATCGAACAGACCGGCGGCGTCTTCACCGAACAAGTGATCCGCCCGACCGGCCTCCTGGACCCCGAGGTCGAAATCCGGCCCGTCAGCATGCAGGTGGACGACCTGCTGGACGAGGTGCGTAAGGTCGCCGCCGATGGCTACCGAACGCTGGTCACCACGCTGACCAAACGCATGGCCGAGGACCTGACCGAATACCTGCACGAACAGGGCATCAAAGTCCGCTACATGCACTCGGATATCGACACGCTGGAACGCATCGAAATCCTGCGCGATCTGCGGTTAGGTGCTTTTGACGTGCTGGTCGGCATCAACTTGCTGCGCGAGGGGCTCGACATCCCCGAATGCGGATTGGTCGCCATTCTGGACGCCGACAAAGAGGGTTTCCTGCGCTCGGAAACCTCGCTGATCCAGACCATCGGCCGCGCTGCGCGGAACGCCGACGGCCGTGTGATCATGTATGCCGACAAGATCACCGGCTCGATGGAGCGCGCGCTGAACGAAACCAACCGCCGCCGCTCCAGGCAGATCGCCTATAACGAGGAACACGGCATCACCCCGGAGACGGTGAAGAAGAATGTCGAGGACGTTCTGGCCGGTCTTTATGAAGGTGACGTCGACATGAACCGCGTCACCGCCACCATCGACAAACCGATGCACGGTGCGAATTTGGAGGCCCATCTGGACGGGTTGCGCGAGCAAATGCGTAAAGCCGCCGAGAACCTGGAATTCGAAGAGGCCGCCAACATCCGGGATGAGATCAAACGTCTGGAAGCCGTCGACCTCGCTGTCGCCGACGACCCGATGGCGCGCCAGTGGGCGGTCGAGAAAGCTTCGGAAGACGCAGTGAAATCGCGTGGGCGGTCAACGGCTGGCAGGCCGGGACAGCGGGGTGGGAATGTGAAGCGGAGGAAGCGGTAGGATAAAATTGGCTGTCGAGGTCAAGTTGGCTGTTTAGTTGGCACAAGCCTTGGACTGAACCTCTGTACTTTGTCGCGTGGCCTTGATCCGGATCAATGTCGAAACATGAATATGTTGGCAGTGTGCAACGCATGAAGGCTCACAATCCAACCGGCGTAGACGCTTACAAACCTGCACAGATTGCAGAACTGGTTGAAACATCTGGTGTCGCAAAGGCACATCTTTCCATCGTTCAAACGCTGACACTTGCAATACTCGCAGGTGTCTTCATCGGCTTCGGTGGGGCCGCCTACACTATGGTTATGACCGGCGTAGATCCCGGATTTGGGCCAGCCCGGTTTCTTGGTGGGGTGGTGTTTTCTCTGGGCCTGATCCTTGTGGTCGTTGGTGGGGCGGAACTATTCACTGGAAACGCGCTGATGACCATCGCGGCAGTGGATCGAAAAATCTCGATGCGTGATCTGTTGAGGAACTGGGGATTCGTGTATCTCGGAAATTTAGTCGGAGCCGTCGCACTAGTCCTTGCTTGCGCTGCAAGCGGTTTGCTGGAAGGACCAATGGGGGCCACTGCTGCAGCGATCGCAAATGGCAAGATTGATCTCTCTCCAACGCAAGCCTTTATGCGAGGCATTCTGTGCAACGCCTTAGTCTGCCTTGCAGTCTGGCTGAGCTTCGCCGCCAGATCGGTCGTGGGAAAGGTCATGGCAATACTCTGGCCAATTTCGACGTTTGTTCTGTTGGGTCTCGAACACTCGATCGCTAATATGTACCTGCTGCCTCAGGGTGCGCTAGCAGGTGCCAAACTCGGTTGGGGCGCCACCATCAGCAACCTTTTTTGGGTCACGGCCGGTAATGTAGTCGGAGGCGCGGGCTGTGTCGCGCTCGCCTATCGGCTTGCCTATTTGGGCAAGGCAAGCGGCTGACGCTAGCTCAAGTCCTGTCTCGATTGACGATAGCCATACACTTCAAGGTTGCAGCGTAGCTTTCTCTCCTCCACGTTTGACATCACAAATTGTGATTCCAAACGGATGCCATGACGAAACCCAACACCCTGCCCAGCACGCATGAAGTCCAGAGCGCCATTCACCGGGTGCGCGGCACCCGCGTGGTGCTGGCCGAGGATCTGGCGCAGTTCTACGGAAAGTCCGTCAGCGCTTTCAATCAGGCTGTCTCGCGCAACAAGGGTCTGTTCGAGGGCTACCGCTTTCAGCTGAACGATGCCGAGGTCGCTGATTTGCAATCACAGAATGTGATTTCAAAACCCAAGGGCCGCGGTGGGCGGCGGGTTAATCCGTGGGTCTATACCGATTACGGCGTGGCCATCGCCTCGGCCCTGTTCAAGGACCCTCGCGCGATAAAGATCACCCGGATGATCACCGAAGCCTTTGTTGACGGTGCGAACGCGCTGGCCGAAACCCCGCGCAGCGTGCCGGAAATCCTGCCACCCACGGACGCTCCTGCCCCGCTGCTGCCAAATGGCGATCAACTGCGTGATCTGGCCGAAAATATCCTCGATTCAGGGCAACAGAGCCTGGTCGACTACATCGCCAACCCCACCACCAAGCGCCAGCAGGCGGTGGCGATGATTATGAAAACTCTGGCCGAAACCGCCGGAGAAGAGGTCCGCACCCAGCAGGAACGCCTGCGGCTGCGCATCGCGGAACGTCTGGCCACTGGGGATTACACAAATGATGATGACCGCAAGCGCCTGCTGGAGTTATTGCAGGCCATGAAGGGATAATCATCAGGGTTTGAGGAACTTCGCGGTTCCAACGGTTCGCTCACGCGGTGTCTGAGTTTGCCGCGGTGCGTTCCCGGTAGTTCCCGGCATCGCAGTCGTTCGTTGCCGTTGCAGACCACGGGTGCCGCAGGCAACACCGTCACTGTCGGGGTCATTTCGCTTGTGATAGCCCGGCCGACCTTCAAAAAATGGCCCCGGAACAAGCCGCTGCACCGTGTCACAGCCCGCCAGCGCCACCAGATGGATCACAGCTTCATGACGCTCGTAGTCCGAGATGCGCAAATACACCCCGATCGTGATCATTCCGATTGTCAACGGCAGCGCAAGCACCATCAGCAGAATTCGCAGCGGCGACAGAGCTTTCCGACGCATCTCATCCGCACGCCGTTGCCGCCTTGTCATCCGCGGACTAAGGCCAATCTCATCATTTGTATTTCCGGTCGTCATTGAGGCAGCTATACACCCTGTATGTGGCAAAGCCATGGCCATACCGAGCTAAAAAACTTACTCCGTCACCGCACCACATGCACTGCGCATTTTGCGTGCCGTACCACATGGGTCGCGGTTGACCCCAACAGCAGATCCTGCATGCCAGGCCGGTGCGAGGCCAGAATGATCAGGTCGGGCTTGTTCACTTCGGCCCAATCCAGAATTGTTCTGCCAGAGTGACCTTCGATCACCTGTCCTTGGGCATTTGGTAATCGAGAAGCCAGCGTGTCAAGCTCAGCCTGAAGCGCTTTGCGTGTCTCTGAAAGATATTCCGCCGGCATGTATGAGATCGCATAGTCCGGAATGTGCTCGACCACATGCAGCAGAGTGATCTGCGCCTGTGGGGTTGCCAGCAACTTTGCCAGTTTCATCGCCGCCGAACTGTCGCGTTCGGCATCAAATGAAATAGGGACAAGGATGTTGTGGTACATGGCTTGTGCCTCCGTGGTTGCGCCCGCATCTTGCCCTGCCTCGCCACAGCGCGCCTTGATTCAGGTCAGGAACCGCCGAATGTTTCGGCAACGTCATACATCACCGGCTCAAAGCTCTTACACAGCTCGTTGATGCGGCGGTTTCGTTCCCGCATTTCCGGCGTGCGTAGCATTGCCAGAAAGTCTTCGCGCCGCTCCCATTGCGAGTAATTTGCAATCCGGGTTTGGGCGTCATTCACATGCAGTCCGGCGGAAATGAACCCCGGCTGTTTTGAGATGAACTCGGCATAGGCATCCGTCAGCGCTTCAAGAAGATCCTGGCAGGTTCCGGGGGTCATCTCGAATGTGGTGATGACGGTCTGATAACTGTTGGTCTTGGAAATCTGCGGCATCTGGCTTCTCCTTAATTTGCTACCCCAAGCCTATCACAGCTTTTGAAAACGCCACGCTTTTCCTGCACATACAAGGCGGCAAGGGTCAAAAAACTTTCTCGGAGATGAACAAGATTCTAACCATCCGTTAACCAAGTCTGCCGATGCTTTGGCCATGGCGCGTCAGGTTCTTATCTATCTGCTGCTCGCTTTGCTGAGCACTCCGGCCTTCGCCGGGGCTTGGCTGCGCGAAAAAGGCTCAAGCTTCAACGCGCTCTCAGTAACCGCTTTCCAAGACGACGACAACATTTATAGATACAAATCCGCTCTCTATTCCGAGTGGGGTCTGAGGCCGAAACTCACAATCGGGCTGGATGTCGAGGAGCACCAGGATCTGTATGGACATGCGTTGGTTTTCGCCCGCATTCCCGTCGCTGATTTTGGGCAAGCAGGCCGATTTTCCATCGAGTTCGGACTGGGCGCACATCACCGTCAATACGATGCCTGGGCGATGTACAAAACAACACTCTCATATGGCAAAGGGATTCAAACCGGATTGGGGGGCGGATGGTTCAATATCGACGCCGCGCTCGAAAACCGCACGCATGAGGCTCTAATCCGCAAGCTGGATTTCACGGCTGGCCTGTCCTCGGGACGGCGCATTGACCCGCTCTTGCAGATAGAAACCTCGTATATTTCAGATCACCCTTGGTATTGGCGGGTACGTCCCTCGCTGATGTATCGCCCGAAAAAAGGCAACCTCACCTGGATTCTGGGTGCTGAACGCAATTCAGCCGATGACAATATCGGAATCAAATTCGCCCTGTGGCGCAGCCATTGAAGATGGGCCGCCCAAAACTGGGCAGCCCGCCACGTCAATCAGGTATCGGTCCGCAGGATAGTCGAGACTGCCCCGCGCAAGCCTTCGGACCAGCGCAGGCGTATATCGCTCTGACTCGCACTCTGTCTCAGTTCAACATAAGGCGCGGTATAGCGTATCGCGTTCGATGCGTTCCTGAGACTGCCCAGGGCCACAACCGAATCACATCCGCGAGCTCGGCCTCCAAACGGTAACTGCCCCTGCGAACTGACGGTCCAGGCCGAAGACGGAGAACTCTGCGTATGCTGCAATCTCAACGGATTGGCGCAGGGCGTATCGATGCCGTGAAACGTATTATTCTCAAAACACACTCTCTTGTGCCGTTCCGGGTCGAGATCGGCAAAACTGGTATCGACCCGATCCACCCGGTCGATCCGCACATTGTTGACGCGAAACTTGTTCCCGGTCACGGTCAGCCCGTTCAGGAAATGACCCGTGCCATGGGGGCGGATCACCAGATAGCTGAACCAGGGGGCAACATCACTGGCGTAGAAAATGTTATCCGTGATACTCAGCGCGCTGAACGAGAAGCTGGTAAAGTAATCCGGGTTCGCGTCGTGCTCGTTGGTCCATTCGATAAAGCAGTTATCGACATAGTTCTCGGCGATGGACGAACTGTTGTAGCCGCCGATGATAACCAACCCGGCATTGCGCACCCCGTTGGCCACGTTGTCGCCCTGGAAAAAGTGGTTGCCCAGGACCAGATTGTTGTCGCCGCTCAGCACTGCGAAATGATGGAACCGGGTCGCCCGGTTATGGCGCAGCTTGACGTCATTGGCATTGGCGTTCAGTGCGATCGAACTGCGATCCGGCACATCCAGACTTTCCTCGGTCGACAGGAACTGACAGCCATCGATCAGCATCCCCTGACATCCGCGCCCGATCGAGGTGACGCCGCGATCCTTCGGACGACTGATGAAACAGTCCTTCAGCACAAAGGTGTTCCCACCGGGTGACAGTCGGACAGCACTGCATCGCCCGTTGCACTGGAACTCGATCCCTTCCATGTTGAACTTTTGCAGCGCGCTGAAGCCGCTGAAATCCAGCAGGTATTTAAACGACGTAAAGGTGAAGGTCTGCGTACCCGCCGCATCATAGGTTGGCGCGCTCAGCGTGATCTCACCGGTGCTTTCGTTTTTCGACTGCACATAAACCTCACGCCCGACACCGCTGCCGGTGACCAGAGACCCAACCGGAATGTTGGCCACGTTGGCCACGTTGGTCAGCGTATCGGGATCAGACGGGCTGTAGGTCGCGATCGAGGTGAAGGTTTCGGTATCCCAGTTCGAGCTGCTTTTGACGTCAAACTGCCCGTTACGCACTACGCGACGGGTGGCATAGCCCGTTCGGTTCGGCACAGCCGCCGCCATATCGATAGGCTCGGTCACCCCAATCTTGCGCCCACCCAGATCCAGCGATTCATGGTCCGAGCTATTTAACAGCGCCTGAAACGCCTTTTTAAACGCCAGCATCTCGTCACCAAAGGCGGTGATATAGGTCGGCAGATCGAAATTCTTGGTCAACAGCAGCATCTTGTCGACCGGCATCGTCACGGTGCCGTCGAACGATACCTCGGATGCCATATTAGTGTTCTCTTCCAGCCGGAACTCACCCTGTGGCACGTAGACCTTGCGCCCGTTCGCCGCCTGATCCGCCGCCTCAAACGCCGCCGAGTCATCGGTGACCCCATCACCAACCGCCCCAAAATCGCGCACATCGACAAGACCTATCATGTCGCGCAGGAAAACCAAGGTCACATCCGTGATCTCGATATCATCCACCCGTACCACCGCGCCGTTGGTGCCTTCGATATCCAATCCAAAATGGCCATAAAGCGCCGCTGTGCCCCAGGGCATGTCCACGCCGGGACGCAGGCCTGTGCCCACGATCGCCGTCACCTCATGCACGGTGCCATAGCCGGTCAACTGCACCGCCGGGCCCTGCTCGACCAACCCGTCCAAATGCGCATCTCCGGCACCACCGGCCCAGCCCGCGATCCGCACCTCGGGCAGCGGTCCACTGATCGCCTTGACCCGCGCCTTGATCTGCAGATAGCAGCCCGGCAACAAGGGCGTCTGCCCCATATAGCGCAATTGTTGCGGTTCCGCCGTCTTGTAAATCTCCAGACAGCCCGCAAAATCCGCATCCGCCGGAACGAACACCCCCGTGCCCGAACCCTCATAGGTCGGAGCGCCCGGCGTGCCGTCGCCACTGGACCAGAATTCAAGACCGGCCGCATAGGCGGGCGGCATGAACACGATGCCGTCGGTTATTGCCTTGTTCATGTAAAATCCCTTTCCCAATCGCGCCAGCAGCGCGCCAAAACCCGAAATCGCCCGGGCCATGGCCCAAGCGCATGGGTCTGAGTATCGAAGAGGGATTAATCGCCGCTCTTACCACCGTGACGGTGGTGTTGCCTCAGGCTGCCGGGTCGGAGTTGCCCAGCAGTTGTACGCCGTTGATCTTCCAACGACCCTCTTGTTGGATCATCTGGTAATCCAGCAGATGCACCCGTCCGTCGCCATCGGTGATCATGACCTTCTGCCACAAGGCACCGCTTATCTCGCGCAACTCCAGAAACCGCACCTCCGCCGGTCGCCAGACCATCGGATAACCGCGGCGCACCATCACCCCAAAATTGTCCGGGTCGCCAAATAAGCGCTGAATGTTTGGACTCGCAAAGGTAAAAGCGGTGGCAAAATCATCCGCCTTGAAGGCCTGTATCTGTGCCGAGATATTGGCCTCGATCTCCGCATTCTGCGCGAAGGCTCCTGAAACTAGTCCGGCACTCAGGGATACAGCAAGCAATAGTCGACGCATGGGGCCACCTCCTGACGCAAGGGTAGCCCCATACTGGATCAGGTCAAATCAGGCCAGTTCTCCGGCCAGCGCCTTGTCGATCAGAGCGATCGTCTCTGGCACGCCATATAACGCGATGAACCCACCAAACCGAGGCCCTTGCGAAGCCCCCAGCAGCACTTCGTAAAGTGCCGTGAACCAGCCGCGCATCGGATCGAACCGCTCGCGCCCGATGGAATAGACCACGGATTGCAGTGCCTCGTCTTCCATCGGCCCGTCATAGGCTTCCAAGGCCGCCCTCAACGCTTCCAGCGCCTCACGCTCCTGATCCGTCGGCGCGCGATGCTTACGCGTCGGTTTGACGAAATCGTTGAAGTACCGCACCGCAAAGCCCGCCGCCTGATCCAGATCAGGATGGGTTTGGGCGGTCGCCTCAGGTGCGTATCGACGGATAAATCCCCACAAGGCTTCTTTATCCTCAGCCCCGGAGACCGATGCCAGATTCAGCAGCATTGCAAAGGGCACCATCAGCGTGGATTCAGGTACATTCCCACCATGGATATGCCACACCGGGTTGTTCAGCTGCGCCTTCAGGTCCTGCCCCGGATAGGCCCGCAACTGCTGATGATATTCATCATAAGCCTTCGGGATCACATCGAAATGCATCCGCTTTGCTGTCTTCGGCTTCTGATACATGAAATAGGCCAGCGACTCGGTCGGCGCATAGGTCAGCCATTCGTCAATCGAGACACCGTTGCCGGACGATTTGGAAATCTTCTGACCGTTCTCATCGAGGAACAGTTCATATGAGAAATGCTCAGGCGCACGACCACCCAAGGCCCGGCAGATCGCGTCATAGATCTTTTCGTTGGTGGCATGTTCCTTGCCATACATCTCGAAATCCACGCCCAAAGCCGCCCAGCGCGCACCGAAATCCGGCTTCCACTGCAGCTTGACGTGGCCACCGGTCACAGGAACGGTCCACTCCTTGCCCGTCTCATCGTCAAAGGTCACGGTATAGGTCTCGGCACAGACCTTCTTCATCGGCACATACATCACCCGTCCGCTTTCGGGGTGCAGCGGCAGAAAGATCGAATAGGTCTGCTGGCGTTCTTCGCGCAGGCTTTTCAGCATGATCGCCATGATCTCGTCATAGCGCTCAACCGCACGCTTGAGCACCTCGTCGAACTGACCGGATTCATAGAACTCCTTGGCCGAGTAGAACTCATACTCGAACCCGAACGTATCCAGGAACCGCCGCAGCATCGCGTTGTTATGCTCACCAAAGCTGTCATATTCGCCAAACGGGTCCGGCACCGAGGTCAACGGGCGCTGCAAATGCTGCTCCAGGATTTCCGGGTTCGGCACGTTGGTCGGCACCTTCCGCATCCCGTCCAGATCGTCCGAGAAGCAGATCAGCTTGGTCGGGATATCAGACAGCGCCTCAAACGCGCGCTTGACCATCGTGGTCCGCGCCACCTCACCAAAGGTGCCGATATGCGGCAGGCCCGATGGGCCATAGCCTGTCTCAAACAGCACATATCCCTTTTCCGGAGCGCCCTGCTTGTACCGTTTGAGTAACCGCCGCGCCTCTTCAAACGGCCACGCCTTGGACGTCATCGCGGTTTCACGCAGGTCAGACATTTGGATACTCCATCGGGAAACGCGCCAGACACCCCATGCGCCCGGACCGGCTCCTGTTATTGTGCAGGTGCAGTATGAGTCAATAAAGGGTGGTGATTTTCATACCTCTATGCGCATGAACGCCATGCAATCAATATCTGCTCTGGATTGCGAATGTCCACAACGTGGGACAAAACGGACCTATGCAGCGCGCGAGCCAATGTCCGCTTTCCTCGGGCTTCGATTGGAACCCAGAGCTAAAGTGACATGAGCCATTTCTTGAAAACTCTCAATGTGACTCGCTCCTGATCGCCCGAGCGGCAGACAAAGTAGAGCCCTCGCTCTAATGGAACACAGCTTGCATCCAGACGTATCAAGCGCCCAAGTTCCAGGTCATTTGCCGCCAATAAATGTCTTGCCAATGTAACACCTTGCCCGTCAATTGCCGCCTCCAGCAAAACAGCGCTGTCCACGTACTTGATACCCTGCGCGTTGATCCGATCAGCGCTCAAACCAACCTGCGCAGCCCAGTTTTCCCACCCAACATTGAACGCGTCCTGCAGGAGTGGGAGGGCAAGCACATCTTCGGCACGCATCGGTAGCTGTATTTTCCCGACAAGGGAGGGCGCGGCCACGACAACCAATTCCTCGTGTCTGATCTGTTCATAAAACAGCCTATCCCAACCGGGTTTCCCGAAGCGCAGGGCGACATCGACCTCGGAGGTATCGAAATCGGCAAAGGCATCGTTTGTGTCTAGCAACAACGCGATACCAGGATGCTCTCGCTGAAACGAACTGAGCTGTGGCACAAGCCATTTGAGCGCTAGCGAAGTGGAAAGAGACACTGTAATCGACTGTCGGTGATGCAATCGCTTCACCTCCGATACGCCCAACTGCAGTGCCGAAAATGCCCCTCGTGTAGATTGATACAGGCGTACACCGGCTTGCGTCAGTTCAACGCCATTGGGGCGGCGATGAAAGAGCGTCATGCCAAGATGCTGTTCCAACAACTTAATCTGCCTACTGATCGCGCCGTGTGTAACGTTCAGAGCATCCGCTGCCTTAGATAAGCTGGAGTGGGTTGCGGTTTCATCAAAGGCCTGAAGGGCACGAAGGTGTCTAAGGTTTTCCGGCATGTGAGAAAACCTAACAGCAATATTCTGAAAACTCGATAGGTTCGCCGAGTTCTAAGGAGGTACACTGACTTCAACGCAATAAATCTCACATATGATGCGCCTAAAGAAAGGGGATACGATGCCCGAAGTCAAAGTCGCGCTGATGACAGGTACCGGAAAAGGCATTGGCCGAGGCTGCGCCATTGAAATGGCTAAGGCTGGCTACAAGGTTTCGCTAATGTCGCCGTCCAATCGCTCGGTTGAGCTGGCGGAGGAGCTTGGGGGCATTGGCCGTCGTGGCTCTGTCTTAGATGTCGACGATTTGCAAGCGATGATCGACGACACCATGAGCAGGTATGGTAGAATTGATGCCATCGTCAGCAACATGGGTCACGGTGGCACGGTGCCAGAGTCCATCAAAACTGTAGGTTTCGATCCGGACTTTGACGGGCCACTTTTGGAGCTCAGCGATGAGTTGTGGCACGAAAGTCTGGACATGTACGTCCTGAATGTCGTCAAGATTGCCCGTATCGTTACGCCCATCCTGATTGAACAAGGCGGCGGCGCTTTCGTAAACATCTCGTCCATGAACACGATTGAGCCTCGTGCACCGTATCCCATGAGCATGTTGCGCGGCGCGCTGCACAGTTTCTCAAAGCTGTATGGGGATCGTTATGCACGGCACAATATTCGCATGAACAACCTGCTCCCTGGGTTCTGCGAGAATGTGAAACTCTCCACACGGGCCCGCCAGGAGATCCCCGCTCAGCGACCGGCAACATTCGAAGAAATTGGGCAGGCTTGTGTGTTTCTCGCCAGCGAGGGTGCCCGATACATAAATGGTCAGAGTATACTGTCTGATGGCGGGATGAACCGCGCGGTCCGATAGCAAAGAGGCGGTGAAGTATGATTGTTAAAGCTCTCAAAGATATCCTTGATACAGATCGGGACGTTTCCGGTCCGGGTTGGAACAGCAGAAGGTTGCTGCTCGCCTCTGATGGAATGGGGTTTTCGCTGACAGATACGATAATTAAAGAAGGCACAGTGCTTGAGCTGGAATACACCCATCATCTAGAGGCGTGTTACTGTATCGAGGGCAAGGGGCAGATCCGAGCGTCTGAAAATGAAACCTGGCATTCCCTTGAGCCATTTACCCTCTACGCTTTGGATCAACACGACCGACATTTGGTGCGTGCGACAGAGGTTGATCTGCGACTGGTCTGCGTATTCAATCCGCCGCTCAGCGGGCGCGAAGTACATCGCAAAGACGGAAGCTATGCCCCAATAACATCCTGATGAACGCAGTGACGTATACAGGGAACCGGTCGTACACGCACCACGCAGCAACTGTCGAGAAGGGCTCTCAGCGGAAATACACATCACAGCCGAAACCACCCAGCCTCACCAATCGCATTCATTGCACCCCAAAACTACCAGTTGAACCTCTGCGCCCCCCCTCCTATCGTGCGGCAACAAAATTATCATTCAGGACGACCCCATGACCGAGCAAACCCCTCACCCGATGTCCCCGCAGGATTGCCTTGTGGCGATCATGGTGGCGGTATCCGCCTCGGACGAGAACATCCGAACCGCCGAGCTGGTCAAGATCGAGGGCGCGGTGAACATGCTGCCGGTGTTTGCAGGCTACGATATCGACCGCACACGCCGTGTCTCGCAAATCGTATTTGACCTGTTCGAGCAGGAAGACGGGCTGGATGCCCTTTTCGGCCTAATCCGTGACAACCTGCCCGAACGCCTGAACGAAACCGCGTATGCGCTGGCTTGTGACGTCGCCGCCGCTGATGGCACACTGGCCGAAACCGAACTGCGCTTGCTGGAAGAAATCCGGTACGAGCTGAGCATCGACCGCCTGCACGCCGCCGCCATCGAACGCGGGGCCCGGGCGCGGCATACAACCTAACTTCCGTAGAGCACACCCCAGCGCTCAATCAGATTGCGTTGCAAGTTGCGGGACCGACGGTTCCAGGGCCGCGCGCCGTCCGGGCGCTCGCGCGATGCTCGCGGGATCGTGGCGCGGTGCGCGGTATCGGCGGTGAAGATCGCAAAAGCCAGATCAACCCCATCTGCCGTTGTCATATAACCCCCAAGACCCGAGACGAAGTTCAACGTCCCCGTCTTTGCGTCGACCTTGATCGGATGATCCTTGACCGGCTGCCCATTTTTGTCGGCCAGAGTAAAGGACCGAAGCAATGGCCGCAGCTCCTCTGATTGCCCCGCAGCCACCAGCGTCTT
This sequence comes from Ruegeria sp. CL5, assembly GCF_056536485.1. Classification (NCBI taxonomy): domain Bacteria; kingdom Pseudomonadati; phylum Pseudomonadota; class Alphaproteobacteria; order Rhodobacterales; family Roseobacteraceae; genus Ruegeria; species Ruegeria sp. CL5. Next base: position 45,311 of record NZ_JBQFPS010000007.1, read on the forward strand.
GACCAGACCGGCGGGGGCCATGCGCGACGCTCCGCTAAGGCCGGAATGATCGACCATCGTGATCCCATTCGCACCAAAGCGCGCGGCCGCCCAGCGGTTCATTTCAGTGGCGGACTCTTCAAGGCTCTGCGGTGCAACCCCGCGCGCTTTGGTCGCCGCCAGGCCCACCATTTCAGCGGTTATATTGGTCGAATATCTCAACATCCCCTTCAGGATGCTTCCCAACGGTTCGCTCTGATGCACGACCAGAACTGTCCCTTGCGATGCCTGCCGCGTCACCTGAACCCGGCCCAGTACAATCCCGTTCACACGTGCCAGCGTGCGGAACACATCTCCGGCATAAAGCGCTGGCTTTCGTACCGGCAGCCAGCGTGCCCCGCCATTGCCCAGCGCCCCTTTGGCCACGGTCCAGCGATCCTGCCGCGCGCTCGGCTGATAGGTATAAATCGGCAGGCTGCGGTTCACGACCCGCATCGATGCCATATCCACCGACGGCGTGTAACTTGCGCTGCGCGCATCCATTGTCACGCCATAGCCGGTGCCCTCGCGTTTCCACTCGAAATGCACGCGGTTGAAATTCAGGGAAATCCCGCTGATCGACGGGCTATAGCCCAGATGATCCGGCTGCCCCGGATCGATGCTGAAGACGTAAGGCAGCGCACCATCATAGACTTTGAACGCGCCCCGAACCTCGGTGATTCCGGCCTTGCGCAGATTGGCTGCCATGGTGGCCAGTGCGTCTGTATCCAGCAGTGGATCCCCACCACCTGCAAGGATCAGGTCGCCTTTCAGAATGCCATTCTCGATCGGTCCATCCGCGATCAAGGTGGTTTCAAACCGATGCTCCGACCCCAGCACATCCAGCGCGTAAAGCGCGGTCAACGCCTTGGCGACACTGGCGGGCGGCAGGCTTTGGCCTTCGCCATATACCTCCAGCGGGGTTCCGGTTTCAACGTCGGCCACGGCAAAGACAACTTCGCCCCTCAGCCCCGCCGCTTTAACCAGCCGCTCGGCCCCGCTGGGCTGCGGCCCGCGCAGCACAGGACGCAAGGATACCAAAGGCGCCTCGGCCAGACCCGTGCCCGGAACCAGAGACGCCCCTAATCCACCCAGAAACAAACGACGCGAAATACGATCAACCATGGGTCTAATAGAATCCCAGAGCTTAAATGCAGACAATCACTAGATTAAGATTATGCGCCAAGAGGAGTCATTCCGGCAACACCTCATCGCTCCAGCCTCCGCGCTTGCGCAACTCGGTCGAGCTGAGATCGACCATCGGCACATTCACAAAACACCAGGCCGGAGCCTGCGCCCGCCCCAGCAAATGCCGCGCCTGCCCGTCTATGCGGTATTTGACATAAAGCCGCGCCGCCGGTGACATCCGGGCCGAAATTCGGTCCCCCGGCCGCGCCACAACGCCCACCGGCACACTGTCCATGATCTGCCGCCAGTCTTTCCAGCGATGAAACTGCGCCAGATTATCCGCACCCATCAGCCAAACGAACCGCACTTGAGGATAAAGGTGCCGTAACGCCGCCAGCGTATCCGCCGTCGCCCGCGTCCCCGTCAGCGCCTCGATATCCGTGACCTCAACACGCGGATGCTGCATCACAGCGCGTGCCGCCATCATCCGCCGCGCCAGAGGTGCAGGTCCCCGCTCCTTAAAAGGGTTCCCCGGAGACACCAGCCACCACACCCGATCCAACCCAAACGCCTTCATCGCCTCACGCGTCACATGCACATGGCCTTGATGCGGAGGATCAAACGACCCCCCGAACAACCCCACGACCTGCCCGGGCCGCGCATATGGTATGGTACTGCGCTGCATTCCTTGCTGATGTTCAGAACTGAGGCGGCTTGTCAATCAACCGGTCGCACAACATCGCCCAACCTAACCGGGCCGGGCTGCACGACCTCAGCACACCAGCCACCATGACCCCGTACGGCTGAGTAACCGCCCTTGCCAAGCGCTTCTTCCATTCGACTACATGGTGCGCAGATCACGGTGAAACGTAGGATCGCTTCGCCAACCTGAACCTCTCGACCTTTGAGCGCCGCCAGATTGATCCCAGAAATCACCAGATTGCGCCGAAGGATCTCAGGCGCAATCGACTCCTGCCCCAGATAAGACCCAATCGCAGCCAGATGTTCCTGCTGGATAAGTGTGACTGCCCGCTTGCCTGCCCGGCTGCGGTCGCCATCAAGGCCGTCGGCTGAGATCATGGCCTCGTCTATGGCAATCATCTTCGTCCGACGTTCTGGCCGTAGACTGATCCAATCAACTCGTCCCGGCTGCGCCCACCCTGCGATCAATTCAGCCAATCCTGACACACCGGAATCCTTTTCACTTCAGACGTTGAAGTAGGCCAGATCAATTGGGGAATGGCAATTCACGACTGACTTCGTAAACCTTAGCCTGCATCGAAACCGTTTCGACCCCAGCGAACGCCTACTGAAATTCCGCGATGTGCGGGGTCCTGAAATGTGGCGTCAAAGCATCCATCGACTCCCATTCCTCGTAGATGCGGATAATCCGGGGGTCATGCACATCAACAGATGAAACATACTTGATGCACCCCCTTTCCTCAGCCGACGCTTTGTCCATTGCCAGAAAAACGCTGCGCAGTTCCTCAATCGAATCTTCCTGAAGAACGACTTCAACGGTCACAATTATCATAGGTTTTGCTTCTCACCAGTGCGACACTTTCTGTCATATTGTCTATTATTTGACACAAAGGCTAATTTTGTCAATATGTCGTCTTATGAGTGCATCTTCTGAGAACATTTTGACCGCCGCAATCCGTTGCTTCATGCGTTTCGGCGTGCGCCGGACCACCATGAACGACATCGCGCAAGAGGCGGGTCTGGTCCGCCAGACACTGTATAACGTCTACTCAAACAAAACTGATATTCTTTGCGCCGCCATTAAGTTCCAATCAGACAAATGCCTGAACCAAATTCGCGAACACTGGGCGCATACCGATAATCTGGGAGAAAAGCTCGACGCCTATTTCGATCATGCGATCCTCGCCTCGTACAATATCATCCGGGCCTCTCCCGAGGCCGCTGACATGATTTCCGGACACAACGCTGCGGGCCGCGCCCAGTTGGAAAGTGTTCAGGCAGATAAAATCAAAGCACTTGCCGACATTCTGAGCCCGCACATTTCGGCGATAGAGGATGCAGGCCACACACCGGATACGCTGGCGGACTACCTTCAGACCGCGGCCATTGGCCTGCGCGACAAAGCACGCAGCAAGCAACACCTGAAACAGTTGCTGCAAATTCTTCGCCAACACATCTTGATGATTGCTTCCACCGATCAGGCGTGAACCGGCATTGCCCCGCAGGGCAACCTTCGCTATCACACCGCCCAACTCAATTTCCCCGACCCAGAGGACGCGACATGGCCGCCTATCAATATGTCTACCACATGCAGGGTGTCTCCAAGACCTATCCCGGTGGCAAGAAGTGCTTTGAAAACATCCACCTGAGCTTTCTGCCCGGTGTGAAAATCGGTGTCGTCGGCGTCAACGGCGCGGGTAAGTCGACGCTGATGAAGATCATGGCGGGCCTCGACACCGATTTCACCGGTGAGGCATGGGCCGCCGAGGGCGCCAAGGTCGGCTATCTGCCGCAGGAACCGCAGCTAGATGAATCGCTCACCGTCCGCGAAAACGTCATGCTGGGCGTGGCCGCGAAAAAGGCCAAGGTCGACCGCTTCAACGAAATCGCCATGGAAATCGCCGAGAACTACTCGGACGAGCTGATGGAAGAGATGACCACCCTGCAAGACGCGATCGATGCGGAAAACCTCTGGGACCTCGACAGCCAGATCGACGTCTCGATGGAGGCGCTGCGCTGCCCGCCGGACGACGCCAACATCGCCAACCTTTCGGGCGGTGAGAAACGCCGCGTGGCGCTCTGCAAGCTGCTGCTGGAAGCGCCTGACATGCTGCTCTTGGACGAACCGACCAACCACCTGGATGCTGAAACCATCGCCTGGCTGCAACAGCACCTGATCGACTACAAGGGCACGATCCTGATCGTCACCCACGACCGCTATTTCCTGGATGACATCACCGGCTGGATCCTCGAACTCGACCGTGGCCGCGGCATTCCTTACGAGGGTAACTACTCCGCATGGCTGGAACAAAAAGCCAAACGGCTGGAGCAGGAAGCCCGTGAGGACAAGTCCAAGCAGAAAACCCTGCAGCGCGAATTGGAATGGATGCGTCAGGGCCAGAAGGCCCGTCAGGCCAAATCCAAGGCCCGGATCAACGCCTATAACGAATTGGCCGAACAGTCCGAACGCGAAAAGCTGACCCGCGCCCAGATCGTCATCCCCAACGGCCAGCGCCTTGGCGGCAAGGTGATCGAGGTCGAGGGCCTGTCGAAACACATGAGCGACAAGCAACTGATCGAAGGACTGGACTTCGCGCTGCCCCCCGGCGGCATCGTCGGTGTCATCGGCCCCAACGGTGCCGGTAAATCGACGCTCTTCAAGATGTTGACCGGTCAGGAACAGCCCGACGCAGGCACCATCACGCTGGGCGACACGGTCGAGCTGTCCTATGTCGACCAATCCCGCGACGACCTGAAAGACAACGACACCGTGTGGGAGGCAATCACTGGCGGCGCCGAGATCATCCAACTGGGTGACGCACAGGTCAATTCCCGCGCCTATTGCTCGTCCTTCAACTTCAAGGGCGGCGACCAGCAGAAGAAAGTCTCGCTGCTGTCGGGTGGTGAGCGCAACCGCGTCCATATGGCCCGCCTGCTGAAAGAGGGCGGCAACGTCCTGCTTCTCGACGAACCAACCAACGACCTCGACGTCGAAACCCTGCGCGCACTGGAAGACGCTCTGGTCGATTTCGCCGGCTGCGCCGTCGTCATCTCTCACGACCGCTTCTTCCTCGACCGGATTTGCACGCATATTCTGGCCTTCGAGGGTGACGCCCATGTGGAGTGGTTCGAGGGCAACTTCGAGGATTACGAAGAGGACAAAAAACGCCGTCTGGGACCGGACGCGCTGGAGCCCAAGCGGTTGAAGCATAAGAAGTTTGCGCGGTGAACACTCGTTCCTAGGGGCGGCTTTGGTCGCCCACCTCAACATCGACTAAATATTCGAAGCCATTCCACATTCTGAACTTGTGTTTCGCACCCGAGATCACAATCGGTGACGAGGTCAAGCCTACTTCCTTTAGTATTCGTCCAATTGATATTAGATTTCCATAACCACTCTTGAAGGCATAGTCCCGAAGCCGATTTTGAAATGCTTGATAACCCAGATGAAATCCGAAAAGTTGGGCAATTTTGAAAGCTTGCTCGCCTTTCGTTAAAATTCCCATGTAGACAGCCAACTCCTCAGCGCCCCAAACCGCGCCTTAATCGCACCCCACCGCGTCGAATAACCCGCATCCCCTGGCGGCAAGGTCCAAATCGCGTGCAGGTGATCCGGCAACACAACAAACGCATCGCACCAGAACGGCCGCTCCCTCTGGGTCACTGCAAAAGCAGAGCGCAAATGCACCACCTCTCGCACCAGCAAATCCGACGACCGGTCAGCCAAAGACACAGTGAAAAAGTACTTGGCTCCGGGAATGCGGACGCGTCGGTAATCGCTCATGCCGCAACTTGATCATGACGAGGGTTAACGGATTCTGAATGCCACTCCGACGCGCCAGATAAATAACCGGGTCTTATCAAAGGTCCGCAAACTAATAACCAAAACCATCGGCGGATTCTTGTACAAATCGGACGATTGCCCCTCAAACCCTTGTACAAACCATACAATCCGCCCTTGCCACACGGCCTGACCGATGCCATATCCAAGAGGCTTACGTTTTTCTATTTCGACCCACTGTCTCCTTCTACGGCGCTCAGTCACTCGATCCAGACTACGACGCCAGGCTGCCGCAACTCCGTGGGCAGCACCAAACAGGAGACAACGGATATGCCCGCAGGCACCGTAAAATGGTTCAACACCACCAAAGGCTACGGCTTTATCGCACCCGAAGATGGCGGCAAAGACATCTTCGTACACATCTCGGCTGTCGAGCGTTCGGGTCTCACCGGTCTGGCCGACAACCAGAAAGTCACGTACGAGCTGCGCGCTGGTCGTGATGGCCGCGAAAGCGCCGACAATATCGAACTGGCCTAAGCCGTTCAAAGGGCGGGATTTTTCCCGCCCACCCCGCTATGCCCACGTTGTGTGTGTGGCAAAGGGAATACATCACAATCGGGTTATCCTTCCCCGGTGATTGACCAAATCGGCTATCATTCCAAAACTAGCGTTATGATTTCTTTGGTCATTTGAGGGATGTCACCATGTTCACACGCCGTGTTTTTCTGGCCGGTACTGCTGCCAGCCTGTTGCCGGGTGTTGCCAGCGCCAAGAAAGCGGTCGAGTATGATCCGACGCCGCAATTCGTGCGCATCAAAAAGCAATTTCAACCCGGTCAGTTGCTGGTCGCGCCGCGATCCTTTTACCTTTATTATGTAACCGAGCCACGCAAAGCGATCCGCTATGGCTGCGGCGTCGGCAAAGCCGGACTGGAATTCACCGGATCGGCCACCATTGACGTCAAGAAAGAATGGCCGACCTGGCGACCCACCGAAGAGATGATTGAGCGGGACCCTGTCACCTATGCCAAGTTCAAAGACAATGATTATGTCCAGCCCGGCGGCGGAGACAATCCTCTGGGCGCGCGCGCGCTGTATCTGTTTCAGAACGGGGTGGACACGTATTTCCGCATTCACGGCACAACGCAGCCGCAGACTATCGGTCATGCAGTTTCAAACGGGTGCATTAGGATGCTGAATGAGCATGTGATCGATCTGTACAATAGAGTTCCTATCGGCACGGTGGTCACAGTGGTCTAAGCCCCCGACCAATCGACGTCGTCAGCTTCTTCGATCATCAACCGACCTTCGGGCCAAGGGCGCGTCAAACTCTGCGCCTCGTCTTCAGACCCATGCAACCAGCGCTGAACGTCCCGCGCCTCCAGCAGCACTCCCATTCGGTGATGGATCGGCTTTACATCAGCATTGGGTTCGCATGTCACCGCTGCAACCTGATCCACGCGTAGCCCACCCGGGGCTTCCCAAGTGTCGGTGATCGCAGCAAATAGCAGTGGAGCCCCGTCCTTGGCGGCAATCCGCCAGGCCGTTTTGCGTCGCTTCTCACCGGTCCATTCGTACCAGCCATCCACCGGGATTATGGCGCGACCGACCCCTTCGAAGGCGCTCTTGTCAAAAACCGTCTCGGAGCGCGCGTTTACGATGGTCTCCATCACCGGTCGTCCACGCGCATTGACCCTGCCGACCGGGATAATCCCCCATCGCATGGCCTTTAACCCATCACCAGTCAGTACGACCACTTCTTGACCCGGCTGAATGTTTCTGCGTGCTGGCTGAGGCCCAAGACTGTCTTTCACATTCAGCAACCTCACGATCTCGCTAATGGGTCGTGTGAGGAAAAACCGGCCGGGCATCGCGTACTCCTATTCGGCAACGCGCTCCGCAAGCGCCAAGACAAAGGGGCCCAGCGTATCAACGATCAGCGCGACGCCTTGGGCACTTGGATGGATACCATCAGATTGCATGAACTGGCGCGCGGCCGCCGGATCGCCTTCGGTTGTGAGCCCGTCAAAAAAGCTTTCCGCATAAAGTGCATCATATTGCTCTGCCAGCTCTGGATACATGGCGTCGAAACTCTGCTTGTAATCGGCTCCGTAATTACCAGGCGCCTGCATTCCAATTATTAGTACCTCGACATCCGCGGTCTCTGCAGCACGCAGTATTGTCTCGAGGTTTGATCGGGCAACGCTCGGATCGATGCCACGCAACAGATCATTGCCGCCAAGTGCAACAATCATGCCGTCGACCTCTGGTGTCAGGGTCCAGTCAACTCGGGCAGCACCCCCTGCGGTCGTATCCCCGGAAACACCGGCGTTGATCAACCGAACCTCCGCACCTTCTTCCTGAAGCCAACGCTGCAGTTGCGGCACAAACCCGTCTTGTTCCGGCAGCCCATATCCTTGTGTTAGGGAATCTCCGAGCGCAGCAATCACAACTGGCTCTGCCATCGCTGCAATTCCGCAACAGATGAACGCGCCTGAGATCAAACCCTTGTGTAGCTTCTGTTTCACGCCATATCCCAATGGACTGTACCCCTCTTGATGGCCTGATCAATGACGACACCTGTTCTTACGCTCCAAGATGCCGCATTATCGCTGGATGGCAATGCCGGAAGGGTGGATATTCTGCACGACATCTCTCTGTCTGTGAAACAGGGCGAGACGCTGGGGTTGGTCGGCCCTTCTGGTTCAGGGAAATCCTCACTGCTAATGCTGATGGGCGGGTTGGAACAGGCGACCGGCGGGCGTGTCACGGCATTGGGCCATGATCTGACGGAAATGAGTGAGGATGCACTTGCCCGGTTTCGTCGTGAATCAATGGGTGTGGTGTTTCAGAATTTTCACCTGATCCCGACGATGACCGCACTTGAGAACGTCGCTACCCCGCTCGAACTTGCAGGGCATAAGGATGCTTTCAAGCGCGCTGGGGCCGAGCTAGAGGCTGTGGGGCTGTCACATCGAAGCGATCACTACCCGGCGCAATTGTCAGGTGGCGAGCAGCAACGTGTGGCGCTGGCCCGCGCGTCGGCCCCACGCCCTAAGATTTTGCTGGCAGACGAACCCACAGGAAATCTGGACGAAGCCAACGGTGCGGCGATTATAGATCTGTTGTTCGGTCTACGCGACCGGCATGGTGCAACCCTGGTTCTGGTCACGCATAGCCACACGCTGGCGCAGAAATGCGACCGCGTCGTGCGGTTGCGGGATGGACGCATCGCTGAAGAGTCGCAGCGCGAGGCGGCCGAATGAGCCTGCGTCTGGCAGGACGACTGGCACGGCGCGAACTCCGCGGTGGGCTGCGTGGATTTCGGGTGTTTCTGGCTTGTCTGGCCTTGGGCGTTGCAGCGATTGCCGCGGTCGGCATGGTCCGCCAAGCAATCCAGACCGGCCTTCAGCAAGAGGGCGCATCGCTACTGGGCGGGGATGCGCAACTGGAATTCACCTATCGCTTTGCCAATGATCAGGAACGCGCATGGATGGAAAAAACCGCACACTCGGTTTCAGAGGTTGTTGATTTTCGGTCTATGGCCGTAACGGGAAACGGGACTAACACGCAACGTGGGCTGACCCAGGTTAAGGCTGTGGATGACGCTTATCCGCTGTTAGGTTCGGCGATCCTTGAACCTGAACTTACTCTGACCGATGCCTTTGCAGGTGCCGATGGGCTGCCTGGTGCAGTCATGGCCCCCTCTCTGATTGACCGCCTAAACCTGATGGTTGGCGAGCAGTTTGAACTTGGCACGCAGAGATTTGTTCTGATGGCCTCGTTAGAGCACGAACCTGACGGCGCGGCTGATGGGTTCTCGCTTGGGCCGCGCACATTGGTCCGGACAAAAGATCTGCAGTCCTCCGGCCTGTTGGCGCCGGGCACTTTGTTCTCCACTAAATACAGGTTGGGCCTGCCTCAGACTGCCGAATTGGATGCGCTGTCGCTGGAAGCGAAGCAGGCCTTCGAGGGGACCGGCATGCGCTGGACCGACGCCCGCAACGGTGCGCCGGGAATATCTGAATTCGTAGGCCGCCTCAGCGCGTTTCTGGTTCTGGTGGGCCTGTCGGGATTGGCCGTTGGCGGGATCGGGGTGTCTGCTGCCGTGCGAGCCTATCTTTCCCAAAAGACGGAGACGATTGCGACATTGCGCACGTTGGGCGCTGATCGGGCGACAATCTTTCAGACCTATATGATTCAGATCGCCGTTCTGTCGAGCATCGGTATTATCATGGGCTTGGTCCTGGGCGGGGTGCTGCCGCTGCTACTGGCCCCCGTAATCGAAACGCAATTGCCAATCCCCGCAGTCTTCTCGCTTTATCCGCAGCCACTGTTCGAGGCCGCACTTTATGGTGTGCTGACCGCGTTCCTGTTCACACTCTGGCCGCTGGCCAGAACCGAGGAGGTGCGCGCAGCAACCTTGTTTCGGGATGCGCTAACATCGGCGCGCAGTTTCCCGCGCCTGATCTATGTCGTTGCGACCGCTATTGGCTTGGCCGCACTGATCGGAGCCGCTGCATGGTTCAGTGGTTCAACCCGATTGACCCTCTGGACCAGCGCGGGGTTGGTCGGGGCGCTTACTTTGCTGGCCCTTTCTGCCTTTGCCATTCGCAAATTGGCCCGCGCGGGCGCGCCTTGGACCAGAGGCCGCCCTGCCCTGCGGTGGGCCTTGTCCGCCATTTCTGACCCACGCGAAGGGGCAGCGTCGGTGGTTCTGTCCCTTGGGCTCGGCCTGTCGGTCCTCGCAGCGGTGGGACAAATCGACGGCACCCTGCGCAATGCGATCTCGGGGAACCTGCCAGAAGTGGCACCCTCATATTTCTTCGTCGATATCCAGAAGGATCAGATGCCCGGGTTCAGCGAACGTCTCGACACTGACCCCGCCGTCAGTCGGGTAGAAAGCGCTCCAATGCTGCGCGGGATCATTACCAAGATCAATGGACAACCCGCGCGAGAGATTGCAGGCGATCACTGGGTTCTGGACGGCGACCGGGGCGTGACCTATTCCGCCCAACCGCCGCAGAATGCCCGCGTGACCGACGGAGTGTGGTGGCCCGAAGATTACAGCGGCCCTCCACAAGTAAGCTTTGCCGCCGAGGAGGCTGCTGAGATGGGGCTTAAACTTGGGGATGAACTCACGGTCAATATCCTTGGCCGCGATATCACTGCTGAACTGACCTCATTACGCGAAGTTGATTTTTCGACCGCTGGAATGGGATTTGTCATGTCGATGAATCCCTCCGCGCTGGCGGGCGCGCCGCATAGCTTCATCGCAACGGTTTATGCCGAAGAGCAGGCCGAAGCCGCCATCCTGCGCGATCTGGCGGGGCAATATCCCAACATCACGGCGGTCCGCGTCCGCGATGCCATCGACCGGGTCTCTGGTTTGCTGGCGGGCCTGGCAGCAGCTACCTCGTATGGCGCAGGCGTGTCCCTGCTGACCGGTTTTCTGGTGTTGATCGGTGCTGCCGCCGCAGGAGAGCCAGCGCGCAGATATGAAGCGGCGATCCTCAAAACTCTGGGCGCGGACCGGGGCCGCATCCTGCGCAGTTTTGCCTTGCGAGCTATTCTGTTGGGGGCCGCTGCCGGATGTGTCGCCCTGTTGACCGGTATTTTGGGCGGCTGGGCCGTGGCCACATATATCTTCGACACAGATTTCGCGATTATCTGGTCATCCGCGCTCTGGATCGTTATCGCGGGCGTCGCGGTAACGCTTGGCGCGGGGATGCTCTTTGCGCTGCGCCCGCTTTCAGTGCGTCCGGCGCGCATTCTTCGCGCCAGTGGCTAAGCTCAACGCACGCACGCGACGGGCTGTAGTATCTTCAGCAACTGGTCGTTGTCACAAACCAACGCATCAAGCGTGATTTCGTCTAAGGACGCATAAAACACCTCAGCCGCATCCTGCAGCGCCAATCGCAAGCGGCAGGCATCGGTCAGCGGGCATGTATTGTCTGCATCCGCAAAACACTCGGCAATCGGCAATCCACCTTCAACATGGCGGAACACAGACCCGACCCGGATCTGATCTGCCGAGCGGGCCAGCGTCATGCCGCCATTGCGGCCACGTTGGGTACTGAGATAATCCAACTGGCTAAGCTGGTTGATCACCTGCGCCAGATGGTTCTCAGAGATGTTGCAGACTTCTGCAATTTCAGCCTTAGTAACCAGCCGATCCTGATGCGCGGCACAATACATCAATACGCGCACCGCGATATTCGTCCGTTTGGTAATCCGCATGAGGGCCTCCCGAATCTCAAGATGAAGCCTTATTGCATGTTCTGTAAAAAGACTGTTTGACATACATCAATCGTCAAAGAAGGACACGACCCGCATGGCAGACCCCTATTTCTTCGGCTATGGCAGCCTCGTGAACCTGTTGACGCACGATTTTCCCGACCCGCGCCCAGCGCGTCTGAAGGGCTGGCGGAGGGCGTGGCGGCACACCGATCTGCGCCCGGTCGCCTTTCTGACCGCTGTGCCGGATCCCGCATCCGAGATCGACGGCATGATCGCTCACGTGCCCAAAAACGACTGGGCCGCGCTGGATGAACGGGAATGGGCCTATGAACGCGTGCCTGCCACGCGATCAGTCACCCATACGCTGACGCAAGAGGCAGAAATCGCCGTCTACGCCGTGCCCCATGACCGCCATACAGCGCCCAGCAATCATCATCCACTACTGCTGAGCTATATCGATGTCGTGGTGCAGGGGTACCTGAGGGCATTTGGATCGGACGGCGCTGATCGCTTCTTTGCCACAACCGATGGCTGGGACGCGCCAATTTTGAATGATCGTGCCGAACCGCGATATCCGCGTCATCAGCAACTAAAGCCCACCGAGACGGAATTCGTGGACGACCGTCTGCTGCGCCTATCGGCCCGCGTATTGCAGACCGGAGAACAAAGAAAGGCAGGCGAACTGCCTGCCTCCTTCGTGTTTTAAGATATTCTCTGCGGGTCAGCCCCGCGCGCGGATCACCTGCAGCAGCGGCAGCAAGGTCGCCATCTCGGGCCCGCGCTCCATTCCGGTCAGCGCTTTGCGCAGCGGCATGAACAGGCCTTTGCCCTTACGGCCCGTGGCCTCTTTCACCGCCTTGGTCCAATTCGCCCAGGTATCCGCGTCGAACGGACCTTCGGGCAGCAGGGCCACCGCCTCTGCTATGAATTCACGATCTTCATCTGCGATCAGAGGTTCGGCCCCATCGCGGCAAAGATCCCACCAGCCATTGAGATCGCTCAAGGTGGTGATGTTTTCACGCGCCATGGTCCAGAAAGGTTCTGCCAGTTCATCCGGAACACCCGCCTCTGCAACGGCATCCGCAACTTCGGCCAGAGGCAGCGATTGCAGGTGCTTCGCCGTCAGCGGGAACAGGTCCTGCACGTCGAACTTGGTTGGTGCCGCGCCAAAACGGTTGATGTCGAACCCGTCGATCAGCTCGGACATCTCAGCACGCAACTCAACCGGATCAGAGGAACCCAGACGCGCCATCAGGCTCAGCAGGGCCATTGGCTGCACGCCCTGCTCTCGCAGATCACGTAAGGCCAGTGTGCCCAGACGTTTAGATAGGGCCTCGCCCTGCGGGCCTGTCAACAGAGAGTGATGCGCAAAGCGTGGGCAGGTGCCGCCCAACGCTTCGATGATCTGAATCTGCGTCGCCGTGTTGGTGACATGGTCCGAACCACGCACCACGTCGGTCACGCCCATCTCGGTATCATCGACCACGGACGCAATCGTATAGAGAACCTGACCATCACCCCGGATCAGCACCGGGTCGGATACCGAGGCGGCATCGATCGAGATGTCGCCCAAAATGCCATCGTTCCATTCGATACGCTCGTGGTTCAGTTTGAACCGCCAGACGCCATTGCCGCGCTCGGCGCGCAGCGCCTCTTTCTCGGCGTCGCTGAGGTTCAGCGCGGCACGGTCGTAGACCGGCGGCTTGCCCATGTTCAGTTGTTTCTTGCGCTTGAGGTCCAGCTCGGTCGGCGTTTCGAACGCCTCATAGAACCGACCCATCGCGCGCAGCTTGTCCGCAGCCTCGGCATAACGGTCCAGCCGTTCCGACTGACGCTCGACCCGGTCCCAATGCAGGCCAAGCCACTCCAGATCTTGTTTGATCGCATCGACATATTCTTCCTTCGACCGCTCGGGATCGGTGTCATCGATACGCAGGATGAACGTACCGCCTGCTTTGCGAGCGATCAGATAATTCATCAGGGCGGTGCGCAGGTTGCCCACATGGATGTAACCGGTGGGCGACGGGGCGAAACGGGTCGTGGTCATGGAAGTCTCCTGTTGGCGCGGCTCATGTCACATGGGCGCGTTTTTGTCCAGCAGGGCGTTCAGGTCGGTTCGACCGGCCAAATACCATCCAGGTGTTCGAGCCCAGCTTTGATGAGTTCACGAAGCACGTCGAGATCGATGTCTGACAACTTGTTCACGTAGAGGCAGGATTTCCCCAGCTTGTGTTTGCCCAGTCGAGACAGGATATATTCGAAATCAGCATAACCCGGCATGATGTAAATAGAATGCGCAGCCTTGCGAGGAGAGAACCCGGTCGCCAAAAAATCGCCTTCCCGCCCGGAAGCATAGCGATAGTGATATCGGCCATAGCCAACGATCGACGGACCCCACATCACTGGGGCAAACCCGGTGGTATCCTGAAAGAGCCTGTCCAGCACTTGCGCCTCGTCCGCCTTACGCAGCTGTTGAACGGTCGCCAGAAATTCAGCAATATTTTGCCCGGTGGGCACTGTTTTGTTCTCAGATCGCGGCATGAACAAAAATTAACACGTAATGTTCATCCATGCAGCCCATGTATTGGGTCTATAACTGGCAAGAGAAACGCTCTGACCTATTTCTACTACTGGCGTTTTGACAGGGAGACTTAGATATGATGATCAAATTGACACGAAGGGCAGCTCTGAGTGCCGCTGCCGCATTGCCTTTTGCCTCTGCCGCGGTGCCGGCTTTCGCAGCAGGTGAGCCGAGCAAAGCAAATTCGACCATCGCAAAATCATTCCAGTTAGGCGATTTCACTGTTACCACCCTGCTCGACGGCAGCGTGCCACGTGATGAGCCAAAGGCACTATTCGCCGCTGAAGTTTCTGACGACGAATTTGCAGCAATCTCTGCGGAAAATTTCATTCCAACTGATATTGCGCAATTCTTCTTTACTCCGACACTGGTCCATACCGGCTCTGAGCTGGTGTTGTTCGACACGGGCTTGGGTCAAGGCGGTATCCAAGCCGCGCTAGCTGACGTAGGAGTCTCACCTGACCAAATTGATGTGGTCGTGATCACGCACATGCACCCCGACCATATCGGAGGCATGACAACGAATGACGCTCCGACATTTGCGAACGCCCGATTTGTAACCGCCGCGCCGGAATATAATTTCTGGTCTGCGATGGATGCGGGCAACCGCGTCGGAGATATGGTCGCAGCGAAGGTCACACCCCAAGCCGAAAAGATGACGTTCCTTGACGATGGTGGAGAGGTCACTTCGGGAATAACAGCGATGGCGGCTCACGGACATACACCTGGTCACACGGTTTATCATCTGGAAAGCAATGGACAACGATTGGTTCTGACGGCCGATCTGGCAAATCACTACGTCTGGTCATTTGCGCGCCCGGAATGGCCCTTTAGCTTCGATATGGACGCTGCAGCGGCTACCGCGTCGCGTCGGAATGTGCTGGGTATGCTGGCCGCAGATAAAATACCCATGATCGGCTATCACATGCCTTTCCCAGCTGCCGGGTACGTTGAAACACGCGGCGAGGGGTTCCGGTTCGTACCGGTCAGCTATCAAATGATGGGCTAGGGCCTAATAACCAGGATCTGGCCGTACTTTTGAACCATCCGTGAAACGGGACAGGCGAAAGGCGGCTGGATCAACGCAGGGCGTGCTATCGGTGACAATATCCGCCATCAGCCGACCTGCGCCTGGCCCAATCCCAAAACCATGGCCGGAAAACCCGGTTGCGATATGCAGACCCGGGAATTCGTCTACTTTTGAGATAACTGGAATCGCATCCGGGGTCACATCGATCATCCCGGCCCAGCTTTGGACGATCTCTGCCTCCTCAAGTACTGGCATCGCTTTGCGAGCGTTGGACCAGGCCTGTCGCAACACTTTTCGAGAGGGCTCAGGATCCAGCACCCGGCAGTGCTCAAAAGGCGTCACATCGGTGGGCAGCCAAGTTCTGTCCTCTTTTGCTTCGACCATCCAGCGGCGCGACAGGCGAAACCGCAAGGAACGCCACTCTTGCCGAAACGCTGGCAAGAACTGAAGACCGAGTCGAAAACTGTCAGGAACAATATCCACGGTATTCTCGTGACCCGACGCAATCGTGTAACCCCCGTCCGCACGTTTGCGAATGGCGAAATCATCACTCCAAAGCGATACCTCCGGCCCGGATTCTACCGGTGAGGTCCGCATGACTGTATTCAGCACCTTGAGTTGGGGCAGAGCGATACCTGCGTTCCCTGCAAAAAGACGCGACCATGCCCCACCCGCCAACACCACCTGACTGCAACGAACTCGCGCGCGCTCGGTGAAGACGCCTGCAATCCGACCAGCCTCGAGATCGACGCTTCGCACTGCGCATTGTGTCATGATCGCGGCCCCACAATTGCGGGCCGCCTCGGCCATTGCGGGAGCCGCCCACTGCGGCTCAGCCCGTCCGTCTTGCGGCATATAGAGCCCAGACTGCGGTTTCATGGTGGAGTTTGGAAATAGTGAGGTCAACTCAGTGTTCGATACCATACGGGCACCCGTCTGCTGCCCTTCAACATGCTCCAACCACCGCGTCAAGTTACCAACGTCGCGCGTGCCTGATGCGCCAAATACGATCCCCGACTGAACATAGCCCGTGCTCCGCCCTAGGCGTTCATCCAACCCACGCCAGATGCGCAGAGCTTCCTGCATCAATGGGATCTCGCGTGGGTCGCGCATCCCAAGCCGGACCCAACCCCAGTTGCGCGAACTCTGTTCACCGGCGATCCGGCCCTTTTCGCACAACAGGACGGAAACGCCACGCTCGGCCAACTCAAAAGCCGTCGAGACACCAACTATTCCGCCACCGATAACGACGACATCCACCGATTTAGGAAGGGTAATATCAGATTCGACGGGAGTCGGAGAAGGACCTGGCATCAACCGCTCGGAAGTTGTTTATCGAAGCGGTATCCAGCCCGAGAACGCGTATTCTGGCAATGGTAAACGGAGGTAGGTCAACTGAATGCAACAACCTGTTGCCTATCAGCCAGCCCATTACGCACCACGCAGCGCTGGTTGTTCTAAATCAGGCAGCGCCGGACAGTTGCGCCCATGTTTGGCGCAGAAAGGATTTGCGGCCAGTATCAGGCTTTGCAGCAAGAACTTCTTGCGACTTCAAGGATGGAAATTCCGGTCGCGTCGGTTCATTATCTGTAACCGGCGGCGGCGCAAGATCCTCTTTGTTCAGAATTTCTGCGATCGAAGCATCAAGCGTTTCTTCATCCAGCTTGCGCGGCTCAGACTCCATTGTTTTCCATTGCAATGGAGCATGAAGCGATTTGTCATATCCATTCGTCATTTGACCACCATCACCTTTACCGACACCCAAAAACGCGGATGCCCCAACTCAGATCAATAATCACGGTCGCAGTTTCTGAAATAGCAGAGCGGCTTACCGGATTACGTCACATTCGCCTCACACAAGGCGAACCCCTGACATAAATGTGGCAAAAAAAGGACCCAATTACAAGCTGAACGTGCGCCAGATATCCATAACCAGCTGTCATGTATGGACAATTATGAAGTCCAGGACCAACTGCCGACGAATTGGAAACAATCGCAGCGATAGGAACTGATCCGGGTCTTAATCCTGATCTCGCCAGCGATTTACGATCGGGTAACGACGATCCAACCAGAAGGCACGCGGGGTCAGCCGTGTGCCCGGCGCCGACTGAAAGCGTTTGTACTCACTAATATAAATCAGGTGCTCAACGCGCCGCGCGTCGCCTTCATCAAAACCCGCCGCTACGCAATCGGCGATCGAGCCATCCTGATCCACCAATATATCAAGAATGGCGTCCAGAACCGGGTAATCCGGCAGGCTGTCGCTGTCTTTCTGATCTTCACGCAATTCAGCGCTCGGTGGCTTATCGATGACCGAGGGACGGATGACCTCTCCTTCGGGGCCCATCATCCAATCGCGGTGATTGGCATTGCGCCAGCGACAGGTCTCGAACACGCGGGTTTTGTACAGGTCCTTGATCGGATTGTAGCCCCCGTTCATGTCGCCATAAATAGTAGCATATCCTACCGCGACCTCGGACTTGTTGCCGGTCGTCAGCAGCATCTCGCCAAACTTGTTCGAGATCGCCATCAACAGCAGACCACGTAGGCGGGACTGAACGTTTTCTTCTGTCAAATCTTCCTCGCGCCCGGCAAATAGCGGGGCAAGCGTGTTGGTCACCGCTGTCCGACCTTCGGAAATCGGAACAAAATCATAGTGAACTCCCAACGCCTTCGCGACGGCTTCGGCATCATCCAGAGAGCTTTGGCTGGTATATTCCGATGGCAACATAACGCAGCGAACATTGTTCGCCCCAATGGCATCTACCGCAATCGTCGCAACCAACGCTGAGTCAACACCCCCCGACAAGCCAAGCACCGCCTTTTTAAAGCCGGTTTTAGCCATGTAGTCGCGCAGGGACTGCACCATAGCGCGATAGTCCTGCTCCCATGCATCTGGCTGCGGCACCACCTCTGCAAGATCGATTCGCCAGCCGTCGTCGGTACGCATCAGATCGATGTTTTGCACCGCTTCATCAAAGACCGGCATATGGAATGCAAGCTCTCCGCCGGGGTTCAGACCAAAAGTGGCACCGTCAAAAACCTGATCATCCTGCCCGCCGACCATGTTCAGATAGATCACTGGCAAGCCTGTCTCGACTGTACGCGCCACCATATGGTTCAGCCGGATGTCGTATTTGTCTCGGAAATAGGGTGACCCATTGGGGATTAACAGGAACTCAGCCCCGGTCTCCTCAAGCGTTTCGGCGACATCCTCGTGCCAGCCATCCTCGCAAATCGGACTCCCTACCCGGACGTTACCGACCGCATAGGGCCCACCCATTGGACCTGCGTCATAGAGCCGAACCTCGTCAAAGACGGTTTCATTTGGCAAGTGATGCTTGAGAACCTTGCTTACGATCTTCCCACCTTTGAGGACCAGATACGCGTTATAAAGCTTGTCTTCCTCGACCCAAGGACCTCCGATTGCCAGCGCAGGGCCCTCGGCGCAGTCTTCCGCCAGCGCCTGTACAGCTTGCATCGCCGCACGATGAAACACAGGCTTCATCACCAGGTCCTGAGTATTGTAACCGGTGATGAACATCTCAGGCAGCGCCACCAAATCAGCCTGCGCCGCGCGCCCTTGCTGCCAAGCCGCAGCAGCCTTTGCGGCATTCCCTTCGATATCCCCAACGGTTGGGTTCAGTTGCGCCAGAGTGATGCGGAAACGGTCGGCCATTTTGCCCTCTTGCCCTCGTCAGTCCCTCAGGGATTTAGCAGATCACAGCGCGAGTGAAAGGCAAATGCGGCAAAACCCGTTGCTCTGCCCCCTGCGGTATCCTAGTTTTGCGCCAACATCTCATAAGAACCGCAGGCAGGTACAATTATGAACGCGATCCGCACATCCCTTACCGCTGCTACTTTCGCCATGCTGACGCAAATTGCAGCGGCCCAGCAAAATGATCAGATCATCATAGCCGACGACGACGTCGGGGGTGTTTACGAAGGCACATTCGAAAACGGCCTGCGGCACGGCACAGGCACTTATCGGCTGCCCAGCGGATTCGAATATTCCGGTGAGTGGGTCGAAGGAGAGATTCAGGGTAAGGGTACGGCACGATACGCCAATGGTTCGGTCTACGAAGGCGATTTCGTAAAAGGCCAACCTGAAGGACTCGGGAAGATCGTTTATGCCGACGGGCAAACCTATGAAGGTGAATGGTCCAAAGGTGCGATCAATGGCGACGGTATTGCCGAGTACACCAATGGCATGCGGTACGAGGGCACGTTCAAGGAAGCTAAGCGCCACGGTCAGGGCGTGCTGACCAGTGCCGACGGATATATCTACGATGGTGATTGGGTGGACGGCCAAAAAGAAGGCAAGGCCAAGATCACCTACGCTGACGGCAGCACTTATGATGGCGATGTCAAAGCCGGGAAACGTGCTGGCACAGGCACTCTGAATCTGACTGGCGGATTGACCTATACCGGTGACTGGCTTGATGACAATATGACCGGAACCGGTCGGCTCACACACCCCAATGGTGACGTCTACGAAGGCGCGCTGATCAATGGGCGGCGTCAGGGCGAAGGCAAAGTCACGTACGCCAGTGGCGCGGTCTATGAAGGTAATTTCGCCGACGACCTGCGTCAGGGACAAGGCACATTTACCGGCACTGACGGCTTTCGCTATACCGGCGAATGGTCAGATGGTCAGATCGCGGGATTGGGCGAGGTAACCTATGCGGATGGTTCCGTTTATGTCGGTGACTTTCTGGATGACCTGCAGCACGGCAAAGGGCGGACGACCTATCCAAACGGCACTGTTTATGACGGCGACTGGGTTGCAGGCGTATTTGAAGGCACCGGAACAGCGACCTATCCAAATGGAACTGTCTATTCGGGGCAGTTTAGAAACGCGCGCAGTCATGGCAAAGGCGTTCTGACCTTCGCCAACGGCTATCGTTATGACGGAGATTGGGTCGATGGTGTCCGGCAAGGGAAGGGCAAAGCCACGTTCCCGGACGGTATTATATATGAAGGCGAGTTTAAGGATGGCAAACGCCACGGACTAGGAACGCTCACTCGCCCCGGCGGTTTCAGTTATACGGGCGAATGGTCTGACGGAAAAATCAACGGTGCTGGCATAGCAACCTATGAAACAGGCGACGTCTACGAAGGCAATTTTCTGAACAATAAGCGTCACGGTGAAGGGACAATGCGTTTCGCCGGTGGTGAAGTTGAATCTGGGATCTGGGAAAATGACACCCTGGCGCGTGAAACAGATACCCCTGCTGCGATACCTGATCCAGAACCAGAGGCCGAACCTTCAGAACCTCAGACCGATACAGATAACGCAGATACGAGTGACGGCTAACAAAGCCCTACCAAGGCACGCGCTTGCCAGCCCAGTCGAAAAACCCGCCCGTGTCGGTTGGTGAGAGCCCTGCGATAACGGCAAGCAAATTCTCCGCCGCCTCTTCGGGCTCGACTGCAGGGTGGCGTCCGAGATATTTTTTCGTAAATGCAGTCTTAACCGTGCCGGGATGCATCACGACACACGCAGCTTGTTTGTGCGTTCGCGCCAGCTCAATCGCGGCTGTATGCACGATCTGGTTCACCGCAGCCTTCGATGCACGATAGCTTACCCAACCACCAAGTCGATTGTCTTCAATTGACCCAACGCGCGCCGACAACACAACGAAAGCTGCCTTCCGGTCACGTGGTAACAGCCTGTGAGCCTGTTTGAGGACCAATGCCGGGCCAATAGCATTCAGGGCAAACTGGTCCATCATCGCGCGGGCTGACACGGCGCGCATCGACTTCTCAGGTTCAGCCCCGTTTATCTCAAGCGCGCCAGATGCAATGATAATCAGATCGAACGGATCAGAGAGAGTATTCAAAATCCGCGCAACCCCATCAGGGTCCGTCAGGTCAAACCCATCCACAGACCGTGATAATCGCGTCACCTCAACGCCCCGCGCTCGCAACAACTCGCTCAGCGCGCTCCCAATTCCACCAGATGCACCTATGATTAAAGCGGTTTCCATAACTTCAGAGCTAGAAGGAAACTAAGCCCCTTCAACAGCTCAATCAATTTCAACTAGGGTTCATTTTCCCGCTTTTCATTCGCCATGCGCCCTGTATAAGCTGAAGCCCATGATCAACCGCGCAGATATCGCTTTTGCCGACGCCGCATCCTGCGGTGCATCGCTGCGTGGTCTACTGATCCTAATCCGCCTCTGAGCGTGCCATCCGGCGCGCCCGCTCAGAGGAGGACGCCCGCGCGCCAAGAGGCTTTAGGACAGAAGAAGAAAGAGAACCCCATGACAAACGTGACCGACCAAGACCGCGTCGTGATCTTCGACACCACATTGCGCGACGGCGAGCAAAGCCCAGGCGCGACTATGACCCACAACGAAAAGCTCGAGATTGCCGAGCTTTTGGATGAGATGGGCGTCGATATCATTGAAGCAGGATTTCCGATCGCATCGGAAGGCGACTTCAAGGCAGTATCCGAGATCGCCGAAAGGTCGAAGAACAGCCGCATCTGCGGTCTGGCCCGCGCCAATTTTGCCGATATAGACCGCTGTTGGGAGGCCGTGAAACACGCCGAGAAGAACCGGATTCATACATTCATCGGCACCTCTCCGCTGCATCGCGCCATCCCGAACCTGACGATGGACGAGATGGCCGACAAGATCCACGAAACGGTCAGCCATGCGCGCAACCTGTGCGAAAACGTGCAATGGTCGCCGATGGATGCAACGCGGACCGAGTGGGATTATCTGTGCCGTGTAATCGAGATTGCGATCAAAGCGGGTGCGACCACAATCAACATTCCCGATACTGTCGGCTACACAGCCCCGGTCGAGTCAGCCGACCTGATCAAACGCCTGATCGAAACGGTCCCCGGTGCAGATGAGGTGGTCTTTGCAACGCATTGCCATAACGACCTTGGCATGGCGACCGCGAACTCTCTGGCCGCAGTCGCGGGTGGGGCGCGCCAGATCGAATGCACCATCAACGGACTCGGCGAACGCGCCGGCAACACCGCGTTGGAAGAAGTTGTCATGGCGTTGCGCACCCGTAACGACATCATGCCTTGGCATACTGGGATAGATACCACCAAGATCATGCACATCTCCCGCAGAGTGGCGACCGTGGCGGGCTTTCCTGTCCAGTTCAACAAGGCCATCGTGGGTAAGAATGCTTTCGCCCATGAAAGCGGTATTCACCAAGACGGAATGCTGAAAAACCGCGAGAATTTTGAGATCATGCGGCCCGAGGATATTGGTCTTTCAGGCACGTCATTGCCGCTGGGCAAGCACTCGGGCCGGGCTGCACTCCGCGACAAGCTTGAGACGCTGGGCTATGAGGTCGGAGACAACCAGCTCAAGGACATTTTTGTGCGCTTCAAGGATCTTGCAGATCGCAAGAAAGAGGTGTTTGACGACGATCTGATCGCCTTGATGTCGCTGGACGACGACGACGATCGTTTGCAATTGGTGTCGATGAAAGTGACCTGTGGTACAGGCGGTCAGGCTGAATCGACGGTAGAGCTTGAGTTCGATGGCAAAGATGTTATCGCCACCGAGCATGGCGACGGACCGGTGGACGCGACTTTCAAAGCGATCCGAGCGATTTACCCGAACAAGGCGCATCTGCAGTTGTATCAGGTCCATGCAGTGACCGAAGGTACGGACGCGCAAGCCACGGTTTCTGTACGGCTGGAAGAGGATGGCATGATTGCCACCGGTCAGTCAGCAAATACGGATACCGTTGTTGCCTCGGCCAAAGCTTATATCCACGCGCTGAATCGCCTGATCATGCGTCGTGAAAAAGCAGGCCCAGGTGCCGATACACGCGAAATCAGCTACAAAGACTTAACCTGATCCAAGGATCAAAGGCTCCCGCACCCGCGGCGGCTCGACTTCGCCAACCCTTCTTGGGTTTTGAGCCCGGCAGCACGCCACAGGCGCGCTGCCGGGCCGAACACCTTTGGCGGCATCTTTGATGCAGACAAAGGAGGCGGGAGGTCTTTTGTCTATATCTCTCACGCTTTCTTAAAGCTGTTCAAACAGCCCAGAGAGCCGCTCCATCTCGTCTCGAATTCCAAAAGGTGCGTTCAACATGAACATGCCCGACCCAACCATTCGATGTCCTTCTCGCGCAGCAGGAAACGTCACCTCATGACAAATTGCCCTTGGGTAGTCTGCAGATTTCAACGAAGAGACCATGGATGAGTGCCGCCCATCTGTCAGGATTGGGTACCAGAGCGCGACAACCCCAACATTCCATTTACGGTGCAGCTTAGCGATCACCCCAGGCAACCGGTCATAGTCTGCTTTCACTTCATAGCTGGGATCGATCAGCATCATCCCACGCCGGGGCGTTGGTGGCAGCAGTGATTGCGCAAGTTCGAACCCGTCTTGCCGGTAAACCTTGGCCCTGTACGGCGACAGTGCAGTAGCCAGTGCCGCATGTTCCTGAGGATGCAACTCAGCAAGGTGCAAACTGTCCTGTTCTCTGAGCAGATTTGCAGCGATTAGTGGGGAACCGGGATAAGCAGGCGCGCCATATCGGGCCTGCATAGTCCCCAGCACCTGCATCATTGGGTGATCCGGATCAAACCAACCCTCACGCTGCGCACGCGCGATACCGGCAGCCGCTTCTCCCGTTCGGATCGCCTCGGCCGCGTCAAGCTCATACAGACCACGCCCCGAATGCGTCTCGATATAACTGATCGGCTTGTCCTTTTGGGTCAGATACCGCAGCGTCCACGCCAATAAAGCGTGCTTTTGTACATCAGCCAGATTTCCAGCGTGGTAAATATGTTGATATGAGAGCATTTTGCCTTCTAAAGTCCCTACCAATAAGGCGGAAAGGTGCTGACTATCGCAGAATCAGCCCTTTAACCGGACGAGTTGGCACCCTATAAGGCATCCGTCCCGGAACCGTCGAGTCGCGGGCAGTGGAAATTCGGACAAACGGGATCAGGGAAATATGGGCATCTTTGGCACTCTGGGCGGCCTGTTCACAGCGGACATGGCTATAGACCTCGGAACAGCGAACACGCTTGTTTACGTCAAAGGGCGCGGTGTGATCCTATCCGAGCCGTCGGTTGTTGCCTACCACGTTAAGGATGGCGTGAAGAAGGTTCTGGCCGTCGGCGAGGACGCCAAACTGATGTTGGGTCGAACGCCAGGCTCGATCGAAGCGATCCGCCCGATGCGCGAGGGCGTCATCGCTGACTTCGACACCGCGGAAGAGATGATCAAGCACTTCATCCGCAAGGTACATAAGCGCTCGACCTTCTCCAAGCCCAAGATTATCGTCTGCGTCCCTCATGGCGCGACACCCGTTGAAAAACGCGCGATCCGTCAATCTGTTCTGTCTGCAGGCGCGCGACGCGCGGGCCTGATTGCCGAACCGATTGCAGCTGCGATCGGTGCGGGCATGCCAATCACCGACCCAACTGGCAACATGGTCGTTGATATCGGCGGCGGCACCACCGAGGTCGCGGTTCTTTCGTTGGGCGACATCGTTTATGCTCGTTCGGTCCGCGTGGGTGGTGACCGCATGGACGAGGCCATCATATCGTATCTGCGTCGCCAGCAGAACCTGTTGGTCGGTGAATCGACCGCTGAGCGCATCAAGACCACAATCGGCACTGCACGGATGCCCGATGATGGGCGTGGGCAGTCGATGCATATCCGAGGCCGCGATCTGTTGAACGGCGTGCCTAAGGAAATCGAGATCAGCCAGGCTCAGGTGGCCGAAGCACTGTCCGAGCCCGTTCAGGCGATCTGCGAGGCGGTGATGACCGCGCTGGAAACCACACCGCCCGATCTGGCGGCTGATATCGTCGACCGCGGCGTCATGCTGACCGGTGGCGGTGCGCTGTTGGGCGATTTGGATCTGGCTCTCCGCGAACAGACCGGGCTGGCCGTTTCAATCGCTGATGAAAGCCTGAATTGTGTGGCTTTGGGCACCGGCAAAGCGCTGGAATACGAAAAACAACTGCGCCACGCGATTGACTACGAAAGCTAAGGCGCGCACCCTTAGGGTACGAAAACTCGGGCACGAGCAGCACGGGAAGGTAACCTGTGGCAAAGGACCGATCACAGCGCGACGAATACACGACACCCCTGCGCCGATTGCTTGTGGGGATCGTTGTTTTATGCCTGCTGGGTATATTCTTGGTCTGGCGCATCGACAGCCCGCGTGTCGAACGTTTCCGTGCTCAGGTGGTAGACACTGTTGTACCTTCGATGGAGTGGGCGATGGTGCCGGTTACCGCGTTGATCAACCTGTCGCGTGATTTCCAAAGCTACCAGCGCCTTAGCGAACAAAACCAGGAACTACGCAGCGAATTACGCCTGATGCGCGCCTGGAAAGAGGCCGCACTGCAGCTGGAGCAGGAAAACGCCCGCCTGCTGGATTTGAACAATGTACGCCTCGACCCGCGACTGACCTACGTTACCGGCGTCGTAATGGCTGATAGCGGATCACCCTTCCGGCAATCAGTTCTGCTGAATGTCGGCGAGCGAGATGGTATCGTGGATGGCTGGGCTACGATGGACGGGATTGGCGTGGTCGGGCGCATCTCGGGTGTTGGGTCCGATACTTCGCGCGTGATCCTGTTGACCGATGCCTCAAGCGCAATCCCCGCCACCATACAACCATCGGGTCAGACTGCATTGATTACCGGTGATAATACCTCTGCACCCGCTGTCGAATTTCTCGAAAACCGGGAACTGGTTCGACCCGGCGACCGTGTTGTGACATCCGGCGATGGGGGAGTATTCCCCGGCGGCCTGTTGATTGGGCAGATCAGCGTTGATCCGGGCGGCAGGTTACGCGTACGACTTTCCGCCGATTTCGAGCGTCTCGAATTCTTGCGTGTTCTACGCTATCAGTCCGCACCACCAATTAGCGATTCAGGAGACATAGTCGGTCCGCGCCAGCCCGAGGCAGCTTTGACCACACAAGGGGTCAACGATGGATAAGTCTGTCTCCTCACTTTGGGCTAAACGCAGCTTGTATGTCGCCTTGGCGATTATAGTGATGTTCCTGCACTTGTTGCCGCTGGACACGAAACCTGATCGGCTACCGTTTCCGGATATCATGATCGCGCTTACCTATGCGTGGGTATTGCGGCGACCCGAATACGTTCCAATCCTGACGATTGCTGTCGTCATGTTCATGGCTGATTTGTTGTTACAGCGCCCGCCCGGTCTGCTGGCTGCATTGGTGGTGTTAGGGGCGGCCTATCTCCATTCCGCGTCCGTTGGCATGAAAGATTTGGGATTTGTAGGCGAATGGACGACTGTCGGAGCCGTAATCACAGTTGTTTTTGTACTTAACCGCCTCCTTCTTGCTATCCTGTCAGTGCAACAGGCGTCATTGGGGCCGGTGGTAGTGCAAGTGGTACTGACAATCGCAATCTATCCCTTGATGGTCCTGATGAGCCAAAGTGCCTTTGGTGTGCGACGAAAATCGGTCGCGGACAGCACAATGCCCCGAGTGCGGTCATGAAACAGAGAAAACCAAAACCTCAGGGTCTGGCTTACAAGCGGCTACCGCGCCGCGCCTTTATTTTAGGTGGATTGCAAGCGGCCTTTGTTGGTGGCCTCGCTGCCCGAATGCGGTTCATGCAGGTTGATCAGGCGGATGAGTATCGCTTGCTGGCCGAAGAAAACCGTATCAATATTCGCCTGATCCCACCAACCCGGGGCCGGATCTACGATCGAAACGGGCAGATCATTGGGCAAAACTCACCGTCTTATCGCATCGTCATCGTGCGTGAGGATGCGGGCGACATCGACAAAGTCATTTCCAAACTCTCGGAACTGATCCCGCTGACCGCAGATGAAATTGAGCGTGCCAAAACGGAAATGCGTCGCTCTGCCCCTTTCTTGCCTGTTACATTGGCTGACCAAGTAACGTGGGAGGATATCTCAAAAGTTGCCGTCAACGCTCCGGCCTTGCCTGGTGTCACTCCCGAGGTAGGCTCAACGCGCCAGTACCCGCGCTATGAGGATTTCGCCCATGTCGTCGGTTATGTCGGCCCGGTCAGCGATTATGACCTGAGCCAAATCGAAGACCCCGAACCGGTTCTGCGTATCCCACGGTTCCAGATTGGCAAGGTTGGTTTAGAAGCCAAGCAGGAAATCAGCTTACGCGGCAAGGCAGGCGCAAAACGGGTCGAGGTCAATGCCACAGGCCGCGTCATGCGTGAACTGGACCGGCAAGAGGGTCTTGCAGGGGCCGATCTGCAACTATCTGTTGATGCCGATCTTCAGCAGTATGCTCAAGCCCGTCTGGCTGGCGAAAGTGCCGCGGCCGTCGTGATGGACTGCGAAACTGGCGATATCCGCGCCATCAGCTCGGCCCCGAGTTTCGATCCGAACTTGTTCGTGCGCGGCATTTCAGTGGCCGACTATCGCACTTTGACAAACGACAAATACCGCCCGCTGGCCAACAAAACGGTACAGGGCACCTATCCACCGGGATCAACCTTCAAAATGATCACTGCCATGGCCGCGCTTGAGGCCGGAGTAATCAGCCCCTCCAACACGGTGTACTGCCCCGGTCACATGAAAGTCGGCAGCCGCCGCTTCCACTGTTGGAAACGCGGAGGGCACGGGTCAGTAGACCTTGAAACATCGCTGAAGCGTAGCTGCGATGTATTCTACTATGACGTGGCAATCCGCGTTGGGATCGACAAGATTTCCGAGATGGCAAACACTTTCGGGTTGGGTATCAAACATGACATCCCGATGTCTGCGGTAGCTGCGGGGCTTGCCCCTAATCAGGAATGGAAGCAACGCATCCACGGGCAGGACTGGCTGGTGGGTGACACCGCGAATGCCTCGATCGGTCAGGGTTTCATGCTCGCATCACCACTCCAACTGGCAGTCATGACTGCACGACTGGCGACCGGTCGTGCGGTAAAACCACGGCTGGTGCGCTCGGTTGACGGGATCGAGCAGCCCTCGGGAGCAGGCGAACCGCTGGCCGTTAATCGCAACAATCTTGAGCAAGTGCGCAAGGCAATGTTCTCGGTCTCGAATAATCGGCGCGGCACGGCATACCGCAGTCGGATCATCGCTGATGAGTTCCGCATGGCCGGTAAAACGGGTACGAGTCAGGTGCGCAACATCACCAAAGCCGAGCGCGCCGCAGGGGTGATCCGCAACGAAGACCTGCCGTGGGAGCGTCGGGACCACGCGCTGTTCGTAAGCTTCGCGCCCTACGACAATCCGAAATACGCAGTGGCCGTGGTGGTGGAACATGGCGGCGGTGGCTCCAAAGCAGCCGCACCGGTGGCGCGCGACATCATGCTACAGGCACTTTACAACGGCACTCCACCGCTCGAAGCCTACCCGGCTGGTGACCGCGAGCGTATCAAGGAACAACAAAAGCGACTTGAGGGGGATCGCCGCCCCAAAGCGCGTCCTGATGAAAAGGACCGCGCATGAGCTATCTTGAATATGCCGTCAAATCCACGCCTTCGGGCTTCCGCAAGTTCCTCTATATGAACTGGCCGCTGACGCTGCTTTTGATCAGCGTCGCCAGCGCCGGTTTCCTGATGCTGTATTCGGTGGCGGGCGGGTCTTGGATGCCATGGGCCGAACCTCAGATGGAGCGTTTTGGCCTGGGGCTGGCGGCAATGTTCATCGTCGCCATCGTTCCTATCTGGTTCTGGCGCAATATGTCGGTCGTGGCCTATCTGGGATCCATAGGATTGCTGATTGTGGTGGAACTGTTCGGTACCATCGGCATGGGCGCGCAGCGCTGGATTGATCTGGGGTTCATGCGGCTCCAGCCTTCCGAGGTCATGAAAGTCGCGTTGGTGATGGTCCTCGCTGCCTATTACGATTGGTTGCCTGCCCATAAAACCTCGCGACCGCTGTGGGTGATTATCCCGGTCCTTCTGATCCTGCTTCCGACCTTTATGGTTCTGAAACAACCCGATCTCGGCACATCAATTCTGCTGCTTGCCGCTGGCGGAGGTCTTATGTTTCTGGCCGGTGTCCATTGGGCTTATTTCGCCGCCGTCATCGCGGCGGGGGTTGGACTGATTGCCACGGTGTTCAACAGCCGTGGGACGGAATGGCAACTTCTCAAAGACTACCAGTTCCGACGTATCGACACCTTCCTCGATCCTTCCACCGACCCGCTCGGGGCGGGATACCACATCACGCAGTCGAAGATCGCGCTTGGGTCAGGCGGCTGGAACGGGCGAGGCTTTATGCAGGGCACGCAGTCACGCCTGAATTTTCTACCCGAGAAACACACCGATTTCATCTTTACTACTCTGGCTGAAGAGTTCGGCTTTGTCGGCGGCATAACCCTGCTGATCCTATATGGCCTGATCCTGATCTTCTGTATGGTCACTGCCCTTTCGACCAAGGATCGGTTCTCGTCGCTGGTAACGCTGGGCATTGCGCTGAACTTCTTCCTGTTTTTTGCCGTCAACATGTCGATGGTGATGGGGCTTGCCCCGGTTGTTGGCGTGCCTCTGCCAATGGTCAGTTATGGCGGTTCTGCCATGCTGGTCCTGATGGCCGCCTTTGGCATTGTCCAAAGCGCTCATATCCACCGCCCCCGCTGAAAGGTTCCCCATGCCCGTGAATATCCTGTTTTCCGCGCGCCCTGAGTTGTGGCCAGAGTATGAGCCTCTGATGCGCCAATACCTGACCGACGCGGGGCTGGATTTTCACTTAGCCAAAGACATCCCAGCAGATCAGGTTGACTACATCGTCTATGCCCCGAACGGAGGGGTACAGGATTTCACTCCCTTCTCGCAGCTCAAAGCGGTGCTGAGCCTCTGGGCAGGGGTTGAGAAGATCTCGGGCAATGAAACCCTCACCGTTCCGCTGGCGCGGATGGTCGATGGTGGATTGACGCAGGGCATGACCGAATGGGTGGTTGGGCACGTACTGCGCTATCACCTTGGCATGGACTGTCACATCACGCAGCAGGATGGCACGTGGACACCGGATGCTCCGCCGCTGGCCTCTCAGCGCACGGTCTGCATATTGGGATTGGGCGCATTGGGTGAGGCCGCGGCCCTCGCTCTGGCCGCATTGAATTTTCATGTCATCGGCTGGAGCCGTACCGCAAAGAATATCGCCGGTGTCAACTGCCTGCACGGGCAGGATGGGTTGCGAGAAGCGCTGTCACAGGCAGAAATCGTTGTGCTCCTGTTGCCCGATACGCCTGCCACCGAAAACATCTTGAATGCAGACACGCTCGCCCTGCTTCCCAAAGGCGCACAGATCGTTAATCCGGGGCGTGGGCCTTTGATTGATGACGACGCCTTGCTGCAGGCGCTAGGTTCGGGTCAGATCGGACATGCCACACTGGATGTATTCCGAGTCGAACCGCTGCCGGTCAACCATCCGTACTGGGCGCATCCCAACGTAACCGTCACACCGCACATTGCCTCGGATACGCGCCCCGTCACAGCAGCACAGGTGATATGCGAAAACATCCGACGAGGTGAGGCAGGAGAGCCCTTCCTGCACCTCGTCGATAGGGACCTCGGTTACTAGGCAGCAATCAAACCGCGACCCTTAAGCAAGGCTTCGACGCCGGGCAGGCGGCCACGGAAGGCCAGATAGAGATCTTCAGCTTCGCGTGATCCGCCAGTAGACAGGATATTGTCCTCCAACGATTTGGCACGCTCTGGATCGAACGCTCCGCCTGCTTCTTCGAAGGCGGCGAAGGCATCCGCGTCCATAACCTCGGACCACATATAGCTGTAATAGCCCGAGCTATAGCCGTCGCCCGCGAAGACGTGGGCAAAATGCGGGGTGGCATGGCGCATGCCAATAGCAGAAGGCATCCCAATTTTCGCAAGAACCTCGGCCTGTTTGTCCATCGGATCAGCGGGCGCTGCCCCATCGTGGAACGCCAGATCAACCAGCGCCGAGGCAACATATTCCACCGTCTGAAAGCCCTGATCGAAATTGGCCGCTTTCAGAACTTTTTCCAGCATTTCCTGCGGCATCGGCTCATCGGTATCCGCGTGCGTGGCAAACTCGGCCAATACCTCCGGCACTTCCAGCCAGTGTTCGTAAAGCTGGCTGGGCAGCTCGACAAAATCACGCGCCACTGAGGTGCCAGAAATGCTTTCATAGGTCACATTGGACAACATCTGGTGCAGGGCGTGGCCGAATTCGTGGAACAGTGTTCGCGCATCGTCATAAGACAGCAGCGCCGGGTCACCCTTGGCGAAGTTGCAGACGTTGATAACGACAGGCGCCTGTACCTTCGGAAACTTTGCCTGCCCCCGCATTGCGCTGCACCATGCGCCTGATCGTTTCGATCCACGTGCAAAGTAGTCTCCGATGAAGACCGCAACATGTTCGCCGTTCCGGGTTACCTCCCACGCACGACAATCAGGATGGTACAGAGGCACATCCAACGGAGCAAATTCCAGCCCGAACAGACGATTGGCGCAGGCAAACGAGGCTTCAATCATCCGATTCAGTTGCAGATAGGGCTTTAGCGCCGCCTCATCCAGATCATGTTCGGCTTTGCGCCGTTTCTCGGCATAGTAACGCCAGTCCCAAGCTTCCAATGGGCCGTTGATGCCGTCCTCTTGCATCATTTGTGTCAACTCATCGGCGTCTGCATCTGCTCGCTTTTTCGCAGGTTCCCAGACCTGTATGAGAAGGTCGCGCACCCGATCAGGCGTCCGTGCCATCTCAGTTTCCAGCTTGTATTCGGCAAAGCTGTCATAGCCGAGCAGCTTGGCGCGTTCTTCACGCAGTTTCAGGATTTCGGCAGCAATCTCGCGATTGTCAGTCTCACCGCCATTTGCGCCACGCGCCGTCCACGCACGATAGGCTTTTTCTCTTAGATCCCGGCGAGGTGAAAACTGCAGAAACGGCACAATAAGCGATCGCGACAGCGTCACCACCGGCCCATCCGCGCCCTTTTCCTGTCCGGCTGCCCGGGCTGTATCGACGACAAAACCGGGCAATCCCTGCAGATCTTCTTCGGCGAGTTCCATGAACCAATCCCGCTCATCTGCCAACAGATTCTGCGTGAAAGACGTGCCCAATGAGGCCAGACGGGCCTTGAGCTCTTGCATCCTCGCATCGTCATCTCCGGTCAACGCGGCCCCAGCCCGCACGAATCCTCGATGGGATAACATCAGAACGCGCGCCTGTTCGTCGGTCAGACCCAATTCGTCGCGCCGATCCCACAGATCAGCCACCCGCTGAAATAGGGATTTGTTCGAAGAAATGCGTGAGTAATGTGCGGCGAGTTTCGGTGAAAACGTGCGTTGGAGTTCCTCGCGCTTGGGGTTGCTGTCAGCGCCTGCGACGGTGAAGAACACCGACAAGACTTTGTCCATCTGCTCTCCGGCGGCTTCAAGTGCTTCAATCGTATTGGCGAAAGTCGGCGTGTCAGGATTTGCCGCAATCGCATCGATCTCAGCATCATGCACTTGCATCGCCTGCTCCAGCGCAGGGGTGAAATCATCATCCGAGATCGTCGCAAATGGGGCAATATCGAAGGGCGTATTCCAGTCGGACAGGATCGGGTTGGTCATTGAGGTCTCCTTTGACCTCATAGCTAAGACCGCCCGACGCAATGATCCAGAGCTAGTCTGAACTTTGAGCTCCTGACCCGCAAATCGGACAATCTGCGCGGTGCGCCAAGGTGATCTTGCGGCTTTCGCCGTAAAGCGCGTCGTAGATTAACATCTCACCCCGCAACGCCTGCCCGGCACCGGTGATCACCTTGATCGCCTCAACCGCCATCATCGAGCCGACGACACCGGGCAACGGCCCGATTACGCCTGCCTCGGCACAAGAGGGCGCCAGACCAGGGGCCGGGGCTTCAGGAAATATACACTGATAGCACGGGCCGGAAGTGGCTGGGTCGAACACGCTCAGTTGCCCTTCCCATTGCGACAACGCTCCCGAGATCAACGGCTTGCCCAGCGCCACAGCCGTCCGGTTGGCCAGATAGCGGGTGTCGAAATTGTCTGTACCATCAAGGATCAGATCAAAATCAGCAAACAGTTCAGCAGCAATCTCTTCAGTCAGGCGGCGATGATAGGGCAGAACCACGACATTGGGGTTCTGCGCCACCATGGCTTGCTGGGCTGAAAATACCTTGGGCATCCCGATATCCGCATCGCGGTGGATCACCTGCCGCTGCAGGTTCGCATTCTCGACCGCGTCATCATCGATCACACCAATGGTGCCAACTCCGGCGGCAGCGAGATATTGCAAAGCGGGTGCGCCGAGGCCCCCGGCCCCGATCACCAGCACGCGCGCCTGTTTCATCCGCTTTTGACCCGGTCCGCCAAGTTCGCGCAGAACGATATGGCGGGCATAGCGTTCAAGTTCGGTTTCGCTGAACTGATCGGATGGCATGGCAGGTTCCGACATTGGGCTGGGCGCAGCGCGACTACGTAACGCCTTGATGCCCCGCCCATAAAGCAGAGCTAGCAGAACCACGCCAGAGAGGATCAGCCACATCGCTGCAGACCCGCCAGTCGCCTCACGCAACGGATTTCCCTCCGGCAGCACAAGTTGAGCAATGATCACCCCCGTTAGCAGAGCGCCAACAGAAACCAGACGCGCGGCGCGCGACACACCGGCGATATATCCAACGCCCCATAGCGCGGCAGCCAGGATCAGAACCAGAAGCATCAGCCCCGCCCGGTCGAGCCGAAACCGCCTGCGCCACGGTCGGTCTCACTCAGAACCTCAACGTCCTGAAAAATGGCCTGTACCACAGGCGCGACAATCAGTTGTGCAATACGTTCGCCATGGGTGATCTCGAAAGGCTCCTGCCCCGCATTCAGCACAATCACCCCCAACGGGCCGCGATAATCGCTGTCGATCGTACCCGGGGTATTCGGCAAGGTGATCCCGTGTTTAAGCGCAAGGCCCGAGCGGGGCCGCACCTGAACTTCGAAACCAAGCGGGATCTCGATCCTAAGGCCCGTTGGCACAAGAGTGCGCTCACCTGGAGCTAATATTATTGGCGTACCATTTGGCAAGTTGGCCCGTACATCCGCACCAGCCGCACCAGACGTTTCATAAGAGGGTAACGGCACCGAATGATCAGCCCCTTCCTCTCGGATCACACGAATTACCACCATCACTGCACCTCAGATTTCAACGACTACTATTTGGTCAGCGCGCCAGCGATCTTAACCGCCAACCGCTTTGCCACTTCGTCTTTACCCATGCGCGGCCATTCTTCGGCACCCTCTTCCGAAATCACGATCACGGCATTTTCGGACCCGCCCATGATGCCCGTCGCGGGATTGACATCATTCGCAACAATCCAGTCACAGCCCTTACGGGCGCGTTTGGCAGTGGCATGTTCGATCACATTGTCCGTCTCGGCCGCAAAACCCACCACCAACAGGGGTCGGCCATCTTCCATATGAGCAATGCGCTTCAGGATGTCTGGGTTCTCAGCGAATTCAAGTGCAGGCAGGCCATCACGACTTTTCTTTAGCTTCTTGTCCGAGGCGCTAGATACCCGCCAATCGGCCACAGCGGCTGCGAATACACCAGCATCAACAGGAAGCGCAGCGTCCACCGCATCTGACATCTGCTGCGCCGTCTCAACCCGTACAACATTCACCCTTTCAGGTGGCGAAACGTCAGCCGGACCTGTAACAAAAATAACCTCGGCCCCCAGCGCTGCCAGTGCACGCGCCACAGCCGTGCCCTGTGCACCTGACGAGCGATTTGCGATGTAACGCACAGGATCAATCGGTTCATGTGTCGGGCCCGAAGTCACCAAAATACGCTTACCGGTCAATGGGCCGGCCGAAAATTGCGCCTCAATCGAAGCAACGATCTCCAGCGGTTCCGACATGCGGCCCGGGCCATATTCTCCGCAGGCCATGTCACCCTCGTTCGGGCCGACAAATCGCACACCATCGGCTTCAAGTTGCGCGAGGTTGCGTTGGGTCGCTGGATGCTCCCACATGCGAACATTCATCGCGGGTGCACACAGAACGGGTGTATCGGTTGCCATCAACAGCGTTGAGGCCAAATCATTCGCCAAACCACCTGCCATCTTGCCCATCAGATCAGCGGTCGCGGGCGCAACAACGATCAGATCTGCCGAACGCGACAGTTGGATATGACCCATCTCGGCTTCGTCGGTCAGATCAAAAAGGTCCCTGTAAACCTTCTCACCGGCCAATGCGGATACGGATATGGGAGTCACGAACTCCTCCGCGGCGCGCGTTAATACAGGCGTCACTGCGGCACCGCGTTCGCGCAGCCGCCGGATCAGATCCAGCGATTTATAGGCGGCAATCCCACCACCAATAATCAGCAGAATGCGTTTGGATGACAGCATGTATTGCCCTTCCCGTCCCGATCGGCCCTGACATTAGGCAACGCCGCCGGTCAGTTCCAGCGGTTAATTCTGTGCCTCGAAGGCCTTGCATGGATCTTCACGTTCTGCAGCAGGGCTATCAATCACGGCGTCGAAGTCTCCGTCAATCAGCCCATCCTCAGATTGCCCGAGCACAATGACTTTCAGCCCGGGCCGCAAACGCGTCAAAAAAGTTGGTATTCCGCGATCTTTGCGTGCATGGCCATTGCCCGTGATCACTGCAATCGGCCCGCCAGTTTCATCTGCGGCCCGTAATATGGCGCGCGTGAGCACCGCATCCCGCAAGCGCTGAATTGCAACCATTTGCGGCAGGACCTCGGCAGGCAAAGCATCGCAATGGGCCGCAAGCTGATCCGCCTCACGCGCGGCCTGATCATCCTCATGCAAGGGCACTGTCAGCCCATATCTGGCCGCGTCCGCCCCTAAAGTGGTCGCTGCTCCGCGCTCCATAGCTGCACGCGCGGCAGCTCGAGGCACCATCGCGCCATAAACGGGCACATTGGCCGCGCGAAAGACCGGGTAATACATGCTGAGTGGGGGCCAACCAGACTCGGCCCAGCGCAGAATTTTGGACAGCTCTTCAGGATTACTCGCCGCTTTCTGCGCCAGTCGCTGTGCGCCTTCTTCGGTCACCATTTCCCAGACAACCGCAGATGGCGCAATTGCTGCAACCGCTTCGGCCTGCACGAGATGATGCCGCGGGTTGTCATGTATTTCACCCAGAATGACGACATCCGCCGCTTGCATGTCGTCCAAGATATCCTGAGGTATAAGTTCATTGGCGCTGACCGGCTGAGGTAGTGCGGCGAGCAACGCAAAAGTTGTAAGAATCGCAAGTGCTTTCATGCGAAGAAGTGTTGCACCTCGCGCGATTGAGCTTCAAGGTTCTTGCGCATCTTTGTAAAGGCGGCCGCTTCAAGCTGGCGCACACGCTCTTTCGACAGGCCAAGCTCTTTCCCAAGACTTTCCAGGGTCCGCGCGGGCTCACGCAGTTTACGTTCGCGCACGATAAACCGCTCACGATCGTTCAGCGCCTGCATCGCCGTCACCAGCCATTCGCGCAGTTGCTGGTTATCATGGTCGTTTTCGACCAACTCGGCGGCTTGTTCGCTGTCGTCCTCCAGCGCATCAATCCACTCGCGTCCGTCCTCATCCGCAGACTGCACCGCATTCAGCGAGAAATCGGACCCTGCCAGACGGCCTTCCATCATCTCGACATCACGCAGCGGGACTCCGATTTCGGCGGCAATCTTCTGGTGAAGCTGATGGCGATCCAGCTCCAGCCCATCGGTCGCGGCTTCGCGCTCCAGCCGCGCCTGAACACGGCGCATATTGAAGAACAGAGATTTTTGGGACGAGGTCGAACCCGTGCGCACCATCGACCAGTTGCGCATTACATAATCCTGAATGCTGGCTTTGATCCACCACACCGCATAAGTTGAGAATCGAACGCCCCGATCCGGATCAAACTTGTCGGCGGCTTTCATCAAGCCCAGTCCCGCCTCCTGAATCAGATCATTCATCGGCGCACCGTAGCGTTTGAATTTCGCCGCCATCGATATCGCCAGCCGCATGTAAGCCGTAATGAGGCGATGCAGCGCCTGTTCATCGCGTTCATCGCGCCAGGCATAGGCCAGTTTCAGTTCTGTCTCGGCATCCAGCAACTCGGCCTTCATTGCCTTACGGGACATCGAAAAATCATGTGCGTTGTCGAGTGCCATGCAATTCTCCCCTTTTATCACAGGCGATGGGCCGGGCTTGCCTTGCCGACTTGTGGTCGATACGCAGTACAAAACCGGGTGGATCGCCAGAAAGGTAATAAAAGTGCATGCCGATTTAACCTTTATCTTAGGTGGCGCGGCATCCGGAAAATCTGCTTTTGCGGAGCAACTTTCTGTTTCAACTGGGAAAAGTCGCGTTTACCTCGCGACATCACAAGTGTTTGATGACGAGATGCGCCTAAAAATCAGGCAACATATTGCACAACGCGGCAGCGGATGGACGACAATCGAAGCGCCGTTTGATCTGTCACCGGTACTTGCAAAGCTGACATCTGATCAGGTTTGCCTGATCGATTGCGCAACCATGTGGCTCACCAATCACCTGCTGGCCGAAAATGACCTTGAGGAAGCACAGTCAGCGCTGCTGAGCGCGTTGAAAACCTGTGCCGCCCAGATCGTCATGGTATCAAACGAGGTAGGCCACGGGATCGTCCCCGACAACGCCCTGTCCCGTCGATTCCGCGAAGCTCAGGGGCGGCTGAATATCGCACTTGCTGCACAGGCGGATCGGGTGGTGCAGGTCACGGCCGGGCTACCATTGGTTCTAAAGGGACCACCCTTGTGACCCGGCTACATTTGGTACGGCACGGCCCGACACATGCCAAAACCATGGTAGGCTGGTCCGATCTGCCCGCTGACTTGAGCGATCACGCTGCAATCAGCCGTCTCGAAACGCACCTTCCCTCCAATGCCGTCGTGATTTCATCGGATTTGTCACGCGCCGCCGACACGGCCAGTGCAATTCAAGGCACACGCCAGCGTCTGCCGCACCATGCCGATCTTCGCGAAATCAATTTTGGCACATGGGAGTTGCGCCCATATGCAGAGATCGAGGCTGAAGACCCCGAGCTTTGCTTTGCATACTGGGACAATCCCGGAGATGTCAGACCCCCAGATGGGGAAAGCTGGAATGAAGTCCGCGCGCGGGTCGATGCGGTAGTTGATACCTTGATTGCCGACAATTCAGGACGCGATTTGGTAGTGGTCGCGCATTTCGGCGTAATCCTGACTCAAATCCAACGTGCCTTGGACGTGGATGCGCAAGAGGCGTTCAGTCACCGAATCGATAATCTTTCGGTTACCGAGATTACACGCCACGAAACTGGCTGGTCGGTGGGGCGGATCAATCACCGTCCGTGATAGGACTGCGCACAAATCACTGATTTACGAACGCGCATCGACCCTGCATCGTCGGCGCATGACCCATGACCTCTTTATCGGCGACCGGTTGTTTTCAAGCTGGTCCTTGCGCGGATGGCTGATGCTCGAAAAATTCGGCCTGCCCTACCGCACCCACATGATTGGCCTCTACTCCGGGACGATGGCAGCGGATATGAAGCCACTGGCACCAGCACGTCTGGTACCAGCATTGCGGCTACCCGATGGAACTGTGGTCGGTGAAAGCCTCGCCATGGCAGAGACTTTGGCCGAACATCACCCTGACGCCGGACTTTGGCCAACAAAGCCGGCAGCTCGTGCAACGGCCCGGTGGCTTTGTGCTGAGATGGTCGCCGGTTTCACAGCTCTGCGGGGGCAATGCCCCATGCAGTTGAAATATCGCTGGGAAGGTTTCACCCCCTCTAAAGATACGCTGGTGGATCTGCAGCGGATCGAAACACTCTGGGCTCATGCTCGGAGTATTTCGGGTGCCGAGTCGGGCCCTCTGTTTGGTGCGTACTCGTTAGCTGATGTCTTCTATACTCCGGTTGCAGCACGGATTATCGGCTACGACCTACCCGTGACTGAGGCCAATCGCACCTACTGCATGGACCTTCTTTCAGACATTTCCGTTCGGCAATGGCGTGCCATGGGCATGACCATTGAGTATGATCCCTTTCCCTATCCACAAAACCTTACCGCCCATAACTGGCCGATTGGCGAGAACTCGAAAGCGGCAACCGTCAGTACCGGTCCATCCATTAACTCCGCCTGTCCCTACTCCGGAAAACCAGTGAGGGATTATCTTGAACTCGAAGGCAAGGTTTGGGGCTTTTGCAACCCGTTTTGTCGGGACAAAACTGTTGCCGACCATGAGGCTTGGCCGAAATTTACGGCGATGATCGGCGGCGTTAACGATTCCTAAACCGCAGCCATGGCAGCAACGTCCTGTTAACCAAAAAAACAGGATTGCCATGGTCGCCCGCGCCCACACCGTCGCTTTTCAAGGGGTCGATGCCCGCCCGGTCGAAGTGCAATGCGCCGTTTCTCCGGGCCTTCCTGCGTTTTCCATCGTTGGATTACCGGACAAGGCAGTCTCTGAGGCGCGGGATCGGGTGCGCAGCGCACTGAGCGCGATGGCCATCGCGCTGCCCTCGAAACGGATTACAATCAACCTGTCGCCCGCCGATTTGCCCAAAGAAGGCAGCCATTTCGACCTGCCTATCGCAGTTGCCTTGCTTACTGCGCTAGAGATCATTCCTGCGGACGCCGCAGAGGGTGCCGTCGCTTTGGGAGAATTGTCGTTGGACGGCTCGCTTGTTCCGGTTGTCGGAGCGTTGCCCGCCGCCATGACGGCTGCTGCTGAAGATCGTAGCTTGCTTTGCCCCAGCGCCTCTAGCTCGGAAGCCGCTTGGGTAGATGCCACGCAAGTGATCGGTGCTGGCTCATTAGGAGATGTGGTGCGGCACTTCACCGGCCAATCCGCGTTGCCCGCCGCGACACCGGGCGAGGTCAGTCTTTCGCCCAGCGCGCGTGATTTGCGAGACGTAAAAGGGCAAGAACGCGCTAAACGGGCCTTGGAAATCGCCGCCGCGGGGCGGCATCACCTGATCATGATCGGGACACCCGGTTCGGGCAAATCCATGCTGGCGGCGCGCCTGCCAGGAATATTGCCACCGCTGACACCGGTCGAAGCGCTGGAAACTTCGATGATCCAATCGCTTTGTGGGTTGTTGGACGAAGGCGGCATCAGCCGCGCCAGACCGTTTCGAGAACCACATCACACCGCCTCGATGGCGGCTATCGTCGGTGGGGGGAAAGGTGCAAAACCCGGTGAAATCTCATTGGCGCATAACGGCGTTCTTTTCATGGACGAGTTCCCCGAATTCCCGCGCACCGTTCTGGAAACCTTGCGACAACCGATTGAGACCGGCGAAGTCATGGTCGCCCGCGCCAACGCCCATGTGAAATACCCATGCAGGTTTATGCTGGTGGCCGCTGCCAACCCCTGCAAATGTGGATACCTGACTGATCCGTCCCGTGCCTGCTCGCGCGCACCGGCTTGTGGCGAGGATTATCTGGGCCGCATCTCAGGGCCACTAATGGACCGGTTCGACCTGCGTATCGAAGTACCCCCTGTAGGTTTTACCGATCTCGATTTGCCACCTTCGGGCGATAGTTCAGCCGCTGTGGCTGCGCGCGTTGAAGCCGCGCGCGCTGTTCAAGCTGACCGGTTTCGCGACACCCCCGAGACCCGTCAAAACGCGGATGTCGAAGGTAACCTATTGGAAGAAATCGCCGCGCCAGATTCCGAAGGCAAGGAGTTGCTTCTAAAAGCTGCCGAGCGTTTCGGCCTTTCGGCCCGCGCCTTCCACCGTATCCTGCGGGTCGCCCGCACCATCGCCGATCTCGATGGAGAGCCGGACGTGCGCCGCCCCCATGTCGCCGAGGCGCTGAGCTTTCGCATCAGCGCAAAGGCAGGGGCTTAAAACTTGGCCTCAATCGCCTGCCAGATTTTTTCGGCAATATTCAAACCGTTGAACCGCTCAAGCTCCTGAATGCCGGTGGGTGACGTGACATTGATCTCGGTCAGGTAGTCGCCAATCACATCGATTCCGACAAAGACTTGTCCACGTTCTTTCAACAACGGCCCAATTGCAGCGCAGATTTCCATATCGCGGTCAGACAGGCCGATTTTCTCAGGGCGCCCACCCACATGCATGTTCGAGCGGGTTTCACCCTCGGCTGGAACGCGGTTGATGGCCCCCACCGGCTCGCCATCCACGAGGATGACACGTTTGTCGCCGTTTCTTACATCCGGCAAAAACTTCTGTGCAATCAACGGCTCACGCGAGAAACCCGTGAATAACTCATGCAGCGATGTCAGGTTGCGATCATTCACATCAAGGCGGAACACACCAGCGCCCCCATTGCCATAGAGTGGCTTGAGGATGATATCGCCGTGTTTCTCTTTGAACGCTTTGATGGTGTGCAGATCCCGCGCAATTGTGGTGGGCGGCGTCAGTTCGGGAAAGTCCAAAACCAGCAGCTTTTCCGGATAGTTTCGCACCCAAAACGGGTCATTCACCACCAAGGTCTGCCCCCGGAGACGGTCCAGCAAATGGGTCAAAGTGATGTAGTGCATGTCGAACGGAGGGTCTTGCCGCAACCAGACCACATCGAAATCAGCTAGATCCACTTCGCGTTCTGGCCCCAGAACAGCCGGGTCGCCAGCGACCCTTTGCACTGTCATGTCGTGCCCGCGCGCAGTGACTTTGCCCTCCTGATACGCCAATTGATCCGGGCCATAGAAAAAAAGCTTGTGGCCGCGGGCCTGAGCCTCTTCTGCCAAACGAAACGAGCTGTCGGCATTGATATCCACGGCCCCGATCGGGTCCATCTGAAAGGCGATTTTCATGGTCTATCCCTCAATTCCACGCCTGATACATGGCGCAGAGACTCGACGGGTTCAATGGTGATCAGTTCATACCGAAGGCGTTTTCGATGATTTGAACAGTTCCGGTATCATCCACCAAAGCGGCGTCAAAGCGCGTGTTTGTCAACTGCCCGCCGGGTTCCTGTTCAAGATACTGCGCAGCAGATGCACAAATTCGATCCATCTGTCGACGGTTGATGCGAGCGGCGGCGGCTTCAAAACTGCGGCTTTTCTTGACCTCAACGAAGACCAACCCATCCGCATTGCGCGCAATCAAATCAATCTCGCCACCTGCGCCGCGCCATCTGCGCTGTGCGATTGAATACCCTCGGCGCTGGTATTCAGTGGCAACGCTAAACTCTGCCGAACGTCCGGCGTGATATGAAACCGAACCCCGAACAGATCGCCGCATGATTTCATCCTTTTCCCAGTTTCAGGGCCTTCTGATAAATCGGACGGCGCGGCAGGCTGAACATCTCTGATACCAGATCTGCTGCATCCCGTACCGAATGCGTTTCCAAGGCTCTTCTCAAGGCCTCTTCTACGTCGGCTTCCTTAACAGATTGCGAATGGGCGCGATCTACAAGCAAGACAACTTCGCCCTTGACGGACGCATCCTGATACTCGGAGGCAAGATCCGCCAACGTCCCTCTTCGGGTTTCTTCAAACTTCTTCGTCAGTTCACGGCAGAGCGCCGCCTGGCGCTCACCACCCAGCACTGCGGCTAGATCCGCGAGACAACCCGCCACACGCTTCGGCGATTCGTAGAAAACCAGCGTTCCGGGGACACTACGCAGCGCCTCGATTCGCGAACGCCGCGCGCCAGAAGCATTGGGCAGGAAACCGGCAAAGAAGAAGGCGTCGGTCGGTAGACCGGCCAATGTCAGTGCGGTCAATACGGCAGACGGGCCCGGTGCACAGGTCACGTTATGCCCGGCCTCGGATGCTTGACGCCCCAGACCATAACCGGGATCGGCAATCAGGGGCATTCCGGCCTCGGATGCATAGGCAACCGATTGCCCCTGCGCGAGCGCATCAAGGATCTTGCCACGTGCGCCAGCTCCGCTGTGATCGTGATAGGCCAAAATACGACGCCCCTCGAGCGGCACGCCATGAATTTCCATCAACCGACGCAGGCTACGGGTATCCTCGGCAGCGATCATGTCTGCCGAGGCCAGCACATCCAAAGCCCTGAGCGTAATGTCGCGCGCTGTCCCGATTGGAGTGGCAACAAAATACAGCCCTGCGGCCAATCTGATCTTTTGGAAATTCAAAGCTGGACCCTCACAGCGTGACGTTTATTATCGCGGATCAATAGACTAAGGTGCCCTCAGACGCCGGATCAGGGAGTTTTCTTTTAGATGTTTACCGTTTGCAAGCCCGCACGCAAACTGGCGAAATCCGCCATCGCTCTGGCTACGGCCGCATTCCTCGCTGCTTGTGATACCGGAGGCTTGGGTGGAGGTCCTTCGATCGACGCCTCAGACCCGGTCCCGGTTGCGCTTCTGGTGCCAAGCGGATCGCCTCAATCTGGTGATGCCGCCCTTGCGCGAAGCCTTGAGAATGCCGCACGTCTGGCGATCGCGGATTTGCCGAACGTCAAGATTGACCTGCGGGTATATGACACTGCTGGAAATGCAGGAACAGCATCGAGTGTCGCACAGCAAGCCGTTGCGGATGGGGCTAAGATCATTCTTGGTCCAGTATATGCGCAGGCGGCCAATGCGGCGGGCCTTGCTGTTCTAAACAACAACGTCAACGTGCTGTCCTTCTCGAATAACACCAGCATTGCGGGCGGCAATGTTTATGTGCTCGGGCCTACATTCCAAAACACGGCCAACAGGCTCGTGAACTACGCCGGACAGCAGGGCAAGAACAATACTGTCATAGTGCATAGCAATGACTCGGCAGGCCAGTTGGGCCGGTCTGCCATTGCCACCGCGCTCAGCAACAGCCGCGTCAATAATGCGGGTACCGTTGGATATGACCGGTCTCAGCAGGGAGTGATCGATTCGGTTCCGACCATCAAGGCGACAGTCGACTCAACTGGCGCGGATTCGATCTTCTTGACTGCAACGACGGCGGGCGCACTGCCCCTCTACAGCCAATTGCTACCAGAGGCAGGCGTTTCACCGGCAACAACGCAATATATCGGCCTGACGCGCTGGGACATCCCGGCACAGACGTTGGAATTACCAGGTGTCCAAGGCGGATGGTTCGCGCTACCTGATCCTGCAAAGGCACAGGCCTATCGCCAGCGGTACAATAATACATATGGCGAAGCACCGCACCCGATCAGCGGGCTTGCCTACGATGGGATTGCCGCCATTGGCGCGTTGGTGAGCCAAGGCAAATCCGATGCCCTGACTGGGGCGGCTCTGACCCAAAACGCCGGATTTCAGGGTGTAGGTGGTATCTTCCGCCTGCGACCTAACGGTACGAATGAACGCGGTCTGGCGGTTGCCACGATCCAGAACAAACAGGTGGTTGTGATTGACCCTGCCCCACAAAGCTTCTCTGGCGCCGGATTCTGAGCGACTGGCGCTGGCCACCGCGTCTAAAGACGACCTGATCTGTTCAGCCGACGAGATTTTTGACAGCGTTTCCGTCGATGCCAGATTGTCCGATGCAATTAAAAACAGCTCGGACAACGCAGCGTTGCGCGCAGAAACAGTTCGTATTCTGCGAGACGCCCAAAAGGATGGGCGCGAGGCGATTTCCGATTCATTTTCACAGCGCCCATTCGATGCACACCCTCTGACACATTCCTATACCTATCT
The DNA here is from genome assembly GCF_056536485.1 of Ruegeria sp. CL5. NCBI lineage: Bacteria > Pseudomonadati > Pseudomonadota > Alphaproteobacteria > Rhodobacterales > Roseobacteraceae > Ruegeria > Ruegeria sp. CL5. The sequence goes on from NZ_JBQFPS010000007.1 coordinate 90,291, forward strand.
GACGGATCAGATGGTGCGGACCGCAATGCGGGTCGCAACCGAGCATTTGCACCCGCTCGCCAATCCTACTCGTGGGGAAAAAATCGCCGTATTGGCGGTCGGCGGCTATGGCCGGGGTGAAATGGCTCCCTCCTCTGACGTGGACCTGCTGTTTCTGACGCCCTACAAAATCACCGCCTGGGCCGAGAGCGTGATCGAATCCATGCTCTACATCCTCTGGGATTTGCGACTGAAGGTTGGGCATTCTTCGCGTACGATCAAAGACTGTTTGCGCTTGGGTGCAGATGATTTCACCATTCGCACCGCCATGCTAGAGCAGCGTTATCTCGTCGGGGATCAGGCGCTTGCGCAAGAGCTTGAAGAACACCTGAAAAGCGAGCTGTTCAAGGGTACTGAGCGGGAATTTATCGAAGCCAAGCTGAAGGAACGGGATGAGCGGCACCTGAAACAAGGTGAGCGCTATATGGTTGAGCCCAATGTCAAAGAAGGCAAAGGAGGCCTGCGCGACCTGCAGTCGCTCTACTGGATCGCAAAATATATCTACAGCGTGAAAGATGTTGCCGAACTGGTCCCGATGGGTTTGTTCACACCGGAAGAGTTCGGTGAATTCGTTCAGGCCGAAGAATTCCTTTGGGCTGTCCGGTCGCATCTGCATCTGGTGACCGGTCGCGCGACAGAACAGCTGACTTTCGATCTGCAGGTCGAGGTGGCGGATCGCATGGGCTACGAAGACCGCGCGGGTCGGCGCGCCGTCGAAGTATTCATGCAGCGGTACTTCCGCGAGGCGACACGTGTGGGCGAGTTGACCCGCATATTCCTGACCAAGCTGGAGGCGTCCCATATGAAGGGCGCGCCGTTACTGGAACGCATTTTTCGCCGTCGACGTCGGATCAAGGCCGGGTACAGGGTTGTTCATGGCCGTCTGGATATCGCAGACCCCGACAAATTCCTGTCAGACAAAGTCAATCTGCTGCGGCTGTTTGAGGAAGGCCTGCGCACAGGCATGTTGATCCACCCTGACGCCATGCGTTTGGTTACGGCAAACCTGAACCTGATCGACGAAGACATGCGCAACGACAAAGAGGCGCGGCGCATTTTCCTTGATCTGATGCTGAAACACGGCAACCCCGAACGGGCCCTGCGCCGAATGAACGAGTTGGGTGTACTGTCGGCCTTCCTGCCCGAGTTCGAACACATCGTAGCGATGATGCAGTTCAATATGTATCACAGCTATACTGTGGACGAACACACGATCCAGTGCATCGTAAATCTGGCCCAGATCGAACGCGGAGAGCTAATCGAAGAGCTGCCGCTGGCGTCCTCGATCCTTGAGCGAAGCGTCAATCGCAAGGTCTTATACGTTGCCTTGCTGCTACACGATATTGGGAAGGGGCGGCCTGAAGATCACTCGATCCTCGGCGCTCAAATCGCTCGCAAGGTGGCGCCGCGTCTGGGACTGAACAGGGCAGATTCCGAAACCGTGGAATGGCTGGTGCGATACCATCTGTTGATGTCCGATATGGCACAAAAGCGCGATATTTCTGATCCGCGCACAATCCGCGACTTCGCCAAAGCGGTTGAAACAGTAAAGCGATTGGATTTGCTCACGGTGCTGACGGTCTGTGACATTCGTGGTGTCGGGCCGAATACCTGGAACAACTGGAAAGCCACATTGCTGCGCGCCTTGCACGCGGACACCAAGCGCGCGCTGGAATCCGGCATGGAGGCTCTCAATCGTGCCAACCGTGGCGCAGAGGCGAAAAAGCAGTTGCGCGCTGAGTTGGAAAACTGGTCCAAAGCCGATCTGAAGACTGAAACCGGGCGACACTACGATCCTTATTGGCAAGGGTTGAACCTTGCGACCCATGTCGAATTTGCGGAGATGCTGAAATCTCTCGAAGACAGCGGTGACCCCGCGGCGGTCGAGATCCGATTGCATCCGGATGAAGATCGCGACGCGACCCGCGCTTGCTTTGCCATGGGCGACCACCCGGGTATCTTTTCTCGGATTGCCGGGGCGCTGGCTCTGGTTGGGGCCAACGTTGTGGATGCACGCAGCTATACGACAAAAGACGGTTATGTGACCGACGCATTCTGGATACAGGACGCCGAAGGCCATCCGTTCGAAGCATCTCGCCTTCCGCGTCTGACCCAGATGATCCACAAGACGCTGAAGGGTGAAGTGGTGGCAAGGGACGCCCTAAAGTCACGCGACAAGATCAAAAAACGTGAGCGCGCCTTCAACGTCCCAACACACGTCACCTTCGACAATGAAGGCTCGGAAATCTACACGATCATCGAGGTCGACACGCGTGATCGGCCCGGCCTGCTTTATGATCTGGCCCGAACATTGGCGGCAGCCAATGTTTACATCGCGAATGCGGTGATCGCGACCTATGGCGAACAGGTGGTTGATACATTCTACGTCAAGGATATGTTTGGTCTGAAATACCATTCTGAGGCCAAGCAGCGTGGCTTGGAGGCCAAGCTTCGTAATGCCATTGCCGAAGGTGCGGAGCGGGCCGCCTCATGAAGCCGATCCGCCTGATCTCGGGCTTTTTCACCGTTGGCTTCTGGACCCTCGCCAGCCGTATTCTGGGTTTCCTGAGAGAGATTCTGCTGACCGCCTTAATCGGCCCGGGCCCGGTTATGGATGCCTTTGTCGCAGCGTTCCGCCTGCCCAACATGTTCCGTCGCTTCTTTGCTGAAGGTGCATTTAATGCTGCCTTTGTGCCGATGTTCTCGAAACGCCTGGAGGGCGATGAGAACGCAGAGGGCTTTGCGCAGGACGCATTCAATCTGTTGGCGGTGGCTGTGCTGGCCTTGGTCGGGTTAGCGATGGTTTTTATGCCCGGCTTGGTCTGGATTACCGCTGAAGGTTTTTACGGAGACGAGCGCTTTGATCTGGCAGTGGACTATGGATACGTCGTGTTCCCCTACATTCTATTCATGTCTCTTGCCGCGTTGTTTTCCGGTGTTTTAAACGCGACTGGCCGATTTGCGGCCGCCGCTGCAGCACCAGTGTTGCTGAACATCTTCGCCTGTTTCGCATTGATTTTTGGAGCCATGTCGGGAGGGGACGTGATCCGCTGGCTGATCGCAGTCATCCCAGTCGCTGGTGTCGCACAACTCGCATTAGTCTGGGTTGCCACTGAACGCGCCGGAATTCGTATCCGGCCGGGTCGGCCGACGCTTAGCCCAGAAATGCGGCGTATGGTGCGGATCGCTGTGCCAGCGGCGCTGGCCATGGGGGTGACGCAGGTCAATTTGGTAGTGGGGCAGCTTGTAGCTTCCAAAACCGAAAAAGCCATCAGTTGGTTATTTGCAGCGGATCGTTTGTATCAGCTGCCTTTGGGAGTGGTCGGAATCGCAGTTGGCATCGTATTATTGCCTGACCTATCGCGCCGTTTGCGCTCAGATGACAAAGACGGCGCCCGCGACGCGTTTTCTCGGGCCGGTGAGTTCACTTTGCTTTTGACCCTACCCTCAACGGTTGCCTTTCTCATCATTCCTGGCCCATTGGTCTCGGTTCTGTTCCAACGCGGCCAGTTCAGTGCCGAGGATACGGCAGCGACCGCTCTTGCCGTCGCAATCTATGGCATCGGGTTGCCTGCGTTCATGTTGCAAAAACTGTTACAGCCGCTGTTCTTCGCCCGCGAGGATACAAAATCACCGTTTAGATACGCCGTATTTGCGATGGCGGTGAATGCCGGGCTTGCCTTTGGCCTGTATCCCTTCGCCGGTTGGATTGCGCCCGCGATCGCAGCCTCGACCGCTGGTTGGGCGATGGTAGCTTTGCTGGCAATCGGCGCGCGGAAGATGGGGGACGAGGCACGGTTTGACGACCGATTCAAACAGAGAATCTGGCGGATCGTGGCCGCCTCGGCGGGCATGGGCGTTGTGTTGTTTGCTGCGATCCACTTGATTGGATGGGCGTTTGGCATACCCGGCTGGCGCTACCTGGCGCTATTGATGCTCATCGTTACCGCAGCAATTGCCTATTTCTTGTTGGGCCACGTCTTCGGCGCGTTTAGGCTTTCAGAATTCCGAAATGCACTAAAACGAGGCTGAATTTGCACTAATCACGCCTTGTTTTGCTGAGAATGCGCGCCCAACCGCCCGGAGCGAGAAAGAAAGACAAACCAAACCCGGTGGCAAATCCACCCAGATCGGCAACCCAATCCGGCGTGCCGCCGAAGATCAAACCGAAGAGCAGCTGAATCCCCATTAGCACCGCGATCAGGCTGAAAGCGCGGGATTGGTTTTCGCCGACTAGTGAAAGCTTACGCCACAACAACCATGTGAACGCACCGATCAACCCGTAGACAGGCGGAAACCCCCCAACCAGAGGATAGGGCGGGTTCAGCAAAACGGCATAGGCCAGCGCTCCGCCCACGCCAGACACCACAAAGATGATCAGCATGGAGATGCTGCCAAACACCTCGGCAACCATTTTCCCCATTGCCAGTACAAACACGCAAACAAATATCGCTTGCGTAAAATTGGCCTGGACAAAGGGATAGGTCACAAAGCGGATCACATGTTCGAACGGCCAACGCCCGTTCTGCACCATCCAGTCGAAGATATCAGGCGAGAACGTGTATTGCTGCAACGCGTCCAGCCGCCATCCAACCGCAGTTGGACCTCCGACCAGCCCGCGGCCGCCAAGCATAAAAGCCAGCTCGATCCCCATGATGAACAGAACTAATGCCACCACGACCGGCGGCAGAGGGTTCACGGGCGGTGTATAATGCTCACTGCTCATTGGGCTGGCCTTTCGCGGCTGTTGACGTCCCTTTGCCTCATGGGTAAGCGACGGGGGCTGATTTTTCCAGACAGGAGTTTCCTTCGATGACCGAGACCCAATTCACGCCGCGCGTGTTTTCCGGCATCCAGCCTTCAGGAAACCTGCACTTGGGTAACTATCTGGGTGCACTCAAACGTTTCGTGGATATGCAGGGGCCGGAGTATGAGACCGTCTACTGCATGGTTGACCTCCACGCGATTACTGTCTGGCAAGACCCGGATCGCCTGCGTGAGAAGACTCGTGAAGTTTGCGCTGGATTCATTGCCGCCGGTCTCGACCCTGAGAAATCCATCCTGTTCAATCAGAGCCAGGTGCCCGAGCACACGCAGTTGGCCTGGATCTTCAACTGCATCGCCCGGATCGGTTGGATGCAGCGTATGACGCAATTCAAGGACAAGGCCGGGAAGAATGCGCAAAACGCGTCGTTGGGTCTGTTCGCTTATCCCGCACTGATGGCTGCGGACATACTGGTGTATCACGCGACCCATGTGCCGGTCGGTGAAGACCAGAAGCAGCATCTCGAACTGACGCGCGACATCGCAATCAAGTTCAACCATGACTATGGCGTTGATTTCTTCCCCGTGACCGAACCGGTCATCGGTGGCCCAGCGCCACGCGTGATGAACCTGCGCGACGGCTCGCGTAAGATGTCTTCCTCGGACCCGTCCGATATGACGCGGATCAATATGACTGACGATGCCGACGCCATCGCCAAGAAGATCCGCAAGGCCAAGACTGACCCGGATGCACTGCCCTCGGAAGTGAAGGGGCTTGAAGAGCGGCCCGAGGCACGAAATCTGGTGAACATCTACGCTGCTCTTAGCGATCAGACTGCCGAGCAGGTTTTGGCAGAGGTCGGTGGCAAACAATTCGGCGAGTTCAAGCCGATGCTGGCTGAATTGGCGGTTGAGAAGCTGTCACCCATCTCCTCCGAGATGGCACGTCTGATGGGAGAAGAGGCTGAGATCGACCAGATACTTGCCCGCGGGGCTGAACGGGCGCGTGCGCTTGCCTCCCCGATCTTGCAAAAAACCTACGAGATTGTGGGCATGGTCGGTGCAGGCAAGTCCTGATGATCAGAACCCGATCTAGAAACGCCGCCCAGTCCGGGCGGCGTTTTTTGTTTGGCAGTCCATTATGCGGCCTTAGGGCGCAGCATTTCATGCACAATGGATTCAGCGACCTCATGCGGGCTAACCGCTTCGATCTTGGCCCTCGTCAGGATGCGATCCATCGTCTGCTCAAGCGCCTTTAATCTATCAGCGACCCAAGCTTCACGCTCTTCTACGCGCAGGATTTCTGTTGCCACATTAATGATGCCACCCCCGTTAGCGACAAAGTCGGGTGCGTAAAGAATGCCGCGCTGGTGAAGCAACCGCGCATCGCCAGCACTGGCCAACTGGTTGTTTGCGCCGCCAGCCACGGCGCCGACCTGCAACAACGGAATGCTTGTTTCGTTAAGGATACCCCCGATGGCGCAGGGGGCAAATATGTCGGCCTCAACACCATAAATCATATCGGGGGCCACAGCCTGAGCCGCATACTGTTCAGCAACACGTGCCGATTGGTGGGCATCGATATCTGTGACGATCAGCCGTGCGCCTGCATCATGAAGCAACTGACATAAATGCGCGCCTACATGACCAAGCCCCTGAACCGATACGGTCAGGCCATCCAGATCAGTTCGCCCAAAACGGTGCTGCGCAGCCACCCGGATCGCGTTGAATATTCCGCGTGCCGTGATGGGGGATGGATCACCGCTCGCAAATTCCCCGTCTGCCAGCCCTGCCACAAAGTCAGTCCGGGACCCGATATGGGCCATGTCAGCGGGCGTCATACCCATGTCTTCTGCGGTCCAGTACTGGCCGCTCAGGCTTTGCACCGCTTGACCGAAGGAACGCAGAAGATCGGGTGATTTATCGACGTGCGGGTCACCAATAATAACGGCCTTGCCACCCCCCAGAGGAAGATCAGCTGCAGCGTTCTTGAAGGTCATGCCCCGCGCCAATTGCAAGGCATCATTCAATGCCTCAGCGGCATGCCCGTAGGGGCGCATCCGCACACCGCCTGCCGCAGGACCGCGTTGCGTCGAGTGAACTGCAATATATCCCAATAGACCAAGTGCGCTGTCCTTGAATTCGACCACGCGCTCGTAATCTGGCGCGTCTATGATGGTGATGTCCATTCTTCTCCTCCGGGCTACCCAGTGGAGTTTGCCATCTGTCGACGAGTGAATTTCACCTATTTATCGCTACCAGCAGAAGTATTTTAGGGGTATTCTTCAATCAACTCGAAAATGATGGAGTTTTTCACTATGGATGACATCGACTCCAAGATAATCCGTGCCCTCCAGAATGATGGCCGCATGACTGTTATCGATCTGGCAGACCATGTCGGGCTGTCCCCGACACCTTGCGCCCGGCGCTTGGATCGATTGCAACGAGATGGGATTATCACCGGGTACGCCGCTCAGGTAGACCCCGAGCAGCTTGGCTTCGGCGTTACGATTTTTGTCTCTGTCGAGTTGGAGAAACAGGATCGCAGCGCCATCGATTCCTTTGAAAAGGCAATTCGGCGGTGTGATGAGGTGATGGAGTGCTATCTCATGACAGGCTCGCGTGACATCTTGCTGCGCGTCGTGGCCAAAGACCTCAACGCATTTGACGCCTTCTTAGAAAACCGACTGATGAAAATACAAGGCATCAGAAATCTGCGTTCAAACTTTGCCTTGCGCACCATGGTCAAACGTGAGTCGCTGCCTCTGTAACGCGGATAATCTGCTGGACCTTGCCTCGGCCCCAACCTAGGTTTCCCGAAGCTTGAGGGAGGGCGCAATGGCAGTCGGCAAAAACATCCGCACCTATTTCGAAGGTCAATGGCATGATGCGGACGCCCCGATCATGCGCGCAGCCGACCATGGCGCATGGCTTGGCTCCTCTGTATTTGACGGCGCCCGCTTCTTTGATGGAATGACCCCGGATCTCGATGCCCATTGCGCTCGGGTCAATCGCTCGGCCGAAGCTCTGATGCTAACGCCTTCGGTGACTACGGAACAGATGGTCGAACTGGTTCAGGAGGGGCTACAAAGTTATCCAACAGATACTGCAGTTTACATTCGTCCTATGTATTGGGGCATCGACGGAGACCCAACCGCAATCATCCCCCAGGAAGACAGCACTGGCTTCGCCATTTGCCTGGAAGAAATCCCGATGGCGCCCGAATCCGCCTCGGCCACGCTGACGACAACCCGCTTCCGTCGCCCCGTTCTGGAATCTGCCGTGGTTAACGCCAAAGCGGGCTGCCTCTATCCGAACAACGCCCGGATGTTGCAGGAGGCGCGTAGCAAAGGTTTCTCGAACGCGTTGGTTGCCGATGCGATGGGGCACGTGGCGGAAACCGCGACCGCCAATATTTTCATGGTTCGCGATGGAGAAGTTTTCACCCCGATTCCCAATGGAACATTCCTTGCCGGCATCACCCGGGCGCGACACATCAAGAATCTGCGCGCCGATGGGGTGAAAGTGCATGAATCTGTGCTGAGCTTTGAGGACTTTCACGATGCTGACGAAGTGTTCATGACCGGTAACATGAGCAAAGTGACCCCAATCACCGCGCTGGATGACACCCAGTATCAGGTGGGTCCAATTGCTCGTCGCGCACGCGAGATGTACTGGGATTGGGCTGCGAGCAATCGCTGATCGACTCCCTGCCCGTTTCAGTTGCCTCTGCGCATCCTGTGGGGCATGATCCCGAAAACAAACGAGGACAAACATGCGCAAGTTCCTAGTCGTTCTGGACGACAGCCGTGAATGCCTGAACGCCATGCGCTTTGCCGCAATGCGCGCGGCCCATACTGGCGGTGGGGTTACGGTTCTTTCGGTAATTCCGCCGGATGAATTCAACCATTGGATCGGCGTCGCTGAGGTGATGCGTGAAGAAGCACGCGAGCGTATTCACGCGCATTTCGAAGTGTTCGCCAAATGGATGCGTGACAAGCAGGGTGTCGAGCCCGAATTGGCCATTCGCGAAGGCGACCCGGTTCCTCAAATCATCGAACACGTCCAGTCCGACTCTGAAATTGGCGTGTTGGTGCTGGGCGCTGGCACTGACAAGAAGGGCCCCGGACCATTGGTAACCCAGCTAACCCGGAACTCTGGCAGTCTGCCTATTCCGGTCACTATTGTGCCCGGCGACTTAAGCAAGGAAAAGCTGGAAGCCATCACCTGAGGCTCTTCATGCCAGCAACATTGCTATTTTGGTTCGATTTCGCGTCGACCTATTCCTATCTCAGCGCTATGCGCATCCAACAGGCGGCCGCAGAAAAGAAAGTCGCCGTGGAATGGCACCCATTTCTTCTGGGCCCGATCTTTGCTGAACAGGGATGGAACAACTCGCCGTTCAATCTGTATCCCGCAAAGGGCCGGTACATGTGGCGGGATATGGAACGGCTTTGTGCAGCGCGCGATCTACCATTTCAGCAGCCCAAAAATTTTCCACAAAACAGCCTGCACGCGGCGCGTCTGGCATTGGCAATTGGATCAACTAATCAACGTGGTGCATTTGTACGCGCCGTCTATTCTGCACAATTCGGAGCGGGACAAGACATCTCGGACCTCAAGGTTCTGGCGGAATGCCTTGCCAGTTCAGGCGTTTCGCAAGATGTGATGGAACAGATTGGTAGCCCCCAGATCAAATCCGCGCTGTTCGAACAGGTCACTCGGGCCATGGCTCTGCACATCTTCGGCGCACCAAGCTTTATCGCCAAAGATGAATTGTTCTGGGGTGACGACCGATTGGATGACGCGATTTCCTTTGCCGCATCAATTTAGAACGATTCCAAATCTTGACTTCCCCCGTCCGGACGCGCATATCAGATACACCTTAAACGGAGCCGCGCCATGTTTATCCAAACTGAATCCACGCCCAACCCGGCAACTCTGAAGTTTTTGCCCGGTCAGACGGTTCTGGAAGCGGGTACTGCAGATTTTCCAAACGCTGAGGCGGCCGAGAAATCTCCGCTCGCCACTCGTATCTTTGGCGTCGCGGGTGTGACAGGAGTGTTCTTTGGCAATGATTTTGTCACGGTGACAAAATCCGATGATGTCCAATGGGATCACATCAAACCCGCCATCCTTGGCGCTGTAATGGAGCATTACCAATCCGGTCAGCCCGTCATGGGCGCAAACGTTGATGCAGGCGCAGGGCACGCCGAACATACCGGCGAAGACGCTGAAATTGTACACCAAATCAAAGACTTATTGGACAGCCGTGTGCGGCCTGCCGTGGCACAAGATGGCGGCGACATAACATTCCATGGCTTCGACAAGGGGATTGTTTATCTTCACATGCAAGGGGCCTGTGCGGGATGTCCATCCTCCACGATCACTCTGAAAATGGGTATCGAAAACCTGCTACGGCATTACATCCCGGAAGTGATCGAGGTTCGCCCCGTTGCGATCTGATCCAACCATCCTGGCATTCGACACATCGGCCGCGCATTGCGCGGCCGCTTTGTTGCAAAACGGTGTGATTGTTGCGTCCTGCGTTGAGCCCATGTCGCGCGGGCAGGCTGAGAGGTTGATGCCTTTACTGGAAGAGTTGTTGGAAGAGAACGAATGCAACTGGCGAGATCTGGACGCGATTGGTGTCGGGGTTGGCCCCGGAAACTTCACCGGGATTCGAATCTCGGTCTCGGCTGCCCGAGGACTGGCGCTTGGTCTGGACGTTCCCGCAGTCGGTGTATCGGGCTTCGATGCCTTGGCCGAGTTGGCCCCCAAAGGCCACTTACCTGCGATTCCCGCTCCTCGCGACCAAGTTTATTTGATGCCAGATGGAGCAGAAGCGCGACTGGTCGCGCGACACGACGCAGAATCATTGGGCAGACTATATCTTTGCGATCAGCCTGATCGGCAGGTTCGCACTATTGCTCGATTGGCGTCGCGGCGTTTGGCCTCGACGCCCACTCCACCCGCACCTTTATATGTTCGCCCTGCAGATGCCGCGCCTTCGCGCGACGTACCTCCGGTCTTGCTTGACGAATGACGCCACAGGAAATGGCTCATATCCATGCCGCCGCGTTCCATCAGAGCCGCCCTTGGGTTGCAGATGAGTTTGCCGAGCTTTTGGCAAATCGCTTCATCCATGCAATTGGGGACACAAGATCATTTGCGTTGGTTCAGGTGATTGCCGACGAAGCGGAACTACTGACGATAGCAACCCATCCAGATCACCAAAGGAAGGGATTGGCGCGAAAGATAATGGTAGAATTCCACGCCTACGCGGATCAGGCTGGGGCTTCGCGGGCGTTTCTGGATGTTGCCTCGGACAATGACGCGGCAATCGCTCTTTACCAAGCATGTGGATACGAAGCATGCGGCATACGCAAGCGCTATTACCTGCGCGAGAACGGTCCAAACGTCGACGCAATCGTCATGGAATGTCGTTTTCACGGCAATTAATCACTTTTTTAGACCATATGGTCAAATTTCTATTGACCGAAGCTGTTGCAAACAGCTTCAATTCCCGCCATCACAACATGTATGCTCGCTCTGAGTGGGTATCGGGGGATTCAGCCCCGGACCGATAATAGCCAACGGGAGTAACAAATGACCCTTATGAAATCTTTGATGGGCGCAGCCGCTGCGGTTGCACTGACGGCAGGCGCAGCCCTTGCAGAACCGGCCCTGATCTTTGATCTGGGCGGTAAGTTCGACAAGTCATTCAACGAAGCGGCCCATAACGGCGCGTCTCGCTGGGCCGAAGAAACGGGCGGTACATACCGCGAGATTGAGATGCAGTCCGAAGCACAGCGCGAACAGGCCCTGCGTCGTTTCGCCGAAGCCGGCTCGAACCCGATCATCACCATGGGCTTTGGCATGGCTGACCCGCTGGCCGCGGTTGCAGCTGACTACCCTGACACAACCTTTGTGGTAGTTGACGTGACATGGCTGGACGCCCCGAACCTGCGTCAGGTTGGCTTTGCCGAGCATGAAGGCTCATACCTAGTTGGCATGATGGCAGCGATGGCATCGAAGACCGGCACTGTCGGCTTCATCGGCGGTATGGACGTGCCACTTATCCGCCACTTTGGTTGCGGATACGCACAAGGTGCCAAAGCCGTGAATCCCGACATCAATGTTGTTGCCAACATGACTGGTACAACTCCGGCAGCGTGGAACGACCCGGTAAAAGGCTCTGAGCTAACCAAAGCACAAATCAGCCAAGGTGCTGACGTGGTTTACGCCGCAGCTGGCGGCACTGGCGTTGGTGTTCTGCAGACCGCCGCAGACGAAGGCATCCTGTCGATCGGCGTTGACAGCAACCAGAACCACCTGCACCCAGGTAAAGTTCTGACTTCGATGCTCAAGCGCGTTGACGTCGCCGTTTATGAAGCGATGAAAGCGGGTGAGGACGTCGAAACCGGCGTATTCGTCATGGGCCTGTCCGAAGATGGCGTTGGCTATGCTATGGACGAGAACAACGCGCCACTGGTTTCCGACGATATGAAAGCTGCGGTTGACAAAGCTCGTCAGGACATCATCGACGGCAATGTTTCGGTTGTCAGCTACTATGAGAACGACAGCTGCCCGGCACTGCAGTTCTGATAACACACGGGGCGAAGGGTCAAACTTCGCCCCGAATGCACTCTGCCGCGATACTGATCGCGGTCCTTTCGGCAATTGAGGACAAGACATGACCGTCCCCGCCATTGAGCTCAAAGGGATTTCCAAAGCCTTTGGGCCGGTTCAGGCCAACAAAGACATTTCCATCAGCGTAGCCCCCGGAACGATCCATGGGATCATCGGAGAAAACGGTGCGGGCAAATCCACGCTGATGAGCATTCTCTACGGCTTCTACAAGGCCGACAAAGGTGAGATCTGGATCAACGGATCTAAGACCGACATCCCCGATAGTCAGGCTGCGATTGCAGCAGGCATCGGGATGGTTTTCCAGCATTTCAAACTGGTCGAAAACTTCACCGTATTGGAAAACATCGTTCTGGGTGCAGAGGATGGCGGACTGCTGGCCCCATCATTGGCGAAAGCCCGCAAAGAGCTGAAAGAGCTTGAAGAAGAATACGAACTGTTCGTGGACCCCGATAAGCGCATCGACGAAATTGGCGTTGGCATGCAGCAGCGGGTTGAGATCCTCAAAGCGCTCTATCGCAAGGCAGAAATTTTAATTCTCGACGAGCCGACCGGAGTGCTGACCCCCGCCGAGGCGGATCAATTGTTCCGCATACTTGACCGGCTGCGGTCCGAGGGCAAAACGATCATCGTGATCACGCACAAGCTGCGCGAGATCATGGAAAATACTGATACCGTCTCGGTGATGCGCCGCGGTGAGATGACCGCGACAGTCAAAACCGCTGAGACCAACCCACAGGAATTGGCCGAACTTATGGTGGGCCGCAAAGTTCTGCTCCAGGTCGACAAGGTGCCCGCGCAACCGGGCAAACCGGTTCTGGAGATCGAAAAGCTCAGCGTCACCGATTCGGCAGGTGTCGAGCGCGTGAAAGGCATCGACCTGACTGTTCGCGCAGGTGAAATCGTGGGGATTGCTGGCGTTGCAGGAAACGGGCAATCGGAACTGCTGGAGGTTCTGGGCGGGATGCGTCCCGGACAGGGATCAATCAAATTGAACGGGGAACCTCTGCCATTGCACGGCCCCGGCTCGGACGGTCAGGCACGGCGCGCGCAACACATCGCGCATGTGCCCGAGGATCGCCAGCGCGAAGGCTTGATCATGGATTTTTACGCGTGGGAGAATGTGGCCTTCGGCTATCACCGCGATCCTGCGTATAAGCGCGGGCTGTTCATGGACAATGCCGCACTGCGCGCCGACACCGAAGCCAAGATTGAGAAATTCGACGTACGCCCGCCCAATGGCTGGCTGACCGCCAAAAGTTTCTCGGGTGGCAACCAGCAGAAGATCGTCGTCGCGCGCGAGATTGAGCGGAACCCGGACCTTCTGTTGGTGGGCCAACCCACACGCGGTGTGGATATCGGTGCCATCGAATTCATTCATAAACAGATCGTTGCCCTGCGTGATCAGGGTAAGGCGATTCTGCTGGTTTCGGTCGAACTGGAAGAGATCTTCTCGCTGTCCGACCGGATCGCCGTGATGTTTGACGGACATATCATGGGCGAGCGTTTGCCCGCCGAGACGGATGAAAAAGAACTGGGCCTACTGATGGCCGGTGTTGCAGGAGAGGCCGCCTGAACCATGGAAAAAATGCCCAAATGGGCCGATGTGGTGCTGATCCCGATCATCAGCCTGCTGTTGGCCACAATCCTTTCGGCAATCGTTATTCTGGCCATTGGGGAAAACCCGATCGAGGCGGTCAACCTGATGGTCACAGGGGCCTTGGGTTCAACCTATGGCTGGGGTTATACGCTCTATTACGCGACAAACTTCATCTTCACCGGTCTCGCGGTTGCAGTCGCCTTTCATGCGCGACTGTTCAATATCGGTGGTGAGGGGCAGGCCATGTTGGGCGGACTGGGCGTTGCCATTGTCTGTCTATCAGTCCCATGGCCGCATTGGACCATTGCATTGTTGGCTGCCTGCGCAGCTTCGATGATCTTTGGGGCAGCTTGGGCTGCAATCCCGGCCTATCTGCAAGCCAAGCGGGGCAGCCATATCGTTATCACCACGATCATGTTCAATTTCATCGCCGCTGCTTTCCTGAACTACATGCTGGTCAATGTGATGCGCCCGCAGGGGTCGCAAGACCCGGCGACCGCCCGGTTCCCCGAGGCAGTACACTTGCCAACATTCCAGTCGATGTTCTCAAGCGCTGAAAACATCGTATTCCGGGGGGCGCCCGCGAATATTTCGTTCTTCGTAGCGATACTTGCCTGCATCGTGGTTTGGGCCCTCATCTGGCGCACGCGACTGGGATACGAAATCCGCGCCTATGGCCATTCGGAAACGGGAGCCGTCTATGCCGGTATCTCACCCGTGCGCATCACGATCATCGCAATGCTGATCTCGGGTGCCCTTGCAGGCATGATGGCTATCAACAATGTCATGGGCGAAGCAGAACGACTTGTCCTCAATTCGACCGAGGGTGCCGGATTTATTGGGATCGCCGTGGCTCTTATGGGTCGTTCCCATCCATTTGGCGTTTTCCTTGCTGCGATCCTGTTCGGATTTCTGTACCAGGGCGGCGCTGAATTGGCGTTGTGGACGTCGATCCCACGTGAACTGATCGTGGTCATTCAGGCGCTGGTCATCCTATTCACCGGTGCGCTCGATAATATGGTGCGCATGCCGCTTGAAAAGATCTTCCTGAGTTTTCGGAAGGGGGCAGAGTGATGGAATTTTTCGTTACCCTCATTCAGGTCCTCGATTCTACAGTTCGACTGGCCACGCCACTGTTGCTGGCTTGTCTGGCGGGTTTGTATTCCGAACGCGCCGGCATTTTTGACATCGGGCTTGAAGGCAAGATGCTTATGGCGGCTTTCTTCTCGGCTGCTATCGCCGCAGTAACGGGTTCGGTCTGGTTAGGGCTTCTGGCTGGGATCGGAGCGTCTCTGGTTTTGTCAGCACTGCACGGACTGGCTTCGATCACGTTTCGGGGCAATCAACTGATCTCGGGTGTCGCCATCAATTTCCTCGCGTCCGGTATGACGGTTCTGATCGCGCAAAGCTGGTTTCAACAGGGTGGACGCACTCCGTCTCTGTTTGGCGGCGGCCGGTTTGAGCCGATCAACTTCCCCTTCGCAAAAGCGCTGGAAGGTGTGCCATTCATCGGCCCGATATATTCCGAGCTGCTGTCAGGCCATTCAATCCTCGTGTATGTGGCGTTCCTGTTCGTTCCACTCACCTGGTGGATCTTGTTCCGCACTCGGTTCGGGCTGCGCTTGCGTGCGGTAGGCGAAAATCCTGCGGCGGTTGACACAGCCGGGGTCTCGGTCGTTGGTCTGCGATTTGCAGCCGTGGCCATCTGCGGCATTCTCTGCGGTATTGCCGGTGCGTATCTGGCGACAGCCTTGCAAGCCGGATTTGTAAAAGAAATGACAGCGGGTCGCGGTTTCATCGCATTGGCCGCGCTAATCTTCGCAAAGTGGCGCCCTTGGCACGCGATGTGGGCTTGCCTGTTGTTCGGGTTGTTGCAGGCGATTGCGCTGCGGTTCCAGAACATCGATCTGGGTGGGGTCGTAATCCCGGTCCAGGTGATGGACGCCCTGCCCTACATTCTGACCGTGGTGATTCTTGCAGGTTTTGTTGGCAAAGCCATTCCACCACGCGCGGGGGGTGAACCCTACGTCAAAGAACGCTGATAGAGCCAGTTCAGGACTGCTCCTCAGTCCTGTTTGCTGCAGAGCGGCATACAGAGTTGATTTTGTATGTCGCAACCGTTCTAAGGGGGTATGCACGTATACCTCCCCATAGCCGAAGTTTCGGTCAACCCTTTTCTGCTGCTTGGAATTGGCGGGTTGGTTGGTGTTTTGTCCGGTATGTTTGGCGTAGGCGGGGGGTTCCTGATCACCCCTATGCTTTTTTTCATCGGCATACCCCCGGCTGTGGCGGTGGCCACATCGGCCAATCAGGTTGTGGCCTCATCGTTCTCTGGGCTGATGGCGCACCTGAAACGCAAGACCGTTGACCTTGAGATGGGCACCGTCCTGCTTGGCGGAGGGCTGCTCGGTGCGGCCCTGGGAATGGTTGTTTTCAACTTTCTGAAACATCTCGGCCAGGTCGATCTGGCGGTTCAGCTTTGTTATGTCGTGTTCTTAGGCGTGATCGGCAGCTTGATGTTTGTCGAAAGCCTGAACGCTATCCGTCGCGCAAGGCAGTCAGGAAGTATCCCGGTCGCCAAGCGCCGGCAACGGACATGGGTCCACGCGTTACCCTTCAAAATGCGCTTTCGTGCTTCGAGCCTTTATATTTCAGTGATCCCACCCGCACTGGTCGGGTTCGGCGTTGGTATCCTATCAGCGATCATGGGAGTTGGCGGCGGGTTTATCATGGTGCCTGCGATGATCTATATCCTTGGTATGCCCACAAAAGTCGTGATCGGCACATCCCTGTTTCAGATCATATTTGTGGCTGGGTTCACGACGATGATACATGCCTCGACAAACTACAGCGTCGATGTGCTTCTTGCGGTTCTTCTTTTGATCGGGGGGGTTGTGGGCGCACAATTGGGCACCCAAATCGGCGCACGTTTGAAGGCCGAGCAATTACGCATTCTGTTGGCTCTTTTGGTCATTGCAGTTGCTGCAAAAATCGGATTTGACCTTCTCCTGACGCCGCCTGACTATTTTTCTCTCTCAGAACCCGGAGGAGTTTAGCCGTGTTGCAAGCTCTGCCCGCAAGCCACCCCGACCGCAAGAGAACGGGCCGGTCCAAGCCCGGTAACGCCAGTAATAACGTGACGGTATCATGCATATTTACCTGCCCATAGCCGAAGTCTCCGTAAACGCCTTCCTGTTGTTGGGACTGGGCGGAATGGTCGGCATTTTGTCGGGGATGTTCGGCGTTGGGGGCGGTTTCCTGATGACCCCTTTGCTGTTCTTTATCGGCATTCCTCCCGCCGTGGCCGTTGCAACCGAAGCCAACCAAATTGTTGCCTCTTCATTCTCAGGGGTTCTGGCGCATTTCAGACGCCGAACCGTTGATCTGAGAATGGGGACAGTCCTATTGGTTGGGGGGTTGGCAGGTGCTGCATTGGGCGTCGTCGTCTTTAATTATCTCAAAAGTCTTGGTCAGGTCGATCTGCTGGTCAAACTTTGTTACGTTATCTTTCTGGGCATCATCGGCAGCCTGATGTTCGTCGAAAGCCTGAATGCAATTCGCAAAACCCGAAAAGGCGGTACACCTCCTCCGAAGCGGCGCCAGCGTGGATGGGTTCATGCCATGCCGTTCAAGATGCGTTTCCGGACTTCGGGTCTGTATATCTCGGTCATTCCACCAGTGATCGTTGGCCTGTTCGTCGGTGTCTTGTCAGCCATCATGGGGGTTGGCGGCGGGTTTATTATGGTGCCTGCGATGATCTACCTTTTGGGCATGCCAACCAAGGTGGTTGTAGGGACTTCGCTGTTTCAGATCATCTTTGTGACCGCCTTTACCACCATGCTGCATGCTACGACCAACTATACGGTTGACGTCGTGCTGGCCGTTCTGCTGCTGGTCGGTGGCGTGGTCGGAGCCCAGGTGGGAACTGTTATCGGAGCCCGGATGCCAGCCGAGCAGCTGCGTGTTCTGCTTGCCGCGCTTGTGCTTGTCGTCTGCGGCAAGCTGGCACTTGATTTGTTGCTACAACCTTCCGAGCTGTACTCGCTGGGCACGGATGGAGGACACTAAGATGTTGCGTTTGATTGTCCTTCTATCTCTGATTTGCCTGCCCGCTTTTGCCGCCGAAGAACAAGTTGTTCTGGGATTGAGCCAGGATCGCGTATCAATCACGGCCAATTTCGACGGCTCAGAGATTCTGGTATTCGGAGCTGTAAAACGCGAAGCCCCCATACCGGAAGGCCCCCCGCTTGAGGTCGTTGTCGCGGTCGCTGGTCCATCCGAACCCGTCACCGTTCGGCGCAAGGAAAAGCGATTTGGCATCTGGGTAAACACCGATAGCCTAGTTGTTGATCTGGCCCCTAGTTTTTATGCCGTAGCCACGAGCGCCCCGTTCAGTGAAGTACTGACCCAAACCGAAGATCTGCGGTACAAGGTTTCAATCGAACGCGCGATCCGCTCGGTGGGCGCCGATATGAATATTCAAGGCGCTCAGGACTTTTCCGAAGCCGTCATTCGCATCCGAGAGGATGAAGGCTTGTATTCCATCCGTGAAGACACTGTGGCGGTTGACGAACAAACTCTGTTCCGAACTTCGATCGAAATGCCGTCAGACCTTACAGAAGGTAGCTACGCCGCCCGCATTTTCCTGACGCGGGGTGGTATGGTTGTTTCAACTTTCGAAACATCTATTGATGTACGCAAGGTCGGGCTGGAAAGGTTCCTCTACAGCATGTCCCGCGAACAGCCGATCTGGTACGGGCTTATGTCGCTGGCGATAGCAATTGCGGCTGGATGGGGTGCATCGACCGCTTTCCGACTGTTGCGCGAAAACTAGGCTCAGCCGCGGCCGATATAGGGCATCGATGTCGCCATCACGGTCATGAACTGTACATTTGCTTCTAGTGGTAGCTGAGCCATATGCAAAACAGACCGGGCGGCATCGCCAACAGCCATCGTCGGATCGGGCTGAAGACCTTCAGCGATGGCGTTCTCGACCAGCTCTTGCACCATTGGCGTGCGGGCGTTGCCGATATCAATCTGCCCACAGGCGATTCCAAAATCCCGCCCATCCAGCGACAAGCTGCGTGTCAGGCCCGTGATCGCATGTTTTGTTGCCGAGTAGTGCACTGAATTCGGGCGTGGTACATGGGCCGCGATAGACCCATTGTTGATGATCCGCCCGCCCTGCGGCTTCTGCGATCGCATCGTGGCAAACGCGGCGCGCGCGCAATGGAACATCCCGTTCAGATTCACATTGACCGAGTTGTACCAATCTTCAAGCGCGATCTCATCAATCGTGCCACCCGGCGCAAAAATGCCGGCGTTGTTGAACAGGGCATCCAGACGGCCGGTTTGTTTTACAAAGTTGGTGAACGCTTGAGTGACCGCTTCTGCATCGGTCACATCGGCAACCAAAGGAATCGCCTTTTCGCTGCCCTGCGCCATTGCTTCAAGTGTGTCGGCGCTGCGGGCCAATAGACCAACTGTCCAACCTTCTGCCAGAAACAACTCGGCGGTCGCGCGACCAATGCCCGAACTTGCGCCAGTTACGATGATTGTCTTCATGTCACTTCCGACTCCAATGTCAGCGACGGCACCGCGACGGCCCGCAGATCATCTACCCTTAAGGGATGTGTTGGCTTTGACAATCTGTTCCGCACCACCCAGATCAATCGCTCCTGCGCACGGGTAATAGCCACATAGGCAAGACGCTTCCAAAGCGGCTGCCCCGCCTCGGTCCGTCCCATACGCGCGGCGGCATAAATATCCGGTGCAAACACCTGCACGGTGTCCCATTGAGAGCCCTGCGCCTTGTGAATTGTCACCGCAGCACCGTGCAGAAACGTCGCCCCCATCCGCGCGGCAAAGGGAATGAACGGCTCTTCCTCATCAGGCTTTTCGATTTGCACAATTGATGCAGCCGAGACTTGCGGATCCTCAGCTCCCATTACATGTAAGCGCGAAAACCCGGGTTTGCGACCAGGGCCAAGGTAGATAACCTGTGCCCCTTTGATTAGCCCGCGCGCTTCAAGATCCAGCCGTTTCTTGCGGTGCTTCAATGGCAATTCAATGCCGTCACAGATCAGCGGTTCACCTTCCAGCAGCTCAGTTTCCGGCGCACCATGCACGCTGCGGAACGCCTGTATCAAACGGATGCGGGTCGCGTTGCGCCAAACCAGAACAGGGCTGCGCGCCATCAGATCGACTTCGACCCGTTGACCCCAGACAACGCGATCATCCTTGTGGGCGGTGTCCTCAATCAGACGCTCAAAATCCTCAAAGCCCATGGCGGGATCGGATAGAGCGTGGGCTAGATCAAGTATTGGGTTATCAGCCGTCTGCCTATGTACACGATGCAAGATCTGCTTACGCGGCTCTGGCAACCCGTCAAAAACCATCGAGCCCGATTGATTGACTGGTGCCAACTGCGCCGGATCACCAAACAGCAACAGCGTCGGGAAGATTTCTTTAAGATCTTCAAATTGCCGGTCATCCAGCATCGAGGCTTCGTCCACAAAGCCAATATCGAGGGGTTCATCGCGGCGTTTCCAGCCAGTAATAAAGTCAGATCCACGCAGACCAGCAGCGGCCAGAGCGCCTGGAATGGATTTGTTATTGGCATAAAACGCCGCCGCCCGGTCCAGCGCTTCGTCGGTCAACCCTTCAATCTCGGGTCGTTCGTCATTGCCCGCCAGCCATTCGGCAATCCGCTCATATTCCGGGTCATAAACGGGTGTATAAAGGATACGGTGGATTGTCGTTGCAGGCACTCCACGCAATCTTAAAACACTGGCTGCCTTGTTCGTCGGAGCAAGGATCGCAAGGCTGCGTTTGTCGCGGGACTTGCGGCTTTCAAAATCGCCCGAGATCAGGTTGACTCCAGTTTCGGCCAGAGCCTTGTAAAGTTCCGCCAGCAAAAGGGTTTTACCAGATCCCGCCTTGCCAACCACGGCCATGACACCCGATTTCCCGTTTCCGGGAAGTTTCAACAGAGCGTCATCCTCAAGATCAACTCCGGCCGAGCGCAACATCTCGGCAATGTTGTCGAAAGCGGTGGCTTGATCATCGGAAAAGGTGACTTGAGGCAGAGACATGGCGCGACCCTACAAGGACGCGCCGTGCGCCACCAGAGGCGGAATACGATTTCCGCGCTGTCAGGCAGAGAGAGCGAACCGATGCTGCTTCCCCTTCCCAAATGCGGTATTGAACCACAAGCGCGATAACTCTCTCGGGATGCCAGCACGGGCAGCGACTCGGTTGCAATCCTCTGCGGAATAAGGCCATAGGCCTACCGAAATCTGATCACGACCTTTGCCTTCTGATCCCAGAACCACGGGTGATGACCCAATCATTCGGTAAATCCGGATCATACGGGCATCAAAAACGCCAGCGATATGGGTTAGTCCAAATCCCTCCATAACCTCGCCCCCACTTAGCATGATAGCCCCGGCGGTATGGGCGCTGGCAGTTCGAGAAAGGCAAAAGCGCGTGACCTCCCAAATAAGCGGGCTACTGATCGGGCTGCCCCCCGTGAGATGGCCAAAAACGTCGTTCACCATAACCGGACCGGTCGTCGGCAATATCCGCATCGACCCTCCGTGACTGCCATCCGCTTCTTCCCAGATCACATAGAGCGGATTGAGGTCATCGTATTGATCTCGCTCTTCCCCCCTTTCGTTAACCTTTACATCCCAACCAAGCCGGGTTTTGAATTGATCGGCGCGATCTCTGAACATTCCTTCGGCCAATGCCGGAAATTTATACAGCTCATCAGCATAAAGATAACGCAACATGATGTATTCCCCTTGTCGTCCATATCCGGAACAAAAAGGGTACAAACACGTGGTTAATTTTAAATGAGGTCACCGTACGGTGGTTAAACCACTATTAATCCTCTGCTGAGCGCGGTGGCGATTGCATGAGTCGTGTTCTGCGCTCCGAGTTTCGAACGCGCACTTTCGATATAGGCCCTGAGCGTATGCTCCGAGATCGAAAGCGAATGTGCCACTTGCGCCCTACTGTAACCCAGCGCCAGCAGTGTCATCGCATCTATCTCGCGAGGTGAAAGCCCGCGCGTCGTTTCCGGTTGTCGATTTTTGGCAAATTCCAGTGCTTTTCGGTTAAGAAAATGCGCCACTAAGATCAGATCGCGACCATGGGCGTCTTTGAACGTCTGCCAGGCCGCATCGTCGCACGTGTTATTCACGGTGAACAACGCGAATTGCCCGCTGGGTCCGCGCAATGGGATCGAATATCCCTGATTGCCAACGCCATGATCTTGCGCGTCTTCCAAAAAAGCTCTGACGGCTTTGCCCGACCAATTCAGTTGTTTCCAATCCACTGCATGGAAGCGCTGAAAACAACCCAAGATAACCGGATCAATCCGGTGGTAGTTTTTATCGCGATACTGCTTGTCCCAGGCATCCGAATATGTCGTAAACCCATATTGGTCACCGGCACCATCGACCCAGTGATAGGTTACATGGTCGATGCGCAGCGTGTTACGCAGCTGGATGAGTATAGTCGCAAGCTCTTCAAGCGTGCTGGTGCTTTCCAAATCCTCGAGGATCTGACTCAAATCGAACTTTGTTCCCATTCGCGGGCGCGCAAGCCTCATCCTTTGAGGACGCAATCTCGGCCGCTGCGATTAGCCTTGTATCATCAAGCTGCTCGGCAAGTGCGCTCAACCCATTTGCCACCGCAAAGGCGTTGAGATCCGACAATACGTCCAATATCCACTCGTTCTGCGCCATTAGGGTGTCTCCGAAATAGTTAACGAAGGGTTAACACAACCATAACATGTGCAGTCTATTTCGGCCTATTCACTGCTTTCTACTCCCCAGAAATAGTGGGGGCTAGATTTCTAACGTATTGAAAAAAATTGATAACCGGGAATCGCAAATCACCCGCAAGGACGAAGCTATGCCTTGCGGGTGATGAAGCTGTTCAAAAAACTGAGACCGTTAGTCGCGGGCGGCTAATACTTCCTCAAGGGTGCGCATACCCGTATACGGAGCCTGAACTAACACCGACATATTGCCCGGCTTGTGTTCATTTCGCATCATCTTCATATGCGCCTCGGGCAGCTCCTTCCAGGTAAACACCTCGGACATGCATGGATCCAATCGGCGTTCTACCATCAGCTTATTCGCTGCGGCGGCTTGCTTGAGATGAGCGAAGTGCGAGCCCTGCAAACGTTTCTGATGCATCCACATATAGCGCACGTCGAAGGTCAGATTATAGCCAGTGGTCCCGGCACAAATCACGACCATGCCGCCCTTTTTCACCACAAAGGTCGATACCGGGAATGTGCTTTCACCCGGATGCTCGAACACCATGTCGACGTTCACACCTTTGCCGGTGATATCCCAGATGGCCTTGCCGAACTTGCGGGCCTCTTTGAACCATTCGGCATATTCAGGCGTATTGACCGTGGGCAACTGGCCCCAGCAGTTGAAGTCCTTGCGGTTCAGAACGCCTTTGGCACCCAGCCCGATAACAAAGTCACGTTTGCTTTCGTCCGAGATCACGCCGATCGCGTTAGCTCCAGCCGTATTGATCAGCTGGATTGCGTAAGAGCCCAGACCGCCCGACGCGCCCCAGACCAGTACGTTCTGGCCAGGTTTCAAGTCATGCGGTTCGTGACCGAACAGCATCCGATAAGCCGTTGCCAGGGTCAAAGTGTAGCAGGCGCTTTCTTCCCAAGTCAGGTGCTTGGGGCGCGGCATCAGCTGCTGTGCCTGTACATTTGTAAACTGCGCGAACGACCCATCTGGTGTCTCATATCCCCAGATGCGCTGGCTGTCCGAGTACATCGGATCGCCGCCGTTACAGTGCTCATCATCACCATCATCCTGGTTGCAATGAATGACCACTTCGTCGCCAACCTTCCAGCGTGTGACCTTATCACCCACGGCCCAGACGATGCCCGAAGCATCCGAGCCCGCAATATGGTAAGGGGCTTTGTGTCCGTCAAACGGGCTGATGGGTTTGCCAAGCGATGCCCAGACGCCGTTGTAGTTCACACCCGCCGCCATAACGAGAACCAGAACTTCGTGGCTGTCCAGCTTGGGGACATCAACCACCTCGAGCTGCATCGCCGTGTCTGGCTCGCCATGACGCTCTTTCCGGATGGCCCAAGCATACATTTGCTTGGGTACATATCCCATTGGAGGGATTTCACCCATTTCATAGAGGTCCTTTTCCGGTGCCTCATACGACGCGATACCGCTATCGACATCCAAAGCCATGTTGGCCTCCTTTGTTCTTATCTATTGCCGCGCCGCAGAATCGCGGCTTTCCTCAGATGGAATATTGATCCCTGAGTAATATTGCAACCGTTTTTGATGTATTTTTGTAATTTTATGACCCAGCAGTCGCAGAATTATTTTCTGCAACTGCATCATGCCCTGCGCGATCAACAGGTTCGGACGCAGCCGCATAATATGCAAGCAACTCGGCCCGCTCGCCTGAAGGGCGCAGCACTCCACTTTCTCGCCGCAATATCCGGCGCTCAACTAATTGGTTGATCGCATCATCAATTGCCTCACCTTCGCCGTTGGCGACGGCTTTACCACCCATTTCCAGCAATCGAGATTTCAGGTCCTCTTCTGACATCTGCCCTTCGTCCTGCAGCAGCCGACAAGCTGCGGGGACCGGCACAAAGGGTATCGCAGCGCCGATTCTACGCATGAGCTCGCGCGCCAAATCAGTCGTCAAATCCCGTTCATGCGAAGCGCGAAATTCCTTTAAGGATATCGGCGTTGCATATTGGACTGATGCAATCCCAAACTTTTTGTAACGCCCAACAAGACGCCGCCAGATTTGCTTTAGTGTCCAGCGCGTGATGACCCCAATACGTGCACGAAACCGGCGTTCACTGTCCTGCGCCGCAGCCGTCAGGACTGTATCTTCCAAAACGCGATCGTAATTCAGGGCGACAGGTACGAATACAACATCCCGCCCCTTCGGATCCACGCCATCGATGATGTATTTGAGCAAACCCAGCTTAGGGCGGCCCAGTTTACCTGTCAGGCTCAACCCGCCCTCTGGGAACATGGCCTGTGTAACACCCGCTTCGGTCGCGTGACGCACATAGCTTGCCAGCACCTGACGATACAAATCGCTGCCCGATTTACGTCGAATGAAGTAGGCCCCCATTGCACGTATCAAACGACTCAGCGGCCAAACACGGGCCCATTCGCCCACAGCGTAGGAAAGTGTCGAATGTTCCGCCGCCAGATAGGTAACAAGCACATAGTCCATATTGCTGCGGTGGTTCATGACGTAAACGACTGTGGCTTCGGGATCGATATTGTCTAGGGCCGACTTGTCTTCATACCCCAACTGGACCTTGTAGAACGCGTTGCTCAGCATTCGCGCAAATCGGATGGCTATGCTGAAATACGCAACTGTCGAAAAAGAAGGAGCAATCTCTCGAGCGTAGCGTTGGGCCTGTTCCGAGGCGACGGCATCGGGCACACCCTCCTCTTTGGCATGCTTCTGTACGGCCTTGCTGACTTGAGGGTCATAGATAAGCCGCTGAATCATATCGTGGCGCCCGGCCAGTTTGAACGGCTGGATCGGACGCTGCAGGCGCTTGTTCAGCCGCGCAACAGCACGTTCAAGGCGGCGGCGGAAAAACCACCGCACTGATGGAAACAAGAAATGCGAGGCAAAGGTGACCGTGGCAAACAGCACAATCAGTACAAACAACCAAATCGGAATTTCCACAGTCTGCATCATTTGGGCACAGTGCCATCAATCGCGAACACCCACAATCTGAAGAAACTTGTGATGCCGCAACGCAGCGAATTGACATGTACTGAAAATTGCGATTTATGCCTATAGAACGTAATTTTGTTACTCACTGATCCGCGAGGCCCGACCCATGACGCAGTTGCAGAAAGACCGCCCCTGGCTCATCCGTACCTATGCCGGTCACTCGACGGCCAAAGCGTCAAACGCGCTTTATCGTGCAAACCTGGCTAAAGGCCAGACCGGACTATCTGTGGCTTTCGATCTGCCAACCCAAACCGGATATGACAGCGACCATACGTTGGCGCGTGGAGAGGTTGGTAAGGTCGGTGTGCCGATCTGCCATCTGGGGGATATGCGGAATCTGTTCGATCAAATCCCGCTGGAACAGATGAACACCTCGATGACGATCAATGCCACAGCTCCTTGGCTTTTGGCGCTTTATATCGCGGTGGCCGAGGAACAGGGGGCTGATGTCTCGAAACTGCAGGGCACCGTCCAGAACGATCTGATTAAGGAATACCTGAGCCGCGGCACCTATGTATGCCCGCCCAAGCCATCCCTGAAGATGATCGCGGACGTGGCCGAGTATTGCTACGAAAACGTGCCCAAATGGAACCCGATGAACGTGTGCTCGTACCACCTGCAAGAGGCAGGCGCGACGCCCGAGCAAGAGCTGGCCTATGCGCTGGCCACCGCCATCGCGGTTCTGGACGAACTGCGCCCGCGCGTTCCAGCAGAAGACTTCCCCGCACTCTGCGGACGGATTTCGTTTTTTGTGAATGCGGGCATCCGGTTTGTCACCGAAATGTGCAAAATGCGCGCATTTGTGGATCTTTGGGATGAGATTCTGCAGCGACGCTATGGTGTCGAAGACCCCAAGTTCCGCCGCTTTCGCTACGGCGTTCAGGTGAACTCGCTGGGGTTGACTGAACAGCAGCCGGAAAACAACGTCTATCGCATTCTGATCGAAATGCTGGCGGTCACCCTGTCAAAACGCGCCCGCGCCCGCGCGGTTCAATTGCCCGCCTGGAATGAAGCGCTGGGTCTGCCGCGCCCTTGGGATCAGCAATGGTCGATGCGGATGCAACAGATTCTCGCCTATGAAACCGACCTGCTGGAATATGGCGATCTGTTCGACGGCAACCCGGTAGTCGATGCCAAAGTCGAAGAACTCAAGAATGGCGCGCGGGCCGAATTGGCCAACCTCGAGTCGATGGGTGGCGCTGTTGCGTCGATCGAATACATGAAATCCCGCCTGGTCGAATCCAACGCCGAACGCCTGAACCGGATTGAACGCAACGAGACCGTTGTTGTTGGGGTCAATAAATGGACCGAAGGTGAGGCCTCACCCCTGCAAACTGAAGATGGCGGCATCATGGTTGTCGACCCGGCGGTTGAACAGGAACAGATCGGGCGGCTCAATGACTGGCGGACAGTGCGGGATAACGCTGCGGTTAGCGCCGCGCTGCAGGCCTTACGCGAAGCGGCGCAATCAGGTGCTAATGTGATGGAACCTTCAATAGCCGCGGCCAAGGCCGGGGTTACAACCGGTGAATGGGCGGAAGAGATGCGCAAAGCATACGGCACCTATCGTGGGCCGACAGGTGTTTCCGGTTCGGTTTCGAACAAAACCGAAGGGTTGGAGGATTTGCGCGCCGCCGTTGATGCAGTCAGCGACCGTCTTGGACGCCGCTTGAAGTTCCTTGTCGGCAAGCCCGGTTTGGACGGCCACTCGAACGGAGCCGAACAGATTGCCTTCCGCGCACGCGATTGTGGAATGGATATCAGCTATGAAGGTATTCGTCTTACGCCAGAGGAAATCGTGTCAGCGGTCCAAGAGACCAATGCACATGTGATTGGTCTGTCCATTCTTTCGGGTAGCCACCTGCCGCTGGTCAAGGACGTGATGACGCGTCTGACCGAAGCGGGTCTGAGCGACATACCTGTCATCGTAGGCGGCATTATTCCCGATGAAGATGCAGAGCAATTGCGTTCCATGGGGGTGGCTAAAATCTATACCCCAAAGAACTTCGAATTAAATTTGATCATGGGTGATATTGTAACCTTGGTTGACCCCAAGGAAATCGCGGCTGAGTAGAAATAAAAAAATGAATTTCCAATTCTAATTCCCAATTGGATGGAATAGAGATATTCGGATAAATTGAATTCCCATTGCGTTCTGCAGCGGAATAACCGGATTGGAGAGATAAATGGCAATCGATCTAGAGAAAATGTCGCGCAAAGAATTGCTCAAATTGCGCGATCAGGTCGAAAAGGCACTCATAGGCGCTGAAACGCGAGAGCGAAAAGCGGCATTGAAGGCGGCCCAAGAGGCTGCAGCCGAGTTTGGCTTCTCGCTATCTGAATTGTCGGGCGATGGTTCAAAATCGGCGAAAGGCTCTAAGGCCAAGCCAAAGTACCAAAACCCTAACGACCCAACACAAACCTGGACAGGACGCGGTCGTAAACCGCAATGGGTTCACGACGCTCTGAATGCAGGCATCGATATTTCTGACCTCGAGATCTGAGTTGAGGTAATGCCAAAATGACAATTCATATTGGAGCCAAAATAGGGGATATCGCCGAAACTGTTCTTTTGCCAGGCGATCCCTATCGCGCGAAATGGGCGGCTGAGACATTTCTGGATGATGTTAAGCTGGTCAACGAAGTACGCGGCATGTTGGGATTTACCGGCACCTGGAAAGGAAACCGTGTTACGATTCAAGGCAGCGGCATGGGGATGCCTTCCCTTTCAATCTATGTGAACGAACTGATCCGCGACTATGGTGCAAAAACACTGATCCGGATCGGTTCTTGTGGTGGCATGCAGGAAAGCGTGAATGTGCGTGATGTCATTCTGGCGATGACCTCAACCACGCTCAGCACGCCGTCGCGCGGCATCATGAAAGAGATGAACTTCGCCCCTTGCGCCGATTGGGGATTACTGCAGGCCGCGGCGCAAGCGGCGCAGTCCAAAAGTTCACCGACTCATGTGGGAGGCATCTATTCGTCAGATGTTTTCTACGATGAGCGTCCAGACCTGAACGAACAAATGGTTCGCCATGGCATTTTAGGGGTCGAGATGGAAGCGGCTGAGCTTTATATCCTCGCTGCACGTCACAAATGCCGGGCGTTGGCGGTGCTCACAGTTTCAGACCACTTGCTGACCGGCGAAGCCCTGCCCTCCTCGGATCGGGAAAGCAGCTTTGGCGAGATGGTTGAGATTGCGCTTCAAGCAGCGTTTCCAGACGGTTGAACAATACCGGAGCTTAGCGCCCATGCGTGCCATCATATCCGTTGCGCGCAGGGCTGTTCCATCCTTCCAGGGCACCCTCGGTCGGGGCGAATGTCTCCACCAGCAAGGGATAACACGCCGCCGTATCCGATGAGTGCTCCGACGAGCAATCGCCGCCGGGGCACGCGCTGAGATTTCCAAGCAAGTCGATCTCGGCAAAAAACTCAAGATAATCACCAGGTCGCACGGGTGACGCCTTCATGAAGTATTGACCCGTGTCCCGCGTGAACCCGGTGCACATGAACACATTCAACACATCATGCACGGCAGGCTCGGCTTCGGCCAAAGAGATGCCCATATGATCCGCCAGCGCACGCGTCAGGTTCGAATGGCAACAGTGATGGTACTGCGACCCGGACAGCAAATTACCGGTATAGGGATCGCATCGGGTCCCGATCACATCATGCACCGACCCGCCGAAATCATCGATCCCGTACCACCCCAGAGTGTCTGCAATGATCGTCGCCATCGGTCGCATATGTGGAAAGCTCGACCACATGCGCTCACCTAAGGTGATATGCGTGCCATGCAACGCGCGTGTCTTGCCGGAATAAAACCGCTCGGTCAGGTCGTTGAGGTTCCACAGGTTCAAATCGCCAACCTGCGATCCTTCAACAGAAGTGATCCGAAAGAAATGCCCGGCAGGGACCTCAAAGCACCGAGCTTCTCGTGGCGGTACCAGCATCTCGCCCGTCTTTTTCGCTCCATCACGCGCAGTTTGATAAAGCCCGAGATCGGGCTTTGGCAGCCCGTCATTGGGGTAGCAAATAACGGGCGCAATCGCGCGGCGCGCATCTGCATCAGCGGGTGGGCGGGGCGTGTTCCGAGATTCTGACATGGGCTGAGAGTGGCGCAGTTCGGCCCGGTGGGGAACCCCAAACCACAGCTATTGCACTTTCAGACACTGCGCAGGCTCGACATCAGATTTTGAAACCGCACCACAATACGCGCAGCGCCACTGGCCCTCGCTTCGATGTTGCCGCCACCTGCAGTCGCGCGTCAGAGACGACGTGCGGGACCGCCAGAAAAAATAGGCAAATACGCCAGCGGCGAGCAGAAGCAATAGAACGGGCATAGCTCTGCATTGCCTATTGTGTCGAATTTTTCAAGCCGACAAGGTCAGGCTGCGTTTGCGTATTCAAACAATTCTGGTGTTTCGTCTTTGGCCGGAACTTTGGGCTCGGGCGTATAGTAGGCCCAGGCTTGCTCCAGCAGTTCCAGAGCTTTGGCGGCGTCGTGTTTTTTGTTTTGCGTGCTCATCGGAGTGACCTCTTTTCGAACTCATCACTCCTCCCTGCAGCAAAGTTAGAACCGCAGGGGAATAAACACATCGCATAGTTTTGCAGAGGCGTCATGCACTTGCCGCAACCCGGCAAGTGCGTTGATTTAGTGTACGATCAGACCGCACGGTCGACCATCATCTTTTTGATCTCTGCAATCGCCTTTGCCGGGTTCAAACCCTTGGGGCAGGTCTTAGCGCAGTTCATGATGGTGTGACAGCGATACAGCTTGAACGGATCTTCCAGCTCGTCCAGACGCTCACCTGTCGCCTCATCCCGGCTGTCGATGATCCAACGGTACGCGTGCAGCAGCGCTGCAGGGCCAAGATAGCGGTCGCCGTTCCACCAATAGCTGGGGCACGAGGTCGAGCAACTGGCGCACATCACGCACTCATAGAGACCATCCAGCTTTTTGCGATCTTCTATGGACTGCTTCCACTCTTTTGCCGGACGGTTGGTCTTGGTTTCCAGCCACGGCATGATCGAGGCGTGCTGTGCATAAAAATGCGTCAGATCCGGGATCAGATCCTTGACCACCGGCATATGCGGCAGTGGATAGATTTTCACGTCGCCCTTGATCTCATCCATGCCATAGATACAGGCCAGCGTGTTGATCCCGTCGATGTTCATCGCGCAGGAGCCACAGATGCCCTCACGGCAGGACCGGCGGAAAGTCAGGGTCGGGTCGATCTCGTTTTTGATCTTGATCAGCGCGTCCAGAACCATCGGGCCGCAAGTATCCATATCTACGAAATAGGTATCGACGCGCGGGTTCTGGCCATCATCCGGGTTCCAGCGATAGATCTGAAACTTGCGCACATTGGTCGCGCCTTCGGGCTTGGGCCAGGTTTTACCGGTGGTGATCCGGGAATTCTTGGGGAGGGTCAGTTGTACCATGGGTTCCTCTCCTTAGAACGTCCGCGCCTTGGGCGCGATTTTCTTGAGGCTGATGCCGCCTTGATCTTCGGTGGTCAGCGGGTCGACGATGACCGGGCGATAGCTGAGATCGACTTTGTTGCTGTCAACGCGGCTGACGGTATGAACGCGCCAGTTATCGTCATCACGCTCGGTGAAATCCTCGTGCGCGTGGGCGCCGCGGGATTCCTTGCGCGCTTCGGCGCCGACGATGGTTGCCAGCGCGCTTGGCATCAGGTTCGTCAATTCCAGAGTTTCCATCAGGTCACTGTTCCACACGAGGCTACGGTCCGAAACTTTCAGGTCATCCATCTTGGCCGCAATTGCGGTCATCTTCTCGACACCTTCGGCCATGGTCTTTGAGGTCCGGAAGACTGCCGCATCCTCTTGCATGGTCTTCTGCATCTCTAGCCGCAGGTCCGCTGTCGGGATCGACCCGCTCGCGTTACGCATTGCGTCGAACCGATCGAACGCCTTGTCGACCGATGCCTGGTTCAGCACCGGGTTCGGTGCGTCTGCATCCACGACCTTACCGGCACGGATCGCGGCTGCACGGCCAAAGACCACGAGGTCGATCAGCGAGTTAGACCCCAGGCGGTTCGCCCCGTGGACCGAGGCACAGCCTGCTTCACCCACTGCCATCAGCCCCGGAACCACACCGGTCGGGTTGTCGGCTGTCGGATTCAGAACCTCACCCCAGTAGTTCGTCGGGATACCACCCATGTTGTAATGCACGGTCGGCAGAACCGGGATCGGCTCTTTGGTGACGTCGACACCCGCAAATACGCGCGCGGATTCCGAGATGCCCGGCAGGCGTTCGGCCAGAGCTTCGGCGGGCAGGTGGCTGAGGTTCAGGTGGATGTGATCGCCATTCTCGCCATGGCCACGACCCTCACGGATTTCCATGGTCATCGAGCGCGAGACATAATCGCGGGGTGCGAGATCCTTGTACTGAGGCGCATAGCGCTCCATGAACCGCTCACCTTCCGAGTTGGTCAGGTAACCGCCCTCACCCCGCGCGCCTTCGGTGATCAGGCAGCCCGAGCCATAGATGCCGGTCGGGTGGAACTGCACGAACTCCATATCCTGCAGCGCCAGTCCGGCGCGGGCAACCATACCGCCACCGTCACCGGTGCAGGTATGGGCCGACGTCGCGCTGAAATAGGCCCGGCCATAGCCACCGGTTGCCAGCACCACCATCTTGGCGTTAAAGACGTGCATCGTACCATCGTCCAGCTTCCAGCAGACGACGCCCTGACATTGCCCGTCTTCGGACATGATCAAGTCGATTGCGAAATACTCGATGTAGAACTCGGCATTGTTCTTTAGCGACTGACCATAGAGCGTATGCAGGATCGCATGGCCCGTCCGGTCGGCGGCGGCACAGGTCCGCTGCACGGCCGGGCCTTCGCCAAATTCGGTGGTGTGGCCACCAAATGGGCGCTGATAGATCTTGCCTTCTTCGGTCCGGCTGAATGGCACACCATAATGTTCCAGCTCATAGACGGCCTTTGGAGCCTCGCGCGCGAGATATTCCATCGCATCCGTATCGCCCAGCCAATCTGAGCCTTTGACCGTGTCATACATATGCCACTGCCAATGGTCCGGCCCCATGTTAGACAAGGACGCGGCGATACCGCCCTGTGCCGCCACCGTATGCGAACGGGTCGGGAAAACCTTGGTCACACAGGCCGTACGCAAACCCTGTTCCGCCATACCCAATGTGGCCCGCAGACCCGCACCACCGGCACCAACAACAACCACGTCATATTCGTGGGTTTCGTATTCATATGCTGCTGTCATCGTTCTTGTTCCTTACTGCGCATATCCGAGGGCCAGACGCGCGAGCGCAAAAAGACCCGCAGCAATCAATGTGTATGCAAAAGCCCGCGCGGCCATCAGCGCCAGCTTTTCGGCAACGCCATGCACATAGTCCTCAATCGCTTCCTGCGCTTCACGCAACAGATGCGGGACGACGACGACAAGTGTCAGACCCATGACAATCGCCGGGAACGGTCGGCTGTAATACGCCAGAGCTTCTTCGTAGGTGCCACCCAACGCGCGCCCGAAGGTGAATACAAACAGCGGAACAAGAATGACCAGCGCCGCTGAGCTGAGCATCATCTGCCAATGATGATGTGTACCTGCGCGTCCGGCTCCCATGCCCTGTGCGCGTTTACGGTCTGTTAGAAACTGCATACCAACCTCCCTCTAAAGCGCCACGGCTGTGATCAAGGCAAGAACCGTCGCCAGAACAAACATGCCAATGCCCATCTTCTCGGACACTTCGACATTCACGCAATATCCGAGATCCCAGATGACATGCCGCAAACGGCCCAGCATGTGATAAAAAATTGCCCACGCTGCGCCGAACATGACCAGATCGCCCAGGAAACTGGTCATCAGACCATTGATCAGGTCATAGGCGCCTGCCGATGTAGCTGCCGCCAGCAACCACCAGACGACCAACAATGCCAAACCAAAGGACGCTAGACCCGTGATGCGCACCATAATCGAAGAAATGGACGTCATCTGCGGACGATAGATCGTCAAATGCGGAGAGAGCGGGCGTTTGCCCCGATTTACATCGGCCATGTTGGCTCCTTTTCGGTTGGCTACCGAACGTTTTACTGTTTTTTACGACTCTGTCACGCGCTGCAGGTGCAAAATCCAGTGAATTTAACGCAAAATCGCTTATAAGCAGTATTTGTGATCACACAAAATAATCTCGTGATCACAAAATACATTCGATACCACCAATGTTAGCGTTTTCAACGGAAAAGCAATGTGATCACGAATCTATGGCTGAGTTTGAGACAGCCCTGCAGTCTGCTGCGTCACCTCGCGCAAAAGCTTTTTGCGAATACGCTCAGGGTAGTCAGCAAAGCCCGCGGCAGAGACGACAAAGGCCCCCTCACCCACGATAACATTCTCGAAGAAATAGGCTGTCAGGTCCGGTTCGCTTTCTTCTATAGCAATCGCGTTCACTGTGATTCCACTCTCACGCAATTTGGCGTGGATCGTCGAAGGTTCGATACCTTCATTCGAAATTCCGTCACCTGAAAGATCAATCAGATGTCTTTTGCAATCGCGCACCTCGTCGAAGCTTGTCACGGTCATCTCAAGCGCCTCACCGATTGCTGTAGAGAAATTACGCCAGACACGCGGATCAGCAGCGACCTGTTCGGCAAAATCGTCCAAAGTGGCAAAGCTGTCGATCCGGGTCCATGGGATCGTGATCCTTTGGCGCGAACTACCAGTCCATTGAACCAGCATAAGCCGGGCCTGCCCACGCACCAACGCCTCGGAAACAATGGGATCACGCAGCCCTGCGGCAAGGCCGTCCATCTGGATGCGATATTCCTCGGAATCCACCGAGCCTGACACATCGACGGCCAGAGCAAGTGCAAGATCGCAGGCAAATGCTTGCGGTGCCAGAAACAAACTGACCATGAGTGCGCGTAACATCGTCATACGCCGAGCCTAGCACGGATTTCACCGACCGCGATCACTTCAATGTCAGCAAACGGGCAGCCCGACTTACATGGGCATCAAGGCCCAGTAATCCAGATCCAACAGCACGTTGGGCAGGTATTTCCCATCCTCATTGCGCAGCTCAAATGGCTCCCCACCCTTGGTCGCCACAAGCCGCAACCGCAGCGCACCAATACCCGGTGTTCCGGTCTCGGCCTTGTCCAGAACCTCGGACCAGACCTTGATCGTGTCGCCTGCAAAACATGGGTTGGCGTGGGCTCCGCCATTCAGGCCAACGATCATCTGAGCATTCGCCAAACCATTAAACGACAAGGCACGCGCCATCGAGATCACGTGACCGCCATAGATCAGGCGACCTTCGGGGCGGAAGGTGAGGTCGAAATGCACTTTGGCCGTGTTCTGCCAAAGGCGCGTGGCCAACATGTGCTCGGCCTCTTCGATGGTCACGCCATCGACGTGATCGATCGTTTCTCCCGTGTTGTACGCATCCCAGCGGTGGTTTTCACCGGATTGTACAAAATCGTATTTCGAGAAATCGAGGCCCTGCGGCACCACCAGATCGCCTACATCCAGTACCTTCTTCAGGTCGGGCACAACAGTCTCAGGCGCTGGTGCGTCGATGTTCGATTTGCGCACCATCACCCAGCGCACATATTCGATCACCACTTCATCACGCTGGTTCAGCCCGCGCGTACGAACCCAGACCACCCCGGTCTTGCCGTTTGAGTTCTGCTTGAGGCCGATCACCTCGGATTCGGCGCGCAGTGTATCGCCGGGATAGACCGGTTGCAGCCAGCGACCCTCGGCATAGCCCAGATTGGCCACGGCATTCAGCGAGTTATCGGGAACCGTTTTGCCGAACACCACATGAAAGGCCGCCAGATCATCAATCGGGCTTTGGGGCAGACCGCAATTCCGGGCAAACTCATCCGAAGAATAGAGCGCGTGGCGCGCCGGGTAGAGCGCGTGATACAATGCACGCTCGCCATCTGTCACGGTACGCGGCACAGCGTGATGCAGCACCTGCCCGACAGAATAATCCTCAAAAAAGTTACCCGGATTGGTTTTTGCCATTATTGCTGTCCCAGTTTCATGTCGGGGGTGTAATCAGCGGCAACCTCTTTGGTCACAGCCTGTGCGCAGCGCATCACGCTATTTGCAGTGTCAAAGGCGTAGGAGGGATTGCCATACAGCTCCCACCCTTTCGCCATTGCGTCCGAGACCTTGTGGCAGAAGGCCGATGTGTCTTCCTCGGTCAACAAACGATAAAGTTTCGCCATTGATTTGGTCCCTTATCCACCGAACGGAGATGGGCCAACCAGCCCGTGAATGTAGCCCACGATGCCCAGCAGCACGATAGAGCCAGCAAAGAACATCGCATCTTTGCCATAGGTGCCTGGCTCAGCCGGGGTCCAGTCGGGCTCGGATTTGTTGATGACGATCACCTCGACTACGGCCCAGGCCAGTAAACCGCCAAACAGCACAATCGAAGCCAGATCGCCATTC
Organism: Ruegeria sp. CL5; assembly: GCF_056536485.1. NCBI lineage: Bacteria > Pseudomonadati > Pseudomonadota > Alphaproteobacteria > Rhodobacterales > Roseobacteraceae > Ruegeria > Ruegeria sp. CL5. The sequence goes on from NZ_JBQFPS010000007.1 coordinate 126,595, forward strand.
ACCAGCAAATGCGCAAAGGCCCAAAGCTTGAAGCCGCCCAGCATCGGGTGGCGCATTCCATTCAGCAGACGGCCTTTCTGTCCTGCCGGGCTCATCATGTAGAACGCGATCAACATCAACAGGTTGTTGACGTGAATCAGGAAGGTTGGCGGCGCCCAGACATAGATGAAATCGGTCATGCGATAGCCGAAAATCATCAGCAGGATCGCACCGACCAGAGCCAGCGCCACGACGCCCTTGCCCGCATTGCCCATGGCGGCACGGCGTTCCGGCATCACACGTTTGAACAGATGTGCGGCCCACCAAAGCGCCACACCAAGGATCAGAAGAACAAAGCCCATGCTGGCTTACCCCGCTTGCAAAGCTGTTATCGCCTCTGCTTTTGCCAGAGTTTCACGGGCAGTTACAACGTGTAGGTTTTCAACAATCTTGCCATCGACAACAGCGACCCCTTGACCTTGTGCCTCGGTCTCTTCAAAGGCTGCGATCTGGCGGCGGGCTAATTCTATCTCGGTGTCCGAAGGCGCAAAGGCAGTATTCGCAATCTCGACCTGCGCGGGGTGGATCAGAGTCTTGCCATCGAAGCCCATATCGCGGCCCTGGGCACATTCGGCTTCCAGACCGTCAGTGTCCTTGAACGCATTATAGACGCCATCCACGATGATCAGCCCTTCGGCCTTTGCGGCCAGCAGGCACAGGCCCAGCGAGGTCATCATCGGCAGTCGGTCGGGGCGGAAACGCGTCTGCAGCTCTTTCGCCAGATCGTTGGTCCCCATGACGAAGCCCGCCATCAGCGGATGTGCGGCAATTTCGGCCGCGTTCAACATGCCGCGTGGGGTTTCCATCATGGCCCAGATCGGCAGATCACCGGTGATCACCGCCAGCGCATCCACATCCGCAGCCGAGTTTACCTTGGGCAGAAGAACGGCGTCCGCATCCATCTCACGCACAGCTTCGGCATCGGCGCGACCCCATTCGGTATCCAAACTGTTGATCCGCACGATCTTGACCCGCACGCCGTACCCGCCGGCGGCCAACGCTTCCTTGAGCGTTTCGCGCGCGTTCTCTTTCTCATCAGCTGCAACCGCGTCTTCAAGATCAAAGATGATGGCATCCACCGGCAGCGTGCGCGCTTTATCCAGCGCCCGATCACGCGAGCCGGGGATATAAAGAACAGAACGATAAGGGCGTTGGCGCGGATCCACGGGACTCTCCCATTGAAATAATGTTGCGCGGAATGGGGCATTTTTTGACGGAAAGTTCAAGCACAAAATCGCCGCAGCGCAGCATTCTGGCATCGTGACGCAACGCTCGTTGCCTTAACGCAATTTCTTTCAGCCTGCAGCACGCTGTTTTCAAGAAGGAATCGAAAGGGATGACCGATGAAGACCATCTTGCTGAAATTGACGATTGGGTTGGGCATCATGGTGTTGGCTGCGCAACAGGTCAGCGCTCAGAACTGCGCGCCGCGCGAGGATGTGATCAAGCGTTTGGCAAAGGCCTATGGCGAAACCCGGCGCGGCATCGGGATTGCGCGTCAAGGGGCGGTGATGGAGGTTTTTGCCTCGGATCGAACCGGCAGTTGGACCATTGTTGTGACCTTGCCCGAGGGAGTGACCTGCCTGCTCGCCTCGGGCCAATCCTTTGAGGAGCTAGCTGAGGCATTGCCGCCCAACGCTTAGACCAATGCGTCCCAGATCAATTTACTGCCAGTCAGTGTTAGCAGGACATAGGCGATGCCAAAGAACAGGCGTTCGGACAGCATGAAATGTGCCCGGACGCCGAGCCAGGCCCCGAGGATCGCAAACGGGGTTAGCAACAGATCGGCTAGTGCCGTGTGCCATGTGAATAGACCCAGATAGGCGAACGGTACGAATTTCACGGCATTGATCACCCAGAAGACCAGTACGGTTGAGGCCTGAAATTCGGTTTTCGTCAGGCGTTGGGACAGCAGATAGACGGCGGCGGGCGGACCGCCTGCATGGCTGACAAAGCTGGTGAACCCGGCAACCAGCCCGGCAAACAATCCTGCCGAAGGCGGCAGGTGGTTGGCAAAGCCGCGTACCCAGCCACTTGTCTGGGCAACATGCCAGATCACAAAGCCGACCGATATCCCGCCAATCAGCAGACGCAGCAGATCGTCATCGGTCACACGATAGAGCCACGCGCCCAACGCAATGCCGGGCACTGCACCCAGAATCAGCAGACGCGAATCCGGCCAGTTCCAGCGTTTCCAGTAGGGCTTTAACGTGGCGACATCGATCACCATGAGGATCGGAAGCATCAACGCCAAAGCCTGCCCAGGCGTCAGGATCAGCGCCAGAATCGACGACGACGCAAAGGCCACGCCCGAGCCGAACCCACCTTTCGAGATACCCGCGAAGATCACTGCTGGGATCGCCACGGCAAAAAACATCAGGTTCATTTCGAACATCTGGCGCCCCGGAAATATGCATGAGTCACAGGCGGTTTAGCGCAATCAGCACATGACATGCAAACGGTATGCGGTGGCATGCCGCGCCGCAGGAGGCTTGCGCGACGCCGCATTTACGACTAGCAAAACCGCGATTTCAAAACCCATCGGAGATATTCCAAATGGCCAGACCCAAGATCGCGCTGATCGGCGCAGGTCAGATCGGCGGCACGCTCGCCCACCTCGCTGCAATGAAGGAACTCGGTGACGTTGTCCTGTTCGACATCGCCGAAGGCACCCCGGAAGGCAAGGCGCTGGATATCGCCGAATCCGGCCCCTCCGAAGGGTTCGACGCCAAGTTGAAAGGCACCCAATCCTACGAGGATATCGCGGGCGCCGACGTCTGCATCGTCACCGCTGGCGTGCCGCGCAAGCCGGGCATGAGCCGCGATGATCTGCTGGGCATCAACCTGAAAGTCATGAAATCGGTTGGCGAAGGCATCGCCGCCAATGCGCCTGACGCGTTCGTCATCTGCATCACCAACCCGCTGGACGCGATGGTCTGGGCCTTACGTGAATTCTCGGGCCTGCCGCATAACAAGGTTTGCGGCATGGCGGGCGTTCTGGATTCGGGCCGTTTTGCACACTTCCTGTCGGAAGAGTTTAACGTCTCGATGCGCGACGTCACAGCGTTTGTTCTGGGTGGCCACGGCGACACCATGGTGCCGTCGGTTCGTTACTCGACCGTCGCCGGTATCCCGCTGCCTGATCTGGTTGAGATGGGCTGGACCACACAAGAAAAACTGGACGCCATCGTTCAGCGCACCCGTGACGGCGGTGCTGAAATCGTTGGCCTGTTGAAAACCGGGTCGGCCTTCTACGCGCCCGCCACTTCGGCGATTGAAATGGCCGAGGCCTATCTGAAAGACCAGAAACGTGTTCTGCCTTGCGCCGCTTATTGCGATGGCGAGCTTGGAGTAGAAGGCATGTATGTCGGCGTTCCTACCGTGATCGGTGCCGGCGGCGTCGAACGGGTCGTCAACATCAAGCTGAACGAAGAAGAGCAGGCCGGTTTCGACAACTCGGTCAATGCCGTAAAGGGTCTGATCGAGGCTTGCAAGGGCATCGACAGCTCATTGAACGGCTGAGGATATAAACCATTTTTGGCCCGGCCTCCGGTTTTCGGAGGCCGTTTTCTTTTGATTTGCAAGGTGAAAGTCACCCGCCAATAACACTTCATAGTAGGTTCTGTTTGCGCGGACCAATTCGATATGTATGTTGGCTGGTGGTCTGATAGAATTGGGTCGCTGAGAGCAGACGGTTTGATGGAAGAACAAAACCAAAAAGTAACCCTGAAGATCCTCGGCGAACGAAACTCAGGAACAAATTTTCTTCACAGCTTTCTTGATACCAATTTCGATGCCCAAATTTTCCCAAATGAAGGTCATCTCCGACGTTGGCAGAGACGCTATCTGAGCAGATTTGACCGCCGACCTTTGCGTCGCTCAATTCGCGAGGCGATGCTGGATGAAAATCATCTTTTAGCAATTCCGGAAAATGGCGGTTGGAAACACGCCGCTGCAACAAAACTCTTTCTGACGGATTTTGCCCAACCGCAGGGCTGCCATGTGATCTGTCTGATGAGGCATCCCGCAAGTTGGTTGTATTCTATGCAACGCAACCCGTTTCACAGAATGACGCCTACGCCCAGTGACTTTTCCGAATTTATCCGTTCACCATGGGTAGCAAGATCCCGCGACATGCTGAGCACCAGGTTTTTGGATAATCCGATTCAACTATTGGCCGAGAAACTAAACAGTTATCATTGGCTCAGTACACAATACTCCCGGACGCACATTGTGCGCTATGAAGACATAGTTCTTGATCCAGATCGAATAGCGGAAAGGCTCTCTGTCTTCTTGAAGCGCAAATCCAGGCATGTGGAAGTTCGTCAGGAAAGCGCTCGCCATTTTGGTACTGGGCACACTACATTTCCAGAATATGCAACCAAAGCACAGCAGGCTTCATTTAATTTACTAAACGAAGCTGATCGAGAATTTGTCCAATCCCAGTTGTCCGATTGTTCGTTGGCTCGTATGTATCCAACTTAGCTTTCGGAAATTCAATTCAGCAATCTCCATAGCTGAATGGTGATTCTTTAATTGATCCGGGTTTGTGATCACGCCCCAAAAACCTGTGATCACAAATTCTGAAAATCTTCGGCAATTTCCCGTGACACGTCAAAAAACTCTTTAATTTTGGCGCTTATACACGCCTATAACAGGGTAATCGTAGTCAGACGGGACAATTTCGATGAACATTCACGAATATCAGGCCAAAGCTCTTTTGCGCAGCTATGGCGCTCCGGTCTCCGACGGTCGCGCGGTTTTGCGCGCCGAGGAAGCCAAAACCGCAGCCGGTGAACTGGATGGCCCTTTATGGGTTGTAAAAGCGCAAATCCACGCAGGTGGGCGCGGTAAAGGCAGCTTCAAAGAAGCCGACGCCGGTGAAAAGGGCGGTGTCCGTCTGACCAAGTCGGTGGAAGAGGCCGCCGAAGAAGCCAAAAAGATGCTAGGCCGCACGCTGGTCACACATCAGACCGGCCCCGCGGGCAAACAGGTCAACCGCATCTATGTTGAAGCCGGGTCCGGCATCGAACGCGAACTCTACCTAGCCCTGCTAGTGGATCGCCAGACCAGCCGCATCTCGTTTGTCTGCTCGACCGAAGGCGGCATGGACATTGAAGAAGTGGCCGCAGCGACGCCCGAGAAAATCCTGTCCTTCTCGGTTGACCCTGCGACGGGCTATCAGCCTTACCACGGTCGCCGCATCGCGTTTTCGCTGGGTCTGCAAGGCGCACAGGTCAAGCAATGCGTCAAGCTGATGAGCCAGCTCTACGCCGCATTCGTCGAGAAAGACATGGAGATGCTGGAGATCAACCCGCTGATCGTTTCCGACAGTGGCGACCTGAAGGTACTGGACGCCAAGGTCGGCTTTGACGGCAACGCGGTTTATCGCCACCCGGACATTGCCGAGCTGCGCGACACGACCGAGGAAGACCCCAAGGAACTGGAAGCGTCGAAATACGACCTGAACTACATCGCCCTGGATGGTGAGATCGGCTGCATGGTTAACGGTGCTGGTCTGGCGATGGCGACGATGGATATCATCAAGCTTTATGGGGCTGAGCCTGCCAACTTCCTTGATGTGGGCGGCGGTGCCACCAAAGAGAAAGTTACCGAGGCGTTCAAGATCATCACTTCGGACCCGCAGGTCAAAGGTATTCTGGTTAACATCTTCGGCGGCATCATGCGCTGTGACGTCATCGCCGAGGGCGTTGTTGCTGCCGTCAAAGAGGTCGGCCTGCAGGTGCCGCTGGTTGTGCGTCTGGAAGGTACGAATGTCGAAAAGGGCAAAGAGATCATCAACACCTCTGGCCTCGACGTGATCGCGGCGGACAACCTGAAAGACGGTGCCGAGAAGATTGTGAAGGCGGTCAAAGGCTGAGTGTCATCCCGTAGGCTGGGCTTCAGCCCACCTTTCCCAAGATTTTGGCGGGCTGAAGCCCGCCCTACAAAGGAGAACGCCAGATGGCAGTCCTCATCGATGAAAATACCAAAGTGATCTGTCAGGGCTTTACCGGCTCGCAGGGCACATTCCACAGCGAACAGGCCATTGCGTATGGCACCAAGATGGTCGGTGGCGTGACCCCCGGCAAAGGCGGGATGGAGCATCTGGGCCTGCCCGTGTTCAACTCGGTCCACGAGGCCAAGCATGTGACCGAAGCCAATGCCAGCGTGATCTATGTGCCGCCGCCCTTTGCGGCAGACTCGATCCTCGAAGCGATTGATGCCGAGATGGAAGTGATCGTCTGCATCACCGAAGGCATCCCGGTTCTGGACATGATGAAGGTCAAGCGCGCGCTGGAAGGCTCAAACTCGCGTCTGATCGGCCCGAACTGCCCAGGTGTTATCACTCCGGATGCCTGCAAAATCGGCATCATGCCCGGCCACATCCACAAGCGCGGCTCGGTCGGCGTTGTATCCCGCTCAGGCACGCTGACCTATGAGGCCGTCAAGCAGACCACCGATGTGGGTCTGGGCCAGTCCACCTGTGTGGGCATCGGCGGCGACCCGATCAAAGGGACCGAGCATATCGACGTGCTGGAATGGTTCCTGGCCGATGACGAGACTCACTCGATCATCATGATCGGTGAGATCGGAGGCTCGGCCGAGGAAGAAGCCGCCCAGTTCCTGGCGGATGAGGCCAAGAAGGGCCGCAAGAAGCCAACCGCTGGTTTCATCGCTGGCCGCACAGCCCCTCCGGGCCGCCGCATGGGCCACGCGGGCGCAATTGTCGCCGGTGGCAAAGGCGGAGCCGAGGACAAGATCGAAGCCATGCGCTCGGCCGGTATCGTCGTAGCCGAAAGCCCGGCGCAGCTGGGTGAGGCTGTACTGGAAGCGATTGGTTGACCAGAATTTGACTGCTTTGGGAGGAGCGGTAAACATGACTTTCGGCGAAGCCGTTAATACCTGTTTCTCCAAGTTTTTCACCTTCTCGGGCCGTGCCTCACGGCCCGAATACTGGTTCTTTTTCCTGTTCATCGTGATCTGGAACATCATCGCCGGGATCATCGACTGGCAGTTCTTCACTCAGGTCGCAGTGACTGAAACCGAAACATCCAAATCCGTCACGGCCACCTCAACAGGCTCGGTACAAAGCATCGTCAGCCTGATCGTCTTTTTCCCGCATCTGGCCGTTGCATGGCGGCGGATGCATGATACCGGGCGCAGCGGGCTTTATGCTCTGCTGCCGATCCTGCTGATACTTGGTGCGCTTGCCGTCCTGATCTTTGGCATCGGCCTTGCCAGCCAGTTCCATGGCGGCACGTTGGATATCCTGTTCACCCGCGCAACTCTTCTTATTGTCATTCCGACACTTCTTGTCCTGTTTGTGTCGCCCCTCCTGGTTCTGTGGTGGCTGACCCGCCCCAGCGAACCAGGCACTAACCAATACGGTCCCAACCCATATGAGGTAGCCCAATGACCGAACACTCGCCCAACACCGCCTTTCATGCCTCAAGCTTCATGCAGGGGCATAATGCCGAATATCTGGAGCAGCTTTATGCCCAGTACACCAAGAACCCCGGTGCGGTCGACGCAGCCTGGGTCGAGTTCTTCAAGGCCATGGGCGATGACGCGCCGGATGTGCAGCGCGAGGCCGAGGGGCCTTCGTGGGCGCGCAGCGATTGGCCTCCGATGCCTGCGGATGATCTGACCGGTGCGTTGACTGGCGAGTGGGCCGAGATCGACGCCAAAGCAGCGGGCAAGAAGATCAAGGACAAGGCCGCGACCAAGGGCGTTGAGGTCAGCGACGACCAGATCAAGCGCGCGGTGCTGGACAGCTTGCGGGCGCTGATGCTGATCCGGGCCTATCGCATCCGGGGACATCTGGCCGCTGATCTGGATCCGCTGGGGATGCGCGCCGCAAGCACGCATCCTGAACTGGATCCAAAGACCTACGGCTTCACCGATGCGGATATGGACCGCCCGATCTTTATCGACAATGTTCTGGGTCTGCAGATGGCCAGCATGCGCCAGATCGTCGAGATCGTGAAGCGGACTTACTGTGGCACCTTCGCGCTGCAATATATGCATATCTCGAACCCTGAAGAGGCCGCTTGGCTGAAGGAAAGGATCGAAGGGTACGGCAAGGAAATCGCCTTCACCAAAGAGGGCCGCAAGGCGATCCTGAATAAGATGGTCCAGGCCGAGGGCTTCGAGAAATTTCTGCATGTCAAGTACATGGGCACCAAGCGATTCGGTTTAGACGGTGGTGAAAGCCTGATCCCTGCAATGGAACAGATCATCAAGCGCGGCGGTGCGCTGGGATTGCAAGACATCGTCATCGGGATGCCGCACCGGGGGCGTCTGAACATTTTGGCCAATGTGATGGGCAAGCCCTATCGCGCCATATTCAACGAATTCCAGGGCGGCAGCTTCAAGCCTGAGGATGTGGATGGATCGGGTGACGTAAAGTATCACCTCGGTGCATCCAGTGACCGGGAGTTTGACGGCAACTCAGTGCACCTATCGCTGACCGCCAACCCCTCGCACCTTGAGGCGGTGAACCCGGTGGTTCTGGGCAAAGTCCGCGCCAAGCAGGATCAGTTGAATGACGAAGACCGCACCAAGGTCATGGCGATCCTGTTGCATGGCGATGCGGCCTTCGCCGGGCAAGGTGTGGTGGCCGAAGGGTTCGGCCTGTCGGGTCTGAAAGGTCACAAGACAGGCGGCACCATGCATATCGTGGTGAACAACCAGATCGGCTTTACCACCGCGCCGCATTTCAGCCGCTCCAGCCCCTATCCCACCGATATCGCGCTGATGGTTGAAGCGCCGATCTTCCATGTGAACGGCGACGACCCCGAGGCGGTGGTGCATGCCGCCAAGGTGGCGACCGAATTCCGTCAGAAGTTCCACAAGGACGTGGTGCTGGATATCTTCTGCTACCGCCGGTTTGGTCATAACGAGGGCGATGAGCCCATGTTCACCAACCCGATCATGTACAAGAAAATCAAGACGCATAAGACTACGCTGTCGCTGTACACGGAACGTCTGGTCAAAGACGGCCTGATCCCCGAAGGCGAGATCGAGGATATGAAGGCCGCCTTTCAGGCCCATCTGAACGAAGAGTTCGACGCCGGGAGAGACTATAAGCCCAACAAAGCCGATTGGCTGGATGGGCGCTGGTCGCATCTGGACAAGAACAAAGAAGAATACATGCGCGGCGAAACCGCGATCTCAGCGGATACGCTGGCCGAGATCGGAACCGCCCTGACCACAGCACCCGAAGGTTTTGCGATGCATAAAACCGTCGGACGATTGCTGGAACACAAGAAACAGATGTTCGAAAACGGGACCGGATTTGACTGGGCAACTGGCGAGGCTCTGGCGTTTGGCTCGCTGCTGACCGAGGGCTACCCAGTGCGTCTGGCCGGACAGGACGCGACGCGAGGCACATTCAGCCAACGCCATTCCGGATTTGTCCATCAGGAAACCGAAGAGCGCTACTACCCGCTGAACAACATCCGCAAGGGTCAATCTCATTATGACGTGATTGACTCGATGCTCAGCGAGTATGCGGTCTTGGGTTTCGAGTACGGATACTCTCTGGCCGAGCCAAACGCGCTGGTCCTTTGGGAAGCACAGTTTGGCGACTTCGCCAACGGGGCGCAGATCATGTTCGATCAGTTCATCAGCTCGGGTGAGAGCAAGTGGCTGCGGATGTCCGGTTTGGTCACGCTGCTGCCGCATGGTTTCGAGGGGCAAGGCCCGGAACACTCATCCGCGCGCCTGGAACGGTTCCTGCAGATGTGCGGTCAGGACAACTGGATCGTGGCGAACTGTACGACGCCCGCGAACTATTTCCACATCCTGCGCCGACAGTTGCATCGGACTTTCCGCAAGCCTCTGATCCTGGTGACGCCAAAGTCGCTGCTGCGTCATAAACTGGCGGTTAGCACGGCGGATGACTTCACCACAGGCTCCAGCTTCCACCGGGTGCTGTGGGATGACGCGCAGAAGGGCAACTCTGACACCAAGCTGGTGGCGGATGACAAGATCAAGCGCGTGGTGATGTGTTCGGGCAAGGTTTACTTTGACTTGCTGGAAGAACGCGATGCGCGCGGCATCGATGACATCTACCTGATGCGAATCGAGCAATACTATCCTTTCCCTGCGCATTCGCTGATCAACGAACTTGAGCGTTTCAAAGGTGCCGAGATGGTCTGGTGTCAGGAAGAGCCCAAGAACCAGGGGGCCTGGACCTTTATCGAACCCAATATCGAATGGGTTCTGACCCGCATTGGCGCAAAACACACCCGTCCGGTCTATGCCGGTCGCGCAACCTCGGCCTCGCCTGCAACGGGTCTGGCCAGCCAACACAAAGCCCAACAAGAAGCGCTGGTGAACGAAGCGCTGAGCATTGAAGGAAAGTAAACGATGACGATTGAAGTTCGTGTTCCCACGCTGGGCGAGTCTGTCACCGAAGCCACCGTTGCGACATGGTTCAAGAAACCCGGCGACGCCGTTGCAGTTGATGAAATGCTGTGTGAGCTGGAAACTGACAAGGTGACGGTCGAAGTGCCCTCGCCTACCGCAGGTGTGATGGGCGAGATTGTCGCTGCCGAAGGTGAGACGGTGGGTGTCGATGCATTGCTGGCCACCATCACCGCTGGCGAAGGGGCAGCGCCTGCTCCGGCAGCGGCGGCCCCGGCCCCAGCTGCAGCAGCGCCGGCTGCGGCAGGTGGCAGCGTGGACGTCATGGTGCCGACGCTGGGCGAATCCGTGACCGAGGCAACCGTTTCGACATGGTTCAAACAGGTTGGTGACAACGTCGCACAGGATGAGATGCTGTGCGAATTGGAAACCGACAAGGTCTCGGTCGAAGTTCCGGCCCCGGCGGCAGGCGTTCTGGCAGAGATCGTTGCCCCCGAAGGCAGCACGGTCGATGCGTCTGCCAAGCTGGCGGTGATCTCGGGCTCGGCCGCAGGTGTGGCAAGCGCTCCGGTTGCGGCCGCTGCCGCTCCGACTGCTGCCAGCACAGGTAAAGACGTGTCCAACGCACCATCAGCTGAGAAAGTGATGGCCGAAGCCGGTCTGACCGCCGATCAGGTCACCGGCACCGGTCGTGATGGGCGTATCATGAAAGAAGACGTGGCAAAGGCAGTTGCTGCAGCAGCTACAGCCCCAGCGCCTGCGGCGGCTGCCCCCGCTCCCGCGGCGCAAGCTCCACGCGCTCCTGTGGCTGCCGAGGATGAGAGCCGCGAAGAGCGCGTGCGCATGACCCGTCTGCGCCAGACCATCGCCAAGCGCCTGAAGGATGCGCAAAATACAGCGGCCATCCTGACCACCTATAACGAGGTGGACATGACCGAGGTGATGGCCCTGCGTAATCAATATAAAGACCAGTTCGAGAAAAAGCACGGCGTGCGTCTGGGCTTTATGTCCTTCTTCACCAAGGCCTGCTGTCATGCGCTGAAAGAAGTGCCCGAAGTGAATGCCGAGATCGACGGCAATGACATCGTCTACAAGAACTTTGTGCATATGGGCGTCGCCGCTGGTACGCCTCAGGGACTGGTGGTTCCGGTGATCCGCGACGCCGACAGCATGTCCTTCGCAGCGATCGAGAAAGCCATTGCTGAAAAGGGCAAGCGCGCCCGCGACGGCAAGCTTTCGATGGCTGAAATGCAGGGCGGTACGTTCACGATCTCGAACGGTGGCGTCTATGGCTCGTTGATGTCTTCACCGATCCTGAACCCGCCGCAATCAGGTATTCTGGGAATGCACAAGATTCAGGACCGCCCGATGGTCATCAATGGCGAGATCAAGATCCGCCCGATGATGTATCTGGCTCTGTCCTATGACCACCGTATTGTTGACGGCAAGGGTGCGGTAACCTTCCTGGTTCGCGTGAAAGAAGCGCTTGAAGACCCACGCCGCCTGTTGATGGATCTATAAGATGGCAACACATGTACTCTGGCAGGCCGATGTGGCCGATTTCGACGCCTGGCTAAAAGTGTTCCGCGAGGATATGCCGATGCGTAAGGCCGCGGGTATCCGCGACCTGCATGTCTGGCGTGATCCCGATCAGAAGGACCATGCGATTGCAATGTTCGAGGTCGTGAACCTAGACAAGGCCCGTGCCTTTTTCGGGTCCGAGGAACTGGCGATGCATCACGAGCGTGGTGGGATTGCGCATATCTCGATCAAGCTGCTGGAACCCGTTTGACAAAAGATATTTCTGACCCACGAAATCGGGTCGGGGAAGTGCCGGGCGACCGGTCGATTTAGGAGAATGTAATGGCAAATTATGACGTCATCGTAATCGGCGCCGGGCCCGGCGGCTATGTCTGCGCAATTCGCTGCGCTCAACTGGGTCTAAAGACCGCTGTGGTCGAAGGGCGCGAGACGCTGGGCGGGACATGCCTTAACGTGGGCTGCATCCCCTCGAAAGCTCTGCTGCATGCCAGTCACCAGTTGCACGAAGCTGAACATAACTTTGCCAAGATGGGTCTGAAGGGGAAATCGCCTTCGGTCGATTGGAAGCAGATGCAGGCCTATAAGGATGAAGTCATCGATGGCAACACCAAGGGCATCGAGTTCTTGTTCAAGAAGAACAAGATCGATTGGCTGAAAGGTTGGGGCTCGATCCCCGCTGCGGGCAAGGTCAAGGTTGGCGATGAGGTGCATGAGGCCAAGAACATCATCATCGCGTCGGGCTCTGAGCCGTCGGCGCTGCCCGGCGTCGAGGTTGACGAAAAGGTCGTAGTGACTTCGACCGGAGCGCTGTCTCTGGGCAAAGTTCCCAAGAAAATGATTGTGATCGGCGCCGGTGTGATCGGGCTTGAGCTGGGTTCGGTTTACAGCCGTTTGGGCGCCGAGGTGACGGTGATCGAATTCCTCAAGGAAATCACGCCGGGCATGGACCCGGAGGTGCAGAAGACCTTCCAGCGCATCCTGAAGAAACAGGGTTTGAAATTCGTCATGGGCGCTGCCGTGCAAAAGACCGAGGCGACCAAGACCAAGGCCAAGGTGACGTACAAGCTACTGAAGGATGACAGCGAGCATGTGATCGATGCCGATACCGTGCTGGTGGCGACCGGGCGCAAGCCGTATTCGGATGGGCTGGGGCTGGGCGCTCTGGGCGTCGAGATGACCCCGCGCGGCCAGATCAAGGTTGGGGCCGATTGGCAGACCAATGTGCCGGGCATTTACGCCATCGGCGACGTGACCGAAGGCCCGATGCTGGCGCACAAGGCTGAAGACGAGGGCATGGCTGCAGCCGAACAGGTCGCTGGCAAACACGGTCACGTAAACTATGGCGTCATTCCAGGTGTCATCTACACCTGGCCCGAGGTGGCCAATGTGGGTGAGACCGAAGCGACACTCAAGGAACAGGGCCGCGCCTACAAGGTCGGCAAGTTCATGTTCATGGGCAATGGCCGAGCCAAGGCGAATTTTGCGGCCGACGGATTCGTCAAGATTCTGGCAGACAAAGATACTGATCGCATTCTGGGCGCACATATCATCGGCCCCGCGGCCGGAGACCTAATCCACGAGGTCTGCGTCGCCATGGAATTCGGCGCCTCAGCCGAAGATCTGGCCCTGACCTGCCATGCGCACCCGACCTATTCCGAAGCCGTACGTGAGGCGGCGCTCGCCTGTGGTGACGGGCCGATTCATAGCTGAATGACCGACCCTGGCGATTATCTCGCCGGGGTCAACCACGCCTCAAGATAAACCTTAAGCCTTTCGCTGAAGCTTGTTGAGGCATGCAGCGCACAGAACTTTAGCGACATGGCCTGAATTGCAAATGCCTGCACTCCTTCGGCCAAAAGCTCCGAAGGAACGTCCTGGCGAACATTCGCATCTTCGAGCCACATCATCACGACACGGAAGTATCGTTCAAAGAAATATGCGATTGGACCAATCTCGGCTATTGCCGTTGCGCCGGAATACCTGATGAGCAGGTCGAATACATAGCGTTCAACCGTCATGAAGTTGTGCACGGGCTCTAGGGCCGCGATGATTTGTGGCACTGATTTTGGGGGCTTTCCGGCCTCTGCCTGATCAAGGCGGGCATTCAGTTTTTCCGCCAGCAGGATTTCCATTAGCGCGTCTTTGTCGCGAAAATGCGCAAAGAATGTTCCCTTGGCCACGCCTGCAGCCTGAACCACTTCTTCCACGCGCAGAGCTTCGTACCCGCCCTTCTGAATCACGTCCTCGGCGGCTGAGATCAGGCGTGCTCGGGTTTTAAGAGTTCGTTTTTGAATTGGTCTCTGCATAGTGCTTGCTTGCATATTTTTTGACCGTGGTCAAATTTATTATTGACCGTGGTCAATTTTTTCGCTTACAAAGTGACCGTGGTCAATTTTAGGAGATTCGCAATGCCAGCTAAGAAGATACTCGTCCTCAATGGGCACCCTGCCGAAAGCAGCCTGTCGCGCACCTTTGCACAAACCTACGCAGACGCAGCCATTGCCAAAGGTCACGAGGTTCGCATGGTGCATCTGAGTGATCTGCAGTTCGATCACGACTTTGGTCAGGGAAATTATGAAGATTTCAAACCGCTTGAGCCCGTGCTTGAACAGGTATTGCAGGACATCGAGTGGAGCGAGCACCTGGTCCTGACGACACCGATGTGGTGGGGCGGTCTGCCAGCCAAGCTGAAGGGCCTGATCGACCGGACATTCATCCCAGGACGGACGTTCGATACGCGGAACACAACAAAGATCGGTTTGCCAGCACCGATGCTGAGCGGACGCACCGCAAGGGTGATCCTGACGTCAGATACGCCAGGCTGGTTCATGCGTTTAATCTATCGGCAGGCGCTGCTGCGGCAGCTTCGCGATCAGGTTCTAGGCTTTGTTGGGTTCAAGCCTACCCGCTTTACCTATTTTGCCAGCGCAAGCTATCCGAAACCCGGAAGCGTTGAACGTTGGATCGGCAAAGTGGCCAGAATGGGAGCCGCCGCGCTTTGAAGTTACTATGCGGCAAAGCTGCTACCACATAGTCTTTGCGGCGCGGGCACCCCATTCCTGATCATATTGTGCGCCGCCCTCTTCACCCGATGTCATTTCAGACAGAATCTCGCCAACACTCGGAAGGCCATCGGTTTCATCACGACCGCTCCAGGTTCCGGCTCGGATCAGGGCGCGGGCGCATTGGGTGTAGACCTCGGATAACTCAATCAAAATCACGGTCGCAGGGCGCTTTCCGTTTTTCTCGAAACGGGCGCGCAGGTCGTCGTCATCGGTCAACTGAGCATTCCCATTTACCCGAACCACGTTGTTCGAGCCGGGCACCAAAAACATCAGCGACACTCGGGGATCCTGAACGATGTTTCGCAGTGAATCCAGACGGTTGTTTCCTCGCCAATCCGGCAGGGCCAAAGTGCCCGGATTCAGTTCCAACACGACTGATCCGTCATCTCCGCGCGGGCTGCCATCGACACCTTCGGGGCCGACGGTGCTAAGAATGCACAGGCGCGAGGCCATGATCCACTTGCGATAGAGCGGAGTAAGTTGCCGCGCCACCTTGCGTATAGATGGCGCACCGGGCGTCCCGTAGAGCGCCTCGAGCGTAGCGATGTCCTTAATGAACTCCATCCGGATCAAATCCCACTTCCTGCATCAATTCGTTCGACCGAGTCTCGATCACGTTTTCCAGCCGCTCAAGAAAGTCATTTCGTGCGACGCCGGGCTCGATTGGATTAAGGAAATCGACAATCGCGTTGCCCGGCTTGCGCATGACACCGGTTCTGGGCCAGAAGACGCCCGCATTGGTGGCAACGGGCACGCACGGGAACCCGAGGCCTTCATACAGAACCGCCGTTCCGACCTTGTAGGGCTTGTGCACACCCGGCGCGACGCGCGTTCCCTGCGGGTAGATCACCAACTGTCCGGGTTCGCTGAACTCGCGCGCAACATCTTTGACCATCTTGGCCACCGCCGCCCCTCGTTTGCCGCGATTGACCGGGATACAGCCCAGACGGCGCGCATACATGCCGATGACCGGCGTCCACAGAAGCTCGCGCTTCATGATGAATTTGCCGTGCGGGATGGCGTCGAAGATTATGATGATGTCCAGAAACGACTGGTGCTTGGCGCCGATCACAACCTCACCATGAGGCACCTCTCCGCGCACTTCACAACGAATGCCAACCATCCAGCGGGCCAACCATTTGGTCGTCCGCGCATAGGTCTTACAGGCACGCAAAGCGCCACTTTTGGCAAACAGCGCATAGGGGGCAAAGATGATCCCGAGGACCAGCATCCAGGCGTAGATAGTGATCATAAAGATCAGCGACCGGACCCATTGAATGGCCATGAACATCACGAGAGCTCCTTTAACTTGCGCTGTGCTGCCGACCATGTGGCCAGAAACGCAACGGCGGCCCCCAACACTGGTATCAGCACCGGCAGTAGCCATCCAATCCCTTGAAACCCAAGCCCTGTAAGAAATCCACCGGTATCCGAGGCCTCGGGTAGCAGTAAAACACCAGACATACCTAATAGGGTTCCAACGGCCGCCCCAAAAAGCGCGCGGAAGGTAAAGCGCCGCACGAACGCTCCGGCGATGAACCGATCCCGCGCGCCGACCTGACGCAGAACCTCGATAATCTGCGCGTTGGCGGCAAGTGAGGCGTTGGCGGCAAGGGTGATCATGGCGGCAGTAGCGCCACCAATCAGCAGGATCGAAATCCAGCCCAGACGCCGCAGTGAATTGGCCGCATCAACCAATGGCTCGCGCCAGCGGGTGTGATCATCCAGCACCGCGCCCGGCACTTCTGCCCCCAATCTCAGGCGCAGACCAGCCGCATCCAGGCCGGGCTCCCCTTCGATAATCTCGATCAGCTGCGGGATTGGCAATGTGTCCAGAGGCAAGTCCGGTCCGAACCAGGGCGACAGCAGTGTGGCCTGTTCTTCGCTCGTCAACGCGCGGGCCGAAGCGACCCCCGGCGTCTGTTGGAGAACGTTCAAAGCTGCCTCGGTTTGCGCCGCACGTTGATCCGCAGGGGCATTGATCCGCAATGTCGCAGCCCCTGCCAGTTCCGAGGCCCAGCGATCCGCCACACGGCCCGAGGCCAGCGACAGGGCCAGTGCAAATACTGCGAGAAATGCCATCGCGCCCGAGACAAACAGGGTCAGCTGAGCAGTGAAACCAGTGGGCGGCACAACGCGATCAGCACGGGTGTCACGGCGCAGCAGATTGCGGATCGTGCCCTTGATCATAGATCCGCCCCCGCAAGCTGCACCCGACGCTGCGCGATGCGCAGTACACGCGCCTGCACCTGGCTTTTGGCGGCCCGGATCAGGCTTAGGTCATGGGTGGCGATCAGCACGGTTTTACCCATCCGGTTCAGTTCGATCAGCAGGCGCAGCAGACGTTGAGACATCTCCCAATCCACGTTGCCGGTGGGCTCATCCGCAAGCACCAGGTCGGGCGACAAGATGACAGCACGGGCCAAAGCGGCACGCTGGCGTTCCCCACCCGACAATTCGGGCGGGTGTGCTTCGAGTCTGCTTCCAAGTCCAACCCAGCTTAGCAGCTCGGTCAGGTCGTCCTGCTGCCCATTCTCAGAGCGCCCCGAGACCATAAGCGGCAGCGCAACATTTTCGGCCAGCGTCATGTGATCCAGAAAGCGGCAATCCTGATGCACCACGCCGATCCGGCGACGCAACAGAGCCATCTGATCGCGATCCATGCGGGCAATATCGTCGCCAAAGGCCATCAGCCTGCCCGAGGTTGGCAGCAACGCGCCATAGCAGAGTTTCAGCAATGTGGTTTTGCCTGCACCAGATGGGCCGGTCAGAAAGTGGAACGAACCCGGCTGCAACTGCAGCGAAACATCGCTCAGCAATTCGCCGCCGCCGTAGGTATAGCTGATATTGTCCAGCTCGATCACGCCTGCCCCCATTGTTCTGCTCACCTCTTGCCCGAGCGCAGCGCTGGATTCAATGCCTCGGGCGGGGCCAATTGGCGACACTTGGCCCGCGAAACCGAAAACACGCTTTGCTGTTGGGTCTTAACGGAATATCATCCCTGAAAAAACTATTATCAGGCCAGCCTTGAAGGCCAGGAGGCAGAATGCGTTTAACGTGTCCGAATTGCAGCGCCCAGTACGAAGTCCCGGACGAGGTGATCCCAGAAGACGGGCGCGAAGTGCAATGCTCCAATTGCGAAAAGACCTGGTTTCAGGAAAAACACCCTGCCACCGTCGAAACAGAGGCCGAGGCAACGCAGGAATTAGACTCGCCAGATCCTGAAGAGGTCAAAACAGCGGCTGAAGCGTCTCATGATGAGAGCGCCAGCAACATAGATCCCGCGGTTTCTAACATCCTAAAGGAAGAAGCCGCGCGCGAGGCTGATCTGCGAGAGCGTGAAGGCAGTAGTCTAGAAAGCCAGCCTGATCTGGCCCTTGACCCACCCGAAGAGCCAAAGGTCAAACCCAATAGACCTTCCGCCACTGAATCAGCAGCCGATGCAGGTCAGCGCGATGAGCTACCTGATGTTGAGGCAATCAATTCCGGCCTGCGCAGCGATCTCGGCTCGGACGAGGCTGAAACAGATGCACCGACTCGCAAATCCGGTGGATTTTTACGTGGCTTCGCGCTGATACTGATCATCGGCGTTATTCTGTTTCTGATCTATGGCAATGCTAGCCAGATCAGCGAAGCGGTACCGCAAGCTGATCCGGTGCTGAAATCTTATGTATCAATGGTCGATCAGGCGCGTTTGTGGTTAGAATCACAGACCGGTGGCGCAGGACAGAACTAAAACCTTTCGAGCAAGCGCTTGAGGTACTCCAGCTCAATCTGAGGCCGATCCTGTTCACCAGTGCGGCGACGGATTTCATCCAGCAGCTCGCGCGCTCGGCGATAGACGTCTTCGCCCTGCAACAGGTTATCATCGGTCGAGATCGACCCTGCCGATCCCGGCGCGCGGCCCAACGGGTCGCGGTTGTTGGCTTGCATATCACCCGCTTCCGTACCCTGCCCCGGCTGGTTTTGCTGGTTCTGCGCCATGGCCTCACCCAGTGATCGCATCCCCTCGCGCAGCGCTTCCATCGCTTCGGACTGCCGGTCGATCGCCTCGGCCAGATCATCGCTGCGCAAGGCGTCTTCGGCCTCGTCCATCGCTCGCCCTGCACGGCCCAGCGCCTCACGTGCGGCATCACCTTCAGGCGTGCCGCCACCCGGCAGGCTTTGTTCCTGCCGTCCCAGTTCATCTCGCAGCGCTTGTTGCCGATCCGCCAGAGATCCCTGACCTTGCTGCCCCTCGCCCGCCTGATCCTGACCCTGGCCCTGTCCGCCCTGACCTTCGTGGCTTTGTCCACGCCCGAGCCCGCCGCTGCTGCCTTCATTGCCCTGACTTTCGCCGGATTGGGCTCCTGGATTGAACTGTTCCTGTAGATCTCGGAAGGCCTGATCGCTCAACCCTTGCTGTTCCCGCAGAGTTTCCGCCAGCCCCTCCATGGCCTGCTGACCTTCGGATTGGCCACCCTGGCCTTGCCCTTGTGTGACGCGCATGTTTTCCATCATCTGTTGGAACTCTTCCAGCGCCTGCTGCGCTTCGGCCATGCGGCCCTGTTCCATCAGCTCCTGAATGCGATCCATCATCCGCTGCAGGTCATCTTGCGTCATCTGCAGCGTTTCGCCGTTCTGGCCTTGTTGGTTCTGACCATCTTCGCCGTTTTCTTGGGCGAGACGCTGAAGCTGTCGCATATAATCCTGCGTTGCTTCGCGCAGCTCTTGCATCAACTCAGCGATTTCCTCATCGCTGGCACCGTTCTGCATTGCTTCGGTCAAACGCTCTTGCGCGCGGCGCATCCGCTCCAAAGCGTCAGCCAGTGTTCCGTCCTCGATCAGAACAGCGAGATCCCATAGCGCCTGCGCGATCTCTTCCTGCTGTTTGAGGTTTAGCGCACCGTGCCGATCAAAGGTTTCCAACCGACGCAAGATCACCCTCAGGCGCAAGTAGGCGGTGTCCGAGCGGAACAAATCTTCGGGCAGATGCGAGACGGCACGCAACAATTGTGCAACGCGCAGCGAATTGTCGCGCGACCAGAGTAAATCGCGCCGTTGTTCAGCGACCGCGGCAGCCAGTGGATCAAAGAAACGCCGGGCAGGCAGATCGGCCAAATAAGGCTCGGCCACCGATTCCTGATCTGCCGCATCAACGGCCAAGAGGGTAATTTTCACCGGCAAATGCGCCCAGGGGTGCTGCGAGAAATCTTCGATCAGGTCTTCGGTAAAATCCGTCCTGTCGCCGGTGATCGGCATCGGAAGCTCAACCGTGATGATCTCGCGCGGCTCCGGTTCAGTTGCCAGGCCAAATTCGCGATTCACAGCAGGCAGATTCAACTCGATCCGAGCCGTGCCTGAAATGATGCCATAGTCGTCGGACGCCGCGAACGGTAGTTTCATCTGTCCGCCAGCTTCGGCCTCAGCAGCGCCCGCCACCTCGATCTGTGGTTTTGTGTCCGCGAGTATGTCCAGCGCCCAATCGCGTCCAGCCGGACCTTCGATCCGCAACTGGCCCGAGCGATCGGCGACAAAATCCTGCTCTGGCTCGGTTGCGGCCTCGGTTCCAAGCGGCGTCGTCGTCTCGGTAAGGCTGTGTGCACCAATCTCCCCGTAGAACCGCAGCGTGATGCGGCTGCCTTTGGGCACCGTAAGTGTTGGATCAGTTTGATCAGCAAGGTAAAGCGTCGGCAAACCCGTGTAACGTGGCGGTTCAACCCAGCCTTCCCAGGTCGGGCCCTGCCCGGCCTGCGCGGTCCCCGGCGTCATGTCCGCCACCGAGCCAATCCGCCAGAACGAACCAAACAGAGCTGCAACGACGAGCGCCAACAATGCAGCATAGCGAAGCGCATAGGGATCGCGAGAGGCCAGCCGCAAGTCGGGTTTCACCGGATCGGCATTTGAAGCACGGTCTGCCATGCGCGCCTGGTGTGCTTGCCACAGCCCCACCGAATCCGCATCCATCGCACCGATTGCCTGATCATCCATCAATGCCTGAATCGGGCGACCGGGCAGGGTCTCATCCAGCCGAACCAACGCCTCAGACCGGGTTGGCAGGTGAAACCGCCTGATCCCCAAGATCGCGGTCGCAATCAACGCAACCAATCCGACAGCCGCAGAAATCCAAACGGTTTCGATGCGCACAAGATCGTGCAGCCCCAGCATCAGGGCGGCCAGCAGCGCCATGAGAATAGAAAAGAGCGGCCAGAAGGCGCGCATCACCTGCTCGGCCAGCATGCCCCCATGCGTCAGCCACAGGGACAGTCTTGGAATCGGCAGGGTCTGGTTCTCGCGCAAGGCGGGCCTCCTGATCCGGCCCGCGCGCCTATCGCGTCAGAGCCATTCTGGTATGGTATCGCGGTTTATGATTTCGTCAAAGCTTGGGCGTTCACGAATTACGGCAAATTGATCCCCGTTCACCAGAACTTCAGGGATCAGGGGGCGCGTATTGTACTCGCTGGACATGACCGCGCCATAGGCCCCCGCGCTGCGGAAAGCGATCAGATCACCTGATTTCAGCGGCGGCATGTTGCGCTGCTTGGCAAATGTATCGCCGGATTCGCAAACAGGACCGACAATGTCATAGGGCCTTTGTTCGACCCCTGCAGCAGGTTCGTCGACGGCTACTATATCATGATGCGCTTCATACATAGCGGGGCGGATCAGGTCGTTCATCGCCCCGTCAAGGATCAGGAAATCGCGGTCCTCACCGGATTTGACGTAGATGACCTTGGACACCATCAGACCCGCATTACCCGCAATCAGTCGGCCGGGCTCGATCTCGATCTCACAGCCCAAATGGCCAAGCGTTTTCTTGATCATCGCGCCATATTCAACTGGCAAGGGCGGCGCGTCATTGGAACGCGTATAGGGAATGCCCAATCCACCCCCAAGATCAAGGCGCCGAATATTGTGCCCTTCGGAGCGCAAACGCTCAGTGAGTTCCGCGACCTTGTTATAGGCCAGCTCAAACGGCTCCAATTCGGTCAGTTGCGAGCCGATATGGACGTCGATCCCGATCACTTCGAGCCCCGGCAGGCTTGCAGCCAACGCATAAACCTCGGAGGCGCGCGAGATCGGGATACCAAACTTATTCTCGGACTTTCCAGTAGCAATCTTGGCATGGGTCTTGGCATCGACATCCGGGTTCACCCGAACGGTGATCGGCGCATTCACGCCCAATTCTAGCGCGACCGCATTGATCACCTGCATTTCAGGCTCGGATTCGACGTTGAATTGCCGAATTCCGCCAGTCAATGCCGTGCGAATCTCATCTGCAGTTTTGCCAACGCCCGAGAAGACAATCTTGTCGCCGGGCACGCCTGCAGCCTTGGCACGCAGGTACTCTCCACCAGAAACCACATCCATCCCCGCACCTGCCTGAGCCAGCGTCTTCAGGATTGCCTGATTGCTGGCCGCTTTCATCGCGTAGCAGACAAGGTGGTCAGTGCCCTCAAGCGCGTCATCAAACAGCTTGAAATGCCGCAGCAAAGTAGCCGTCGAATACACATAAAACGGGGTTCCGACCGCTGCAGCGATTTCGGAGATTGGCACATCCTCGGCGAAAAGCGCGCCGTCGCGGTAGAGAAAATGATCCATACCGCGCGCTTAGACCAAAAGAGGCATGTGGATCAAATGATTCCAGCCATCTGCAGAAATCCCATCGCTATCTAGAAGGTCTTCGATGCACCGATCCGCGCATATCCAGATACCGAAATTCCTGTTGAGCGGGCTTCGGGCTCAGGTTTGGGTTGTGGTTTGTATGCCGGGTCGCAAGCTGCAAGAACGACAAGTGCCAAGATCAGGCCAAAGAATTTCATGTCGCCACCTTACGTCCAGAGGAGCAGCGTGCAGCCGGTTGTTCTGCTCACATGGGGATGACAAATACAAATGGCAATGCCTCAGAGCCCCAGAAATACGCCCAGACCACCGCGACGCACACCAACTCCGACACCGCCATACGTGCCGCTGCTGCCAACGCCAACACTTGCGCTCATGGTGGGTTGGATGGGTTCGCCATCAGCGCCGCATCCGGCCAGAGCCGCTGCAACCGCAATCAAAAGCACCACGCGTCGTATATGCATTACACTAGCGCCCTCCATCGCTTGATCTGGTCTCGCACCTGATCCGGTGCGGTGCCTCCATAGGACTGGCGCGAGTTTACCGAATTTTCGACCGTAAGAACAGAATAGACATCATCAGTGATGTCAGCATGAACCGACTGCATGTCCTCAAGTGTCAAGTCAGGCAGGTCGCAGCCTTTGCTCTCGGCCATGGCAACCAGCGAACCGGTTACATGGTGCGCATCGCGGAACGGCAGGCCAAGCACACGGACAAGCCAGTCGGCCAGATCGGTTGCAGTTGAGAAACCGGACCCTGCAGCAGCTGCAAGGCTGTCGCGGTTGGCGGTCATGTCCATGACCATCCCTTCCATTGCGGCAAGCGCCAGCATCCAGTTGTCGGCGGCATCAAAGACCTGTTCCTTGTCTTCCTGCATGTCCTTGGAATAGGCCAGCGGCAAGCCCTTCATCACCATCATCAACGCTGTATTGGCGCCGTAAATGCGACCCACTTTGGCGCGGATCAATTCCGCGGCATCGGGGTTCTTTTTCTGCGGCATGATTGACGAGCCGGTCGAGAACCGATCGGACAAAGTGACAAAACGGAATTGGGCCGAAGACCAGATCACCAGTTCCTCGGCGAAGCGCGACAGGTGGACAGCGCAGATCGAGGCGGTGGATAAAAATTCCAGCGCAAAATCACGGTCGCTGACCGCATCCAACGAGTTCGCGGCGGGGCGATCAAAGCCCAGCGCCTCGGCGGTCATGTGTCGATCAATTGGGAAAGAAGTCCCCGCTAGCGCAGCAGCGCCCAAGGGGGATTCGTTCATCCGCGCACGCGCATCGCGGACACGGGACAGGTCGCGGCCAAACATCTCGACATAGGCCATCATATGGTGGCCCCATGTTACGGGCTGCGCAGTTTGCAGATGGGTAAAACCGGGCATAACCCAATCGGCACCCGCTTCAGCCTGCGCCAAAAGCGCGCGGATCAGGGCCAGAAGACCGGTTTCCGCTGCATCCAGTTGGTCACGGACCCAAAGCTTGAAATCGGTCGCTACTTGGTCATTTCGCGACCGACCCGTGTGTAACCGGCCTGCGGGCTCACCAATCACTTCTTTCAACCGCGCCTCGACATTCATATGAATGTCTTCCAGCGCAGTCGAGAACTGAAATTCTCCGCTCTGAATTTCTGACAAAACGGTGAGCAGCCCTTCCCGAATGGCCTGCGCATCACTATCACTTATGACGCCTGTGGCAGCCAGCATGGCGGCATGGGCGCGCGAGCCTGCGATGTCCTGGGCTGCCATCCGCTGATCGAACCCGATCGAGGCGTTAATCGCCTCCATGATCGCGTCTGGACCGGCGGCAAAGCGGCCGCCCCACATCTGGTTCGAAGATTGATCGGTCATGTAAGAAAACCCGGAGTTGATATGCGCCTATTTCGTCTGATCCCCCTTTATATGGCCCTTGCGCTGGGTGCAAACGCCGCTTTGGCAACGGATGCCGAGACTCTGGGCCCGCTGCGCGATGGCACGTTGAAACGGCTGATCCTGCATAAGGAACCAAAACCCGCCAAGACCATCGAGTTTCAGTTGGAAGACGATGGCGGTGTCGGCACGCTGGAAGACTATGCTGGCAAATACGTGCTGGTGAACTTCTGGGCCACATGGTGCGCCCCCTGCCGCAAGGAAATGCCTCAGATTGCCGAGCTTCAGGAAGAATTTGGCGGCGACAAGTTCCAGGTGCTGACCTTGGCCACTGGCCGTAACACGCCCGCCGGGATCAAGAAGTTCTTTGACGAGAACGGCATCGACAACCTGCCACGCCATCAGGACCCAAACTCTGCCGCCGCACGCGAATTCGGTGTCATCGCTCTGCCGATTACCGTCATTCTGAACCCCGAAGGGCAGGAAATTGCGCGCCTGATCGGCGATGCGGAATGGAACTCGGAAAGCGCGAAGTCAATCATATCGACTCTGGTCGAGACCAATAGCTAAAGCCGCCCGCTTCATTTTGTGTTAGACTGAAACCGGCCCCGTTGGGCCGGTTTTCGTTTGTGAACAGCAAAATGGAGGCCATATGAAGCCAGTAGTATTACTGATCGGCCGTTTGCCGAATGTAATCGGTGACGTTGCACGGCAGTTGGATCATTTGCCTATCCAATGGCTGGGCGCACATGATCAGAATGAGGTCCGGCGACAACTGGACACCGAACCCCGCATCGCCTGCGCCATCATGGGTGCCGGTCTGGACGACAACATACGCGGTGAAATGGTCGGCATCATTGCCGCGCGCCGTCCCGATATCTGCATCCATCTAAAAGATCGCACATCGGGCCCCGAGGGTTTGGTGCCCTTTGTCGAACGGGTGGTGCAACACGAAGTTCTGGACGGCCTGGAGCGCGGCTGACGCCACGCCACCTTTGACAGGCAATTCGACCTCTTGCAGTTTGTCCACAGGAGGATCGAATGCCGCTGGAAATTCTGTTGGGACTTGTCGTCGGCGGCATTGCCGGGATCACGCTATTGTTGCATCTGACGGGCAGATCTCGTTTGCGCCTACTGACGCCTGAAACCGCACAAATCCAATGGCTTCGACACTTCCCTGATGACACAGTCATTGATGTCACGGTCGCCCATGACGGTCACGCCGCCCTTGTACGAACCGAGACAGGCGCCGGGTTGCTGTGGTCCTTCGGGGCTGACACCGTAGCCCGGCATCTGCTGGATTTCGACAGGATCGACCATCCCGATGGGTTTGAGGTTCAATTTCACGATTTCAGCACTCCGCGCGTACTCATCCATCTCGACGAAACCGAGTGCCGCCACTGGCAACATCTGATGGAACCCGCATGACTGATCACGTAAGCTTTCCCGACGCGGTGCAATGGGCTGTACCGTTTTTCATCGCCGCCATTCTGGCGGAATTTCTATGGATCGCCGTCAAAGGTCAGGGCGGTCGGTATGAGACGCGCGATGCCGTGACTTCGTTGATCATGGGGGCGGGCAACATTGCCTCAGGCTTTTTGCTGGGCTTCATCGCGTATGCGTTTTTCATGTGGCTGTGGCAAATCACGCCGCTGAACCTGGGCACTTCGATCCCGGTGATCATCCTCTGCTTTGTGCTGGATGATCTGCGCTATTATTGGGTGCACCGGTTCGGGCACCGTATCCGCTGGGTCTGGGCCAGCCACGTGAACCACCACAGCTCGCAACATTACAACCTTACCACAGCGCTGCGGCAAACCTGGACCTATACGTTCACCTTCATGATGGTGGTGCGTGCGCCGCTGATCCTGCTGGGCTTTCATCCCGCAATGGTGCTGTTTGTAGGCGGCCTAAACCTCATCTATCAATTCTGGATTCACACCGAAGCCATTGGCAAAATGCCCCGCTGGTTCGAGGCCGTGATGAACACCCCCAGCCACCACCGTGCCCATCACGGACGCAATGCACGCTATCTGGATTGCAATTATGCCGGTGTGTTCATCATCTGGGACAGGCTGTTTGGCACATTTGTTCCCGAGCAAGCAGATGACAAGGTCGACTATGGCCTCGTACACAATATCGGCACCTTCAATCCACTGCGCGTGGCGTTTCATGAATGGGTCGGAATTTGGAAGGATGCCACCCAGCCTGAGCTGACATTGCGCCAGCGATTAGCGTATTGTTTTGCGCCTCCGGGCTACAGCCATGATGGTAGCCGAGACAGTTCCGAGCAGATCAAGGCCAAACATCTTGTCCGCCATCCGGAAGATTGCGGAACACCGGGGTTTGAGCAATTCGACCCGCAGGCATCCGCCACCGCGCCAAAGCGGGCCTAAGTCTCAAAAAGACCTTTTCTCTGCTTGATTTTTGGCACAGGTGCTCCATATCCGAGAGGTGATTTAAGTAAGCATTCTCCGGAGACCCGCATGTCAAAATTGCTGAGAATTTCTACCGCTACTGGATTGCTGGGTTTTGTCGTCACCATGGCCGCCGCGCTCAACGGAGCTGTCCCGACTATTTTGGGTCTCGGGTTTGTTATGGCTGCGCTTGGACTGTTCGGAGCACTGGTTGGCGCGGCGGCTTCGCTGCTGCATGCCCGGCAGTCCACACACTGATCACCGGCCCAACACCTGCAGATAAATACACGCTCGTTAACTCCGGTTTTACCTGTCTTGCCTGAAACTGTTGTCCGGACCGTAATCGTCGGGATCAGAGGAATGGTAGAACATGGGAAACAGGAAGCGCGCGGACCTGCCTGAAGGGTCGGACAACCCGTTGAGCGCCGCCGTCACCTTTCGGGACCAATCCGTCGTTCAGATGGCCACTGAAGCGGTAAAGCACAAGCAATGCAGGCTGGCGTTTCAACCCGTTATTCAGGCTCACCCCCCGCAAGGGATCGCCTTTTACGAAGGGTTCATCCGCGTATTAGATGAAACCGGTCGCGTCATACCCGCACGTGAGTTCATGCCACAGGTTGAAAACACGCCCATCGGTCGTGATCTGGATTGCATAGCGCTCGACATGGGATTGCGCACCCTGATCCGAAATCCCGGCATTCGCTTGTCCATCAACATGTCCGCCCGATCCATCGGTTATTCCAACTGGTCGCGTGTACTGGATAGGTTCCTGAAAAAAGACGCAAGCCTGGGCGAGAGGTTGATTCTGGAAATCTCCGAAGCGTCAGCCATGCAGGTGCCCGAGCTGGTGGTTGACTTCATGGATCAGCAACAAGCCCGCGGGATCGCTTTCGCGCTGGATGACTTCGGAGCCAGCAACTTCAGCTTTCGCCATTTTCGCGAGTTTCTGTTCGACGCCGCCAAGATCGACGGGCAGTTCATACGTGGCGTCAGTAAGAACTCTGACAATCAGGCGCTGGTGCGCGCGCTGATCGC
Organism: Ruegeria sp. CL5; assembly: GCF_056536485.1. Taxonomy (NCBI): domain Bacteria; kingdom Pseudomonadati; phylum Pseudomonadota; class Alphaproteobacteria; order Rhodobacterales; family Roseobacteraceae; genus Ruegeria; species Ruegeria sp. CL5. The sequence continues at coordinate 154,539 of NZ_JBQFPS010000007.1, forward strand.
CGTGGCACGTGAATTTGAAATTCTCGTGACCGCCGAATCGGTCGAGATCGCTGAAGATGCTGCTTTTCTGATCGAAAATGGGGTCGATTGCCTGCAGGGCTTCTTGTACGGCGCACCTTCGGTCTCCCCACCTTGGGTCAAAGAAAAATCCTCAAAAACAGGCAGTTGATAGAAAGAAGTCGCGCAAAGATACACCGCAGTCAACTCTGAGACAAGCTGCCCGTTGCTGCAGATGCAGCATTGCGGTATTGCAGAAGGTGCTGGAGCGGGGAACCCGAGGCGCTCTTGTATCCGGAGAAAGCCTCTCCACGACCTGCGCCGTCAGATTTCCCACAAGACCATGACGGTAAAGGATTGACTGTATGACCAACGTAGTAATCGCATCCGCCGCACGTACGGGCGTCGGTAGCTTTAGCGGTTCGTTTGCGAACACCCCCGCACATGATTTGGGCGCTGCCGTCCTGGAGGCCGTTGTCGAGCGCGCCGGGGTCGACAAGGGTGAGGTAAGCGAAACCATCATGGGTCAGGTCCTGACCGCCGCACAAGGGCAGAATCCCGCCCGTCAGGCGCATATCAATGCAGGTCTGCCGCAGGAAAGCGCGGCATGGGGCATCAATCAGGTTTGCGGTTCGGGTCTGCGCGCTGTCGCTCTGGGCGCTCAGCACATCCAGTTGGGCGACGCCGAGATCGTGGCTGCAGGTGGACAAGAGAACATGACCCTATCACCCCACGCCGCCGCCCTACGCGCCGGTCACAAGATGGGTGACATGAAATACATCGACACTATGATCCGCGATGGTCTGTGGGATGCCTTCAACGGCTATCACATGGGTCAGACCGCCGAAAACGTGGCCGAGAAATGGCAGATCAGCCGCGACATGCAGGACGAATTCGCTGTTGCTTCGCAGAACAAGGCCGAAGCAGCCCAAAACGCTGGAAAATTCGCCGACGAGATCGTGCCCTTCACCATCAAGACCCGCAAGGGCGACATCGTGATGGATAAGGACGAATACATTCGCCATGGCGCGACCATGGAGGCGATGGCCAAACTGCGCCCGGCTTTCACCAAGGATGGCTCGGTCACGGCGGCAAATGCTTCGGGCCTGAACGATGGTGCCGCGGCCACCCTGCTGATGTCGGCCGAGAACGCCGAAAAACGCGGAATTGAGCCTCTGGCCCGTATCGCCTCATACGCGACCGCCGGCCTGGACCCGTCAATCATGGGTGTCGGCCCGATCTACGCGTCGCGCAAAGCGCTGGAAAAAGCGGGCTGGTCGGTTGACGATCTGGATCTGGTCGAGGCCAACGAAGCATTTGCTGCACAGGCCTGCGCCGTGAACAAAGACATGGGCTGGGACCCGTCGATTGTGAACGTCAACGGCGGTGCAATTGCTATCGGTCACCCGATTGGTGCATCCGGCTGTCGGGTTCTGAACACCCTGCTGTTCGAAATGAAACGCCGCGACGCGAAGAAGGGTCTTGCGACCCTTTGCATTGGTGGTGGCATGGGCGTCGCATTGTGCGTGGAGCGCGACTAATTGCGCTGAAAACTAATTACAAAAGGGCGTCCACAGGGCGCCCTTTTTTGTTACAATCGGATCATATCCCTTAGATGCGACAATATCGCCGGACAGAAAGATTAATTCGATCACGAAACGATATTGCGCACCCGCAACTCTCAGAGTAACAGAATTACCAAGACGACTAAATTTGGAGGAGTCCTAAATGGCACGTACAGCACTCGTAACCGGCGGTTCCCGCGGCATCGGCGCAGCAATTTCCAAGGCGTTGAAGGCCGAAGGATATAATGTTGCCGCCACTTATGCAGGCAATGACGAAGCCGCCGCAAAGTTCACCGAAGAAACCGGTATCAACACCTATAAATGGAATGTTGCGGATTACGACGAATCCAAAGCGGGCATCGAAAAAGTCGAGGCCGAGGTCGGCCCGATCGACATTGTGGTCGCCAACGCAGGTATCACCCGCGATGCGCCGTTCCACAAGATGACGCCTGAGCAATGGCATCAGGTGATCGACACGAACCTGACGGGTGTCTTCAACACCGTTCACCCGGTATGGCCGGGCATGCGCGAGCGTAAGTTCGGCCGGATCATCGTGATCAGCTCAATCAACGGCCAGAAAGGTCAGTTCGCCCAGGTGAATTATGCCGCAACAAAAGCAGGCGATCTGGGTATTGTAAAATCGCTGGCACAGGAAGGTGCGCGGGCCGGTATCACCGCCAATGCAATCTGCCCCGGCTATATCGCGACCGAAATGGTCATGGCAGTGCCGGAAAAAGTGCGCGAATCGATCATTGGCCAGATCCCCGCAGGTCGCCTGGGTGAGCCGGAAGAGATTGCGCGTTGCGTCGCCTTTCTTGCCTCGGACGATTCGCAGTTCATCAATGGCTCGACCATTTCGGCCAACGGTGCACAGTTCTTCGTCTGAACCAACGGCATTGGAACGAAAACGGGCCGGTCCATCAAGGACCGGCCCTTCTTTTATCCCGTAAGTCCGCGCGCGCTGCGGTCAGCGGGAACCAAAAATCATTCGCCAGATGCTCCTGACCGCCTTACCGCGCTCGCAATGCGCCTTTTGAAAGGCACGCTGAACCGAAGGATGGGTTGTCATCTCAATCATGTTTGCCTCTTTCTCAGATCAGTTTCATTTGACTTACTCCGATGATGAGGCATATTTATCTGGCCTACAAACGAGCTTTTTCGTATAGTCAGTTAAGGATATTTTAACTGAATGAGCGACCGCCTGCCACCATTGACCGCACTGCGTGCCTTTGATGCCGCCGCGCGGCACATGTCTTTCGCCAAGGCCGCGGAAGAGCTACACGTCACCCCCGCAGCACTATCCTTTCAGATCAAATCGCTTGAGGAGCACCTCGGGCAACCGCTGTTTCGCCGCCTGAACCGCGCCGTTGAACTAACCGAGGCCGGGCGGACATTAGCACCCGGCGCAGCAGAAGGATTTACGACACTACAGACAGCATGGGCTGCAACACGAAGGTTGCAGAGCAGCGGGACGCTGACTCTCACTGCCGGACCAGCCTTGACCGCGAAGTGGTTGGCCCCCCGCTTGTTCGAGTTTGCACGACTACATCCGGACATCGAACTGCGGCTATCCGCATCACTAAAGGTTGTCGATTTGCGGCGGGATGATGTGGATGCGGCGATCAGATTTGGAATATCTGACGACGCTGACCTAGCTTCCTACGCCGCCAGACCAGATTGGGTGACGCCTATTATGACACCTGAATTGCATGAGAGGTTCCAGACACCGGAATCGCTGCGTGACGCACCGCTGATATTTGATGATTCCCTCTTCGAGGTCGCCCCTGGTTGCGATTGGCCGTCCTGGTTCCGCGCCGTTGGTATGTCATATTCACCTGCAACGGGCACCCATTTTTCTCAACCTGATCACGCGATAGATGCAGCCTGCGCCGGGTTGGGAGTTGCACTGGGGCGGCGGCCTTTAATCATCAAGGATGTGAGCGAGGGCCGACTTGTCGCCCCGTTCAAAGTGGCGGTGCAGACCGAAGCGCGGTTCCGATTCATTTGCCTGTCCGAAGCCAAAGACCGCCCACAAATAGCAGCTTTCCGAGAATGGTTCTTTGCAGAGATCGAAAAAACCGCGCATATGTGGGACGACTTCGAGATCATCCCAGAAAAGGAACTTGGACGCCCATGACTCGTTCCCGTGCGACCGCAATCGGCTTTGTCGCCGTCTTGCTGTGGTCTCTGCTGGCCTTGTTTACCGTGGGCTCAGCCCCCACACCACCTCTGTTGCTGAACGCAATTTGTTTTACGATCGGTGGAACTTTGGGCCTGATCTGGACTATAGCAAATGGAGGCCTGAGGCAGTTGGGCCAGATCGCATGGACCACGTATCTGTTCGGTGCAATTGGGCTTTTCGGATATCACGCTCTGTATTTCTCAGCCCTGCGCATGGCACCCGCCGCTGAGGCGGGGCTGATTGCTTATCTCTGGCCTTTGCTCATTGTTTTGCTGTCCGGCTTGCTCCCCGGCGAACACCTGAAGCCTGGCCACCTGATCGGTGCTAGCCTTGGCTTTGCCGGGGCTGCAGTGATCATTACTGGTGGCAGCAGTGCAGGGTTTCAGGCGCAACATCTGCCCGGTTATGGGCTGGCCCTTTTGTGTGCGCTGACTTGGTCAGGCTATTCGGTTCTGTCGCGAAGGTTGGGCGATGTACCGACAAGTTCGGTTGCGGTGTTCTGCATCATCACAGCAATAGCCTCTTGGGCGCTGCATTTTGCAATTGAAGAAACAGTCTGGCCGAAGGGCGCAATAGGCTGGGCCTCAACCCTCGCCTTGGGTTTGGGTCCGGTCGGGCTGGCGTTCTATGTTTGGGATATTGGGGTCAAACGCGGGGACATTCAAATCCTCGGCACCGCCTCATATGCGGCACCTTTGCTATCGACGCTTGTATTGGTTCTGGCCGGGATCGCCGCCCTGTCGTGGGGATTGGCGATCGCGGCCTTGCTTGTCACCGGTGGCGCTGCAATCGCTGCCCGCGCCAGCCTGAAGGCTTAGGCCGACAGGCGCTCGATCTCTTCTTTCAGCTTCAGTTTCTGCTTCTTGAGCTGTGCAATATGGAGATCGTCAATACCAGGTGAGCGTTGAGCTTCTTCTACTTCAAGACCGAGAATTTCGTGTTTTTTCTTCAACTCCGTCAGATGCGCGCTCACGCTCATGGCGGTCCTCCTTCTCTGGTTTGGTAAGTATGACGTAAGAAGTTGATCACATCATTTCCAGCCTGTCACGCTGCAGACGCACAGAATCTGTAATAAATCCGACAAATTCGGCTGGTCATTGCCGATCTGAAGCGAATCCGGCCAATGCGGCGCCATCGCGCAGCACCGCCGAAACCTCGGGAGTATAGCTTTCACCATCTTTGAGGTGCCGATCCCCCTGATGCATTATCAGCGGAGATTGTAACCGAAAGCTGGCGCGACCTCCCTTACGAGCTCGTAGAATCACCAACTCGGCCGGGCGGCCCACGCGTGCAGAAAGAGGCAACACTTCGGCCGACCCCAAGCGGCCACTGCAGGCAGCCAGTATGTCTGGCAAGCGATCCGCTTTCTGGATCATGTGCAAGTATCCTCGTGGTGCTAACCGCCGGGCCGCGACATCTATCCACGCTGTTAGTGGGGTGTTTTCACCTAAAGCAATCTGCCGTCCCGGATCGGTCGATGGGCTATGTGCACCCGGCATGTAATAAGGCGGATTAGTGATCACATGATCAAACTGTGCTTGTTTCAGGTCTCTGGGTAGCGCGCTCAGATCAGCCTCGACCACCGACAGGTCCATAGCGTTCTGAGTGGCATTTCGACGCGCCAGTTCCGCATAAGCGGGTTGTAGTTCGACCCCTGTCGCCTGCAATTGCGGAACACGTGCCAACAAACACAAAATAGCGGCTCCCGCGCCACATCCGAGCTCTAACACTGACTGACCCTTGAGGGCAGGAACCGAAGCGGCCAGCAAAACAGGATCAACGCCCGCGCGATACCCAGTCTTTGGTTGCCATAATCGCACACGACCACCCAGAAATTCATTCAGCGTCAGCTCATTGTCGGAAAACAAGCTCATCGCCCCAGCGGTATCTCGTTATCACGCATAACGCGCTCGGCGCGGGTCAGGTCATCGGCGCGCACCATCAAGCGACGAGGGAAAATTCCTATACCCCCTTCGAGGATGCTCATATTTACGTCCATCTGAAAGCAGTCTATATCCTCGCCCTCAAGGAGAGCCGTTGCAAAAGCCAGGATTGTCGGATCGGTGCTGCGCAATAGTTCTTTCATGGGGATGGATGTAAGGGCAAGGTGACTGGGATGTCGAGCCTTGTATCAGGAGTGTGATGAGCGTCAGCACGATCTCGAAACCGCATGAGCGTCTGGCTGAGATGTTGGCGGGTGAAATGGCAGCGGTGAATACGCTGATTCGGACCCGAATGGCGTCGGAACATGCCCCACGCATCCCCGAAGTGACTGCACATCTGGTTGAGGCAGGTGGCAAACGCCTGCGCCCAATGCTGACGCTGGCTGCTGCACAGTTATTTGGCTATTCCGGCGACCATCACGTTAAGCTGGCCGCGACTGTCGAATTCATCCACACCGCGACCCTTTTGCATGACGACGTCGTGGACGAAAGCGGGCAGCGGCGTGGGCGGCCCACCGCAAACTTGCTATGGGACAACAAATCCAGCGTTCTGGTTGGCGACTATCTGTTTTCCCGCAGTTTCCAGCTGATGGTTGAAACGGGCTCGCTACGGGTTCTGGATATTCTGGCTAACGCGTCGGCCACGATCGCGGAAGGTGAAGTGCTGCAGATGACAGCAGCCACCGATCTGGGCACGGATGAGGGTGTCTATCTGCAAGTTGTACGCGGGAAGACTGCTGCGCTTTTCTCGGCTGCAACCGAAGTTGGTGGTGTCATTGCCGGCGCAAACGATGCTCAAGTCAAAGCGCTTTATGATTATGGTGATGCGCTTGGGGTTGCCTTCCAGATCGCTGATGATCTTTTGGATTATCAAGGTGATAGCGCGGTCACCGGCAAGAATGTCGGTGATGACTTCCGCGAGCGAAAGTTAACACTGCCCGTCATCAAAGCTGTGGCGCAAGCCACCGCGGATGAACATGCTTTCTGGGAACGCACGATAGGGCGCGGACGTCAGGAAGAAGGCGATCTGGACTACGCCCTATCGCTGATGGCCAAATACCGCACGCTGGAAGCTACCCGCGCAGATGCGTTCGGCTGGGCAGCCAAGGCGAAGGCGTCATTGGAAGCCGTTCCTGACCACGAAATCCGCACACTGCTAGGCGATCTGGCGGACTATGTTGTTTCGCGCCTCAACTAAGCATTGTCGCGCGGCACCACCAGTTGGGTTGCGCGGCTCCGATCTCGTAGGCGGCGAAATGGGCCGCTTTCAGGGTTGGATAGAGCGCGATACAGGTAGAGCCTGAACCTGACATGCGGGTCAGTAACACGCCGCGCGTATCGCTCAGTGCATCAAGGACAGCTGCAATTCCCGGCGCTACCGTCATCGCTGGCGCTTCAAGGTCATTGCGCTGATCCCGTAGCCACGCCGCGCAATCTTCTGGTGTTTTGAACGTAGGAATTCTCGCTGGCATCGGCGCGTTCTCTCGACTTTGAAGCGCAGAAAACACAGGTCCGGTTGGAACTGCGATCCCCGGATTAACAAGAAGAACTGGCAATGGCGGCAAATTAATCGGTTCGATCTGCTCACCTATACCTCGCATTCGCGCCGCAGCAGCGTATAGGCATGCCGGGACATCTGCCCCCAGCGACAAGGCAATATCATTTGCGTTTATGGACCCCTGAGTCGTCGCCGTGCGCAGGACCGCGGCTGCGTCCGAAGACCCGCCTCCGATACCGCCGCCATGGGGCAGTTGCTTGTCTAGAAGAATGCTGCCGGCCCAGCCTGCCGCCTCCGCAGCCTGCCAGACCAGATTGCTATGGTTGATTGGCACACCGCTCGAGAACTCGCCTTCTACCGACAACGCCAGCTTGGGTCCCGAAGAAAAGCTAAGTCGATCCCCGACATCTGCGAAGGCAACCATCGAATCCAGCAGATGATAGCCATCATCTCGCTGGCCGATTACATGCAGGGTCAGGTTGATTTTGGCGGGGGCAAATGCCTCAGCCTTCATTGGCGACCTTCAATGGCTCAGCGCCCTCTTCGTGCAAGACAGTATCCAGCCCTACCTCAATCTTACGACGAATACGCTCAGGATCGGCCTCTCCATCGGTGTCTTCAGGGTCGATGAAGGACAGGGCACGTTTCCACTGAAACTCCGCCTCGCGAGCACGACCGACAGCCCAATAAACATCGCCCAGATGATCATTCACCACCGGATCGACAGGCATCAGCTCAACGGCTCGCTCCATGTGATCAACCGCCTCGTCATACCGGCCCAGGCGGAACAACACCCACCCTAAACTGTCGACAATATAGCCGCTGTCCGGCCGCGCAGCGACCGCGCGTTCTATCATCTCAAGCGCTTCGTCCAGCTTCTCTTTTCGTTCAACCAACGAATACCCCAGATAGTTCAGCACCTGCGGTTGATCCGGGTTCAACTCAAGCGCGCGTCGGAAATCGGCCTCGGCCATCTCCCAGTTCTTGAGACGTTCATGGGATATCCCGCGTGCATAGTGCAGGAACCAATTGCTGCCTGCACCTTCCTCAGTCAAAGCAATGGCCTTGTCATATGACGTAACCGCCGCCGCATAATCTTCCTGCTGACGCCGAAGGTCTGCCAAAGCCACATGTACACCCGGCAAATCGGGGCTCTGCGCTGCGAGGTTTTGCAACACTTCAGCGGCCGCATCTTTGCGATCGGAACGGCTGAGCACTTCGGCGCGCCCCAACTCGGCAGCGTGATAGTCGCTGCTTGTCGGTGGTACCTGCCGATAGACATCAACGGCAAGATCATATTGCTCCAGACCGTCCAAAAGCTCTGCGCTCAACAGGATCGCGTCGATGTGGTCTGAGCGCAGGAACGTCGCGGCCCTAATATAGAGGAGTACATAGTCGGGCGCGGCCTCTGCGCTCAGTGCTGCACCCACTGAATAGAACACTTCGGCCATGCCATCCTGTGCAGATCGCACATGTGTAAACGGCAACGTTTCGCCATTAGTCAGGCGACTTACATACCCTTCAATGGTTGGGTCACTTCCTGCAGCGAACACATCTTCAAGGAATTGAAGCGCATCTTCGTTGCGGTCGAGTTGTGACAAAACTTCGGTTCGCGACAACGCCGCGCGGCGCGAGAAGCGGGCAACAGCACCATTATCGGCCTCAAAAATCGCTTCGGACCCTTCGAAATCCCCGACCGATGCCAAGGCCATAGCCTTATGGTAGAGCGCAAATTCTTTAAGCCCTTCCTGCGTGGAAACCGCATCAAATTCTTCCATCGCCTTGGACATGGCACCCTGCGCCATGTGTGTCCATGCGATCAACAGACCATCGACCAAAGGACCAACCCCCTGTGTCTCAGGGTCACGGGCCAGAAATTCATCCAGCTCTCCGCTTGCAAGCAAATTCGCCGAGATCACCATCCGGGCAGCCTGGCTGGGTAAATCTTGTTCTTCGATAGCATTCGCAACCGGCAAGGCACGCTCGATTTCACCCAGAGCCAACCGCGCTACAACAACGTTTTCTAACAGTTTTGCGTTTTTAGGATCTGCTTGAAGCGCCTGCGAATAATACCGCTCGGCGGCTGGATAGTCGCTTTGATAAATCGCCTGCCGCCCTGCCAAATACGACCCCGACCCGGAATCGGCTACCGCCGGGAGCGTTATTGCTGCGCTGAGAATGACGGCCAATGCCGTACGTCTTACCAGGGAAACCACCGATTGCCTGCCTTACTGTCGTTGACTGAAGGATAAGCTAGGGCTTTGGTGGGCGAAGGGCAATGGCAGAGCCTTCACGACCCTGCCAACGCCCATGTTCTTGCCTACATATTGGGGTAGTTCGGTCCGTCGCCGCCCTGCGGCGTGGTCCAGGTGATGTTCTGGCTGGGATCCTTGATGTCGCAGGTCTTACAGTGAACACAGTTCTGGAAATTGATGACGAATCGCGGACCGTTTTCATCCTCGACCATTTCATAGACGCCTGCGGGGCAATAACGCTGCGCCGGTTCATCAAATTTAGGCAGGTTGACCTTCACCGGTATTTCCGGGTCGGCCAGTTTCAGATGGCAAGGCTGGCTTTCCTCGTGATTGGTGGCCGCAAACGATACATTCGTCAGGCGATCAAAGGAAAGTGTACCGTCTGGTTTCGGATAATCGATCGGTTGATGCTTGCTGGCATCTTCGGTCGATTCCGCGTCATTCTTACCGTGGCCCAGCGTGCCCAGCAGCGAAAAGCCCAGCGTGTTGGTCCACATGTCCATGCCTCCCAGCACCAGGCTGGCAGTCAGGCCATATTTCGACCACAGCGGCTTGACATTCCGCACCTTCTTCAGGTCGGCGCCAATTGCGCCTTCACGAACGTCAGCCTCATAGGCGGTCAACTCATCGCCCGAACGCTCGGCCTTGATGGCGTCATAAGCGGCCTCAGCCGCTGCTTTACCCGACAGCATGGCGTTGTGGTTGCCCTTGATGCGAGGCACGTTGACCATGCCCGCCGAACAGCCCAGCAGCGCCACACCCGGAGCCACCAGTTTCGGCATCGACTGATAGCCGCCCTCGGTGATCGCGCGCGCGCCGTAAGCAACGCGCTTGCCGCCATTCAGCAGCTCGGCCACCATCGGGTGATGCTTGAAGCGCTGGAATTCCATGTAGGGGTACAGGTGTGGGTTCTTGTAGTTCAGGTGAACCACAAAACCGACATAGACCTGATTGTTTTCAAGGTGATAGATGAACGACCCGCCACCCGCGTTGCTGCCCAGTGGCCAGCCCATGGTGTGCGTGACGCTGCCTTCTTTGTGCTTGGCCGGGTCGATCTCCCAGATCTCTTTCATGCCGACGCCGTATTTCTGCGGCTCTTTACCGGCAGACAGGTCGTATTTGGCGATGACTTCCTTGGACAGTGAACCGCGCACGCCTTCCGACAGGAAGACGTATTTACCGTGCAGCTCCATACCCGGCTCAGTGTTAGGACCGTAAGAACCGTCGGCCTCTAGGCCAAAAACACCGGCCACGACGCCTTTGACTTCACCGTTTTCACCGTAGACCAGCTCAGAACAGGCCATGCCGGGGAATATTTCGACGCCCAGTTCCTCGGCCTGTTCGGCCATCCAGCGGCAGACATTGCCCATCGAGACGATGTAGTTGCCGTGGTTGTTCATCAGCGGCGGCATCGGGAAGTTGGGGATACGGATCTGACCCGCCTCACCCAGCATGTAGAAGTTGTCTTCATGCACAGGTACGTTCAGCGGGGCACCCTTTTCCTTCCAATCGGGGATAAGAGCATCCAAGCCACACGGATCCAGAACCGCACCCGACAGGATATGCGCGCCCACTTCCGAGCCCTTCTCCAGAACCACGACATTCAGGTCGGCATCCAGCTGTTTCAGACGGATGGCCGCCGACAGGCCCGCGGGGCCTGCACCCACGATCACCACGTCGTATTCCATCGCTTCGCGTTCAATCTCGGCCATCGCGGGCTCCTTAGCTAACTTTCCGAATTGGCGCTTTCACCGCTTGGTCGGCGCAATATTGTTTCACGGCTGATTACATGGTCGGAAAGACTTTGGTCAATCGAAACACGGCGTAACAATGACGCTATTCGACACATCAAGCCTCTGGCGCATCGCCCATCAGGTATCTGGGACCACTACCATGGGATTTTGCCCTGTCATCGGGGTTGTAAAGCTTACATTTAGGCAAGCTGAGACAGCCGCAGCCGATACAGCCGTCCAGATTGTCGCGCAACCGCATCAGCGTATCGATTCGCTGATCCAGCCGGGTGCGCAGCCCTTCGCTGATGTTTTTCCAGTCCTGCGGCGTCGGTGTTCGATTACCGGGCAGTTCCAAAAGCACTTCTCGTATTTCTGGCAGGGTCAGGCCGAACTGCTGTGCGATCATCACAAAACTTAGCCGTCGAATATCGGCACGCTGATACCGTCGCTGACCACCCGCGTTTCGCCACGGAGATATCAAACCCTGCGCTTCATAGTACCGGATCGCCGACACAGCTAACCCCGTCCGTCGAGCCAAAGCACCAATCGCTAATCCTTCGGAAACAGCCATAACATTCTCCAATAAAATCCCTTGACCTAAAGTTAGGTTTAGAAATTACGGTGAGTCGGGACAAGCCTTAAATCAGGAAGGAGATCCTATGATGGCGACTCTGGAACATACCAACTTCACGGTCCGCGACCCAAAGGCATCTGCGGCGTGGATGCAGAAAGTCTTTGACTGGAAAACACGCTGGGAAGGCCCGGCCATAGCCGGTGGCTACACAGTGCATGTGGGCAGTGCGCACACCTATCTGGCGCTCTACGCCCCCGATGATCCGAAACCATTAGGTGAAAGCAGCTATGATATCGTGGGTGGATTGAACCATGTGGGCGTGCTGGTCGAAGATATCGAAGCCACCGAAGAAAAGGTTCGCAAAGCAGGGTTCAAACCTCACAACCACGCTGATTATGAGCCCGGGCGGCGCTTCTATTTCCGCGACGACAACGGCATCGAATTCGAGGTGGTTCAGTATGATTGAGATGTTGTGGCTTGGGCACGATGCCAGCCGTTGGCGACGCGGGGAGCTGTTGGGGCAGCGCCACCGGCGCAATCAACCTCCTAAACGGCGGCGCTAAGTTGCGAGTTTACTGACAACCCGCGCCTCCCCTCTTGCAATTCACGCTCCATTTGGGTCAGGTAATTGCCAACCCATCCTTCGCCCCGACGCTTTTGTGCGGCGGGGCGTAACATTTATGCGTGGACGACAAGACTATGGAAAAGATCCCCATGACGCCTTCGGGCAATGCCGCGCTCGAGGCAGAGCTGAAAAACCTGAAATCCGTCGAGCGCCCGGCGATCATCGAGGCGATTGCCTCAGCCCGCGAACTCGGTGACCTGAAAGAGAACGCGGAATACCATTCCGCTCGTGAAAAGCAAGGCTTTATCGAGGGCCGCATCAAAGAGCTTGAGGGCATCCTGTCGCTTGCCGACGTCATCGATCCCGCCAAGCTGTCGGGTGCGATCAAGTTTGGCGCCAAGGTGACATTGGTTGATGAAGATACCGACGAAGAAAAGACCTGGCAGATCGTCGGTGAGTATGAAGCCAATATTGAAAATGGCCTCCTGAATATCAAATCCCCGATCGCCCGCGCCCTGATCGGCAAAGAAGAAGGCGACAGTGTCGAGGTTCGCACCCCCGGCGGTGTACGCTCTTACGAAGTTCTGAGTATCAAATACGCCTGACCGGAGCATTTATCATGTCAGGGTCTGAGCCCGAGCAAGAACCCGAGAAACCGACCTCGCTGGGAATTTACGATCGGCCCGCGCATCCCTCGATTACCGAGATCGAGATCGCGGCTGTTGTGCTCAGCCTGATCTGGCTGGTGGTGTCAGTAGTATTTCTGGTGCTACCCGGGGCACAGGAAGGCGGATTTATCGTCACATTTCTGGCGGTGTTTATGCCAGTGGCGATGATCTGGGTTGCAGCGTTGGCGATGCGCGCCAGTCGCGTTATGCGCGAAGAAAGCGCGCGTCTGCAAACCGCTATCGACGCAATCCGCAACAGCTATGTGGTGCAACAACAGCGCGCGACCAGCACCTATGAACCGATGGTCGGCAAGAAACTGGATGAAATCGCCGAAAGTGCCAAAAAGACCGAGAGCGCATTAGCGACATTCTCAACCAATCGCAGCGAACCTGCGCGCGCCAGCAAGCCTGCATCCGAACCTGCAAATCAAACCACCTTGGAACTTGGCACGCCTGCGGAAGAGATTGCGGCCCCGTTGCCAACCAACATCTTCATCCGCGCCCTGAACTTCCCTGAAACGCAGAGCGATGAGGCGGGTTTCGACGCGCTGCGTCTTGCGTTGAAGGATCGCAAGGCATCGCAACTTGTTCAGGCCTCACAGGATGTTCTGACCCTGCTTAGTCAGGAAGGCATCTATATGGATGACCTGCGCCCCGATATGGCCCGGCCCGAGATCTGGCGGCAGTTTGCGCAAGGCGCCCGCGGGCGTTCGGTGGCTGCGTTGGGCGGTATCCGGGACCGGTCTTCGCTGGCGCTGACGGCGGCGCGGATGAAACAGGATCCGATCTTTCGCGATGCGGCACACCATTTCCTGCGGCGCTTCGATCACATGATCGTTGAGTTCGAACCCGACGCCAGCGACGCCGAACTGAACGCATTGGGTGAGACGCGTACCGCGCGCGCTTTTATGCTGCTGGGACGGGTTGCAGGGACGTTCGACTGATTAGAGCCCAAAGCTTCCGTAGGGGATAAATCGTACTGGATCACCCGGCTGAATATCACGCGCACCGTCCTCGATTTCAACCAGCCCTTCGGCCCAGCTCAGCCCGCTTATCCGGCCGGACCCTTCTGAATGAAACACCTCGGCCCGTCCTTCACGGATGCGGGCGCGCAGATATTCGCGGCGACCCGGTTTCTTGCGCTTTTCAAATGCGGCAGGCACGTCGAACCCTTGCGGTTCCTGCCAACCTGCTCCGGCCATCAAGCTCAGCGCGGGGCGGGCGAATACCAACGTGCAGACCATTGCGGCCACCGGATTGCCGGGCAGGCCGAACACCGGCGTTTGATCCCACATGCCCAACGCCAAAGGCCGTCCGGGTTTCAGCGCGATGCGCCATTCCTGCATCGCCCCGGCCTCTTGCAACAGGGCTGAGACGTGATCTTCATCCCCGGCAGAGGCCCCACCGCTGGTCAGGATCACATCCACCCGCCGAGCGGCTTGATCCAGATGATCCTCCAACGCCTCCCGGCTGTCCTCGGCGCTACCAAGATCAACCGGTTCAAACCCCATTCGTTCGACCAGCGATAACAGCATCGGACGGTTGGCGTCGTAGATTTGCCCTGGTGCGGCAATGTCACCGGGCTCGACCAATTCGTCCCCGGTCGACAGCACCCCGACGCGCAGCACTTTGTACACCGACACTTCGGCCAACCCTATTGCCGACAAAAGTGCCAAATCAGCGGGTGTCAGCCATCGCCCTGCAGGCAAGGCCAGCGCACCTTCGACCACGTCTTCGCCAGCCTTTCGTGCGTTTGCACCTTTTTTCAATGGACCTCGGAACGCAATGTGACCCTGATCGAGGGTCACATCCTCTTCCAGAATAACCGTATCAACACCCTCCGGAAGCGCAGCCCCGGTCAACACGCGTACGGCATGGCCCGAGGGAACCTTACCGCCAAACGGAACACCGGCCGCTGCGCGACCTTCAACCAAGGGCAAGACACAAGGGCCATCCGCCACTGGTCCAGCAAATCCGTATCCATCAACAGCGGTGTTGGGCTGTGGTGGGTTTGACCGTTTGGCCTGCACATCTTCTGCCAGAATGCGACCGGCGGCCTGCATCAGCGGCGCGCTTTCGACCCCTGTTACGACGGCCAATCTTTCCCGTAGCAATGCCAGTGCGTCGTCGACCGGCGTCCAGTTCACCCCGGCGGGCAAGGCAAAGCAATCATTGCGCAGGGGTGGAGGCGATATGTCTGGCTTGCTCAAAGTCCGACCTCCCCAAGAATGAAATCAGCAATTGCCGCCGTATCGTTCAAATCAAAAACAGGGCGATCCAGCTTCAATGGCGTATCACTGGCAACCGCACGGATCGAGTCATCTTCCGTCGCGATCAGCGGGTTTCCAGGCGCTGTACGAAATGCCTCCACTTTGGGGTGGTGTTCACGCTTGAACCCTTCAATCAGCACCAGATCAACCGGAGACAAGCGTGCCAACAAGATATCCAGTTTTGGCTCTGGTGCCCCGCGCAATTCCTGCATCAGAGCAACACGCTGACCCGATGCCAAAAGCACTTCGGACGCCCCAGCCACGCGATGCCGGTAGCTGTCTGTTCCCGGCTGGTCGACATCGACACTGTGGTGGGCATGTTTAACGGTAGAGACGGTAAACCCACGTCCAGTGATTTCGACCACCAGCCGCTCTACCAGCCCGGTTTTGCCCGCGTTTTTCCAACCGATGACGCCGTAGAGTCTCATGCCAGCTCCAACAGAGTTTCAGCGCGGGCCAGATCATCGGGTGTGTTGACGTTGAAGAAGGGATCAAACGGCTGGGCCGAAAACAGCGCTTCTCGCCCGTCGTGCTGATCAGTCCAAAGGACGACCTTGCGCAAACCACCCTCAAGTGCCGCCCGCAGATCATCGCGCAACGCAACAGGCCAGAGACCAAATGTCGGGTGCCTGTTCACTCGCCTGGACCCGCCAGATTTCAAAGCCTCTTCGCCAGTTCGCGGAGTGGTTGCCAGAACAAGAGGGTGCTTTTGCCCTTCAGAAGCCCGCACCAGTTGCGCCACCAGATCTCGCGGAAAGAACGGTGTATCAGCGGCGACTGTCACAATGGACTGGGTACCCTGTTCTGCAGCCCAATCAAGTCCAGCGAGAACACCGGCAAGTGGTCCCGCAAAGCCATCGATCGAATCCGCAATCACAGGCAAACCCAGTTCATTGAATCGCAATGCATCCCCGTTGGCATTCAGAGCCAGAGCCTCGACCTGAGGCGAGAACCTATTGATCACACGATCCAGCAGGCTAACCCCACCGATCTGCAACAACCCCTTGTCGCCTCCCCCCATGCGGGTCGCCAGGCCACCTGCCAAAATAACGCCCAACAGTTTTGGTGTCCGTTCAGCCATTGGCACTTTTCCTGCGATGCTTCGTGTCCTCGGCAGCCACGGATGCGGGATCAACGTCACGTACCAAACGGTCTTCGCCAGACAAACATACAAACCGCTGCCCGCGCATGCGACCGATCAGCGTCAGGCCGACCTCTCGCGCGATTTCAACGCCCCAGGCGGTGAAACCCGACCGCGAAGCGAGTACCGGGATCCCCATCATTGCCGTTTTGATCACCATCTCCGAGGTCAGGCGACCGGTTGTATAGAGGATCTTGTCTGCGGCGCCCTCTCCCTCGGACAACATCCAGCCCGCGATCTTGTCGACGGCGTTGTGACGGCCCACATCCTCCATATAGACCAGCGGGCGGCTCTCACGGCACAGCACGGTGCCATGGATCGCCCCGGCCTCAAGATACAGCGACGGCGTGCGATTGATCTTGGATGCCAGATCATAGAGCCACGAGGTGCGCACCGAGACCTGCGGCAAAAGCACGTCCTCCAACCCCTCCATCATGTCGCCAAAAACGGTACCCACTGCGCAGCCACTTGTCCGCGTCTTCTTCTTTAGTTTGTCCTCATACGAAGTCTCACGCGCTGTGCGCACGACAACGGTTTCCAGATCATCGTCGTAATCAACCCGCGTGATCTGATCATCGGCCAGCAGCATGCCCTGATTACGCAGAAACCCCAGTGCGAGATATTCGGGGTAGTCACCGATAGTCATCGCGGTCACGATTTCCTGCGAATTCAGAAAGATCGTCAACGGGCGCTCCTCGACTACCGAGATCTGGCTGACCTCTCCATTCTGATCTACGCCTTCCACCGCACGGGTCAGTCGCGCCGCGCCCGGATCAGGGGCAATAAGGTAGTCTGACAGGTCGAATTCCTTGGCCAATTGCAACCCCTTCCCAAGACGGCTACTGCTGCTCGCAACACCATAGGATTTAGCCATGGCCTCTGCCACACCCAAGTCATACTTCTGGAAAGGTTTTCGCGACGGGGCACCATTCGTCTTCGTCGCCATGCCGTTCGGCCTGCTGTTCGGAGTCTTTGCAACCGAGGCGGGGTTGAACATCATTCAGACCATGGCCTTTTCCGCCACCGTGTTTGCGGGTGCTGCGCAATTCACCGCATTGCAATTGCTGCAGGACAATACGCCCACCGTGATCGTCCTGATTTCTGCGCTGGCGGTGAATTTGAGGGTTGCAATGTATTCGGCCTCGCTAACGCCCTATCTGGGCGCAGCGCCACTGTGGCAGCGCGCCTGCGCGGCCTATCTGATCGTCGATCAATCCTATGCCTGCTCGATGATCCGGTTTGAAAAAGAACCCGATATGACCGTGCCACAGCGCATGATCTATTTCTTTGGCTCGGTCACACCGATTACGCCGCTTTGGGTCTTGGGCACGTATCTGGGCGCGGTTCTGGGAACGCAGATACCAGAAAGTTGGGCCTTGGATTTCGCATTGCCAATCACCTTTCTAGCCATGATCGGACCAATGATGCGCACGTTGGCCCATGTGGTGGCGGCATTGGTTGCGATCGTGGTGGCCTTGCTGACGGTTGCTGTGCCCTTCAATCTAGGCCTTCTAATCGCAGGTGCCGCAGGAATGGTCGCCGGTGCACAGGTCGAACTGATGCTGGAACGGAATAAGTCATGACGCAGATCGATAGCACCACCATCTGGATCATAATCATCGGCCTTGCGATTGGCAGCTACCTTCTAAGATTCACATTTATCGGTCTGGTTGGGGATCGCCCGATGCCGCCCTGGCTGCTGCGCCACCTGCGCTATACGGCAGTCGCGATTATTCCTGCCCTGATCGCGCCACTTGTGGTCTGGCCATCCGCCACCGACGGCCAGCCTGATTTGCCGCGCATGTCAGCTGCTGCTGTTGCGTTAACAGTCGGGTACGTCACAAAGAACGTTCTGGCGGCGATTTTTACGGGCGCCGCCACGCTTTATGGTTTGCTCTACCTAGTTGGTTGAGGCTGCTTCAATCTGGTTCAAGCGCGCGTTGTTTTCGGCCAGACCCTGCTGCAGATCGGCCGAGTCACTTTCGCGATACTCCGTCGTGACAACACCCGGTATCTGACCAAACTGGTCGGACAGTTTCACCGGATAGAATGTGGTTCTGATTTGCTCGAACCCTGGAACCTGCTGCAAAAGCTGTGCCGTTGAATTCGCGCAGAATGCCCCGGCAACTGGACCCATCTGTTTGGCCAGTTGAAGCGCGATTTCCGCCTGTTGCGGCGTCACTTGGATAGTTTGGATACGGGCATAATGCGTCTCGCGCGCGTGACTGCTGCGATAGGCACGCTCGACATTTGGCGTAATGCCATAAAGCACATCGTTCTTTATCGGTACTACGTCGGCACGAAAGGATCCCGCAGGATCAAAAATCACCCTCTCGCTACCACTGATCATCAGCGACGTATGCGCCCCCGACCCGGTGCGCGTGCTGATCATTGTATAGAGCGTCAGTGTCGCCGGCCCCGGATCACGATAGGACCGGGATGCGATTTCAGAGGACTCAGCCTGCGGGCGCTGTGAACCAGCGCACCCAGCAACTGTCGCCGCCAGCAGACAGGCTATTAAAATCCTGAACATGGGTGGTACGCCGCAGAAAATGATCAGGCAGCAAATACCGCCAGGAAAATGCAAAGGAAGATACTTGCCACCACAAACCAGGTGGTGAATTTGATGAACCCGTCGAAGGTTTTGGTTTGAACGGTGATGTCCATCTCGCCGTGCTTATGTTCAGCCATGTTTCAAAGAATCCCAATTCGCGTGTTTGGAATGCTGAATAATGTAAAAATCAGGGCCTGTCACGACGTCATTCGCGCGCAGTTGGACCAAAGATCGTGCAGCCGAGATAACCAAACCCCCAGCGCCAGGGCAGACCGCTGCACGGACCACCACCAAAGCGTACCGCAAGGAACATTGCCTCGGATGTAATCGAATGGACCGAGCGAATCTGATCCGGCGTCATATCATAGCGCGCAGCATAGTCCTCGGCATGGGTATCACCGTGGGCTTCGACGCAAAGGCGCAGTCCTTCATCAGCAGCAAGACGCGCATCAAAACTGGCTTCGGCCTGTGACGCACCACCCGCGTTATGATAGGCGCGATCATGTGTGACGCAGCAATACTCCCACGGGGGATGCTCTTCGTACAGCAAGCTGAACTTGGGGAAGGTCTCAGCGACTAGTCGCCAACTTGACGATAATCCACCCGAGCAGCCATCGGTTTCAAACGGGGTCAACTCAGCGCCTTCCATCGACTCGACTAACGCCCTGTGCGCGGGCATTTCAACGCTGCGCATCAAGTCCTGCGCATTGGCGGGAAGCACGCAGCAGGCCAAAAGTGCGGCGAGTCTATGGGTTTGCATCGCGCATCTCAGTGGTTTCGATCGACAGGCCAAAGGTCGTTGCCAGCCACAACATCAACCGCTCCCCCGGTCCCATTTCAGCGCGGATGCGCAACACTTCGCGGGCCATCGCGGGACGGTCGGTAATCAGCCCATCGACCCCCATCGAGGCCATGGCCGACATTTGCAATGGGTCGTTCACCGTCCAGACATAGATATCCTTGCCCGCATCGTGGACCGATCGGATCAGACCCGGCGAAACCGTTGCTGCGTTCACAGCTACAAAATCGCCCTCAAGCCCCGACAAATTGCCAATCGCGGTGGCGGCCAATACTCCTGCGCGCCAATCCGGGCGCAGCGCTTTCATTTTCTGCACCGCAGGATACTTCAGGGACATGGTGGCGATATCGTCTTGCATCTCAAGTTCTTCGACAATCGCAGCGACGCGGTTTTCCAGATCGACGTCATGGCCGTAGTATTTCAGCTCGATAATGACTTTGGACTTACCTTTGGCAGCCTCAAGCACATCATACAGCGTCGGCGTCCGTTCCGAGGCGTATTCCGGGCCGAACCAACTGCCGATATCGATCTCGGCCACATCCTCCATCGTCGCATCCCAGACCTTGAGCGGCACACCGGCCAATTTCATAAAATCACTGTCATGCGCGATGATAACCACACCGTCTGCTGTTTCCTGAACATCGATCTCGACCCAGTCGGCGCCATCTTCGATCGCCTTCAACACCGCAGCCATGGTGTTTTCCGGCCGTATCGCCGCCGCGCCCCGATGCCCGATGACATCGGCATGGTCGGGCGCTTGAATACGCTCGAGCAATTCCTGCCCGGACCATAGGCCGATCAGCAAAGCAATAGTTGCGCCACCCACAACCGCATAGAGCGGCGCGCGTAGGTTGCCCGGCTCCGGGTGGGGAACCTCGTTGGCTTGCGTTTCGAAGAACCCATCCAACAATACCGCCAGTGCACCCAGTGCTATTGCAGCGAGCACAAGCCCTGCTAATGACCACAAGCCCGCGACAATGAAGCTGAAAATCAGCGCAAAACGCAGGTTCGCGCTTTCTTGCAACGGCACGAGATCGAACAGCACCCCGGCGGCACCCGCGATGAGCGCCGCAATGACCAGACGGATCGCAAGCCAAAGGGCCAGTTCGATCTTAAGGCGGCCGCGTTTGCCCTCCATCCGATCGGTACTAGTCGCGAAGGCTTCGGCAGGTTTGCAATCTTCAAACAACACCAGATGCAGAGCCAGCGCCCAAGCAGAAAGCCTGCGGATCAGAACCCAGGCCAGGCAGAGCACCACAAAGCCGATCAGCACCACTGCAACCCAGAATGAGGGCGGATGGAAGGTGAGGTAATAGTTGATGTCGTATTCCGTCAGCGTCCACCACGCGATCACGCCTGCCACAGCGACGAAGGGCAGCGCCAGAACCAGCACACGCAGAATGAACCGCGCAGCAAATCCGAAAAGCGCAGGTACGCGCGTCAAAATCAGGCGAATCGAAGCGCTGCCTGCGCGCCACGGGTCGTTCTCACCCATTCGCAGCGATCCTGCCATAACAGAGAAAACAAAGACTTCAGCAAGCAGGAACAGGCTGAGCACCGCAACCGCCGCGACGAACCCTGCAGGCGACAGCAAAAACATAGCAATGTCCTGGTCTGTCAATGCGGATTGATCCGACAGTGAAACGGCCAGATTGACGGCAATGGCAACGCCGGGGGCGATCAATGCAACCAGCAACAACCGCACAGCAACATACACAGGCACAAAGACACGCCGCTGGGCCCAAGCGCCGCGATAGGCGGTTGTTACGGCTGAGAAATTGGTCACGCGGCGCCCTCCTGAATGGTGAACTCATTCAAGGCTGCGAAAGCGTGAATTGCAAGGGTGCGCGTTAGCTGTCTTCCAGATCAGCCGCCAGCCGGAATCCGATGCGATTGGCCGGTTTGTCTTCGACCGTCTTGGGCAATGCGCGCAGCATCACATTCAACTGGCTGACATGCTGAACCAGCTGGGTTTTGGCCCCGCCGCCGTCCGAGCCATAAAAGGTGATGATATCGGGATCAAAGTAGCCCATGCCCTCGATCCGCATGACACCCGCGTCGCCCCCGGTAAAGCCCATGGCAACCTCGTGATCGCCATCCAACGTCTTTTCGAAATTCTGGATATACATGATCAGCCGCTCATAGGCCCATTGAGCAGGGCTCTTGGTTTCAACCGGCTTTTGCAACGGCTTTGGCAAATCTTTGTTACCCGATGCCGCATCGGGGTTGGCGTGTACCTCATAGCAACGGGGTAATGCTGCGGATTCGGCGGCTTCCGCCGATGTTTCGATCTTGTCCATTGCTTTACCCTTTGCGCTGATACTCCCACGCCCCGTCCGCGCGGCGCGTCCGGGTGACCGCTCCAATGTGGTAGAGATGGTTTACATGTGCAACCGCCTCGACCAGCGCGAGGCCGTATTCGCCGCCTTTAATCTGACGTTTGAACAGCGGGGCAAAGCACTCGGCTGCGGTCTTGGGCTGATCTAGATCGCTTAGCAAACGTTCGAGCGCGCCGTGATGGTTGTCGATAAGTTGACGCATCCGGATCGGCAACCCGGTGAAGGGTAGCTTGTGCCCGCCCAGAACCAGATGATCGGGTCGGGCCAGAGGCTTCAGGCGTTCGCAGGCTTCCAGCCAATCAGCAACCGGGTCTGCCATCGGCTCAGTCGCATAGACACCCAGATTCGAGCTAATGGAGCTGAGAATCTGATCTCCGGTCAACACCAGATTGTCGTCGCGGCTCCAAAAGGTACAGTGTTCAGGTGCGTGGCCGTTGCCCATGTGGACGTCCCAGTCGCGCCCGCCCATGCGGATCACGTCGCCTTGTTTGACACGGGTAAAGCCCAGCGGCATGGGGTAGACGGTGTCGGCAAAGTTGAAGGGACGTTCAGCCATCCGGCCCGCCAGCACATCCGCATCCATCCCGGCGCTGCGGTAGTAATCGAGCGTTTCCTTCGGCCAGTTCTCCTGCACATCCAGCGTCAGCATTCGGGCGAACAACCAAGCGGTGCGGCTGGTCACAAGCTCGGCCCCGTGTTCGGTCTGGAACCAGCCTGCATTGCCGACGTGGTCGGGGTGATGATGGGTGACCACAACCCGGTGTACTGGCTTTCCGGCCAGAGGCCCTTCCATCAGGGTCTGCCAGATGGCACGTGTTTTTTTCGACGAAAGCCCGGTGTCGACTATCGTCCAGCCATCGCCATCATCCAGCGCATATACATTCACATGATCCAGCGCCATGGGCAAAGGCAGCCTGATCCACAGAACACCTTCTGCAACCTCGACCCATTCGCCGGGTGCAGGCGGTTCAGCCCACGGATAACGCATCACCTGAGGCCCCTCGCCATCCATCAAACCGCCAACTCCTCAGCGCTGAGCGCATAAAGGTCATCAGCCCCGTTCTGCGCCTGTGCCAGCAAGCCTGTATGCTCGGGCAGCAGCGCGTTGATGTAGTAGCGCGCCAGTTTTGCGCGCGGTCCATCGGGATCGGCCAGAGCCGCCGACAGGTGGTAATGCCCGCCCAGCACCCGCGCAAAGGCCTTGAGATAGGCTGACGCCCCGGCAAAGCGGTTATTCATGTCTGATTGCGCAACGATCCACTCTGTGGCTTCACGCAGTGACTCAGATGCCTCCCACACTGGGCCGGCAAGCTCGGGCATTGTGGCGCGGGCTTTTTCGGCCTGATCCTCGATCTCATCCAGCAGGTTCGAAGCCGCCTCACCCCCATCCATCATCTTGCGCGCCACAAGGTCCATGGCTTGAATGCCATTGGTGCCCTCATAGATCGCGGTTACGCGGACATCGCGGTAGTATTGCGCAGCGCCGGTTTCTTCGATGAAGCCCATGCCACCATGCACCTGCACCCCGGTCTCAGACACACGCATCCCGGTTTCCGTCCCGAAGGCCTTGCAGATTGGCGTCAGCAAAGCGGCCCGTGCAGCCCAATCGGCCTCACCCGTGGCCTGCGCCATGTCGATCGCAGCTGCATTGGCCAGCATGATTGCTCGCGCGGCAAATACATCCGCGCGCATTGACATCAGCATCCGCCGTACATCCGCGTGGTCGATGATCGTGCCCGAGGGCGTCTTGCCTTGCTTGCGTTCCAACGCATAGGCAAGCGCGTGCTGATAGGCCCCTTCGGCCACACCGACGCCCTCACCACCAACGCCCAGACGTGCGTTGTTCATCATGGTGAACATCGCAGCCATCCCGCCATGTTCTTTGCCAACCAGCCAGCCTCTGGCACCGTCATACTGCATCACGCAGGTGGGCGACCCGTGCAGGCCCATCTTGTGTTCCAGCGAGACGACTTTCAAATCGTTGGCAACGCCAGGATTGCCATTTTCATTGGGGATGTATTTCGGCACCAGAAACAGCGAAATCCCCTTGGTCCCCGGCACACCATCTGGCAGACGGGCCAGAACCAGATGGCAGACATTCTCGGCAAAGTCGTTGTCGCCCCAAGAGATATAGATCTTCTGGCCGGTCACCGAATATGTGCCATCGCCATTATCCTCGGCCTTCGAAGTCAGCGCGCCCACATCCGATCCGGCCTGTGGTTCGGTAAGGTTCATGGTGCCTGACCATTCACCCGCCATCATCTTCGGCAGATAGAGCGCCTTCAACGCATCGCTTGCGTGATGCTCCAGCGCCTCAATCTGGCCTTGGGTCATCAGCGGGGCCAGTTGCAGCGACAGGCAGGCGGCGCTCATCATCTCATTCACGGCGGTGGTCATGGTCATGGGCAGGCCCATGCCACCATATTCGGGATCGCCGCTCATCCCGATCCATCCGCCTTCGGCAATCGCTTTCCATCCTTCTGCGTAACCCGGAGGCGTACGCAAAACGCCGTTCTCCAACCGCGCGGGTTCCAGATCTCCAGGGCGCTGAAGCGGGGCCATGATCTCTTCGCACATCTTCCCGGCTTCGGTCAGAATTGCGCTCACAACGTCATCGCTGGCTTCCGAGAATTTCTCCGTCGCAGCGATCTGGTCAAAACCGATCACGTTGCGAAACAGGAATTCATAGTCTGAGAGCGGGGCACGATAGGGCATGGTTTCCCTCTGGTTCTAGCAGGTTCAAAGCATGGGGTTGGCATCCCGGCCCCACGCCGGTATTCATCTGGGCTGGCACGATTACCTACCGTGACCTGAACTGCAAGCAACCAAAACGCGGCGTCACGACCTATGACCATTCTCGGCACCCAAGACTTATCAGCAGATGCCGACGGCATCGCTAAGGCCGCCGACCTTTTGCGGCAGGGGCTGTTGGTCGCCTTCCCGACCGAGACCGTCTATGGCCTTGGCGGTGACGCACGGAACGGAGAGGCCGTGGCCGCGATCTATGAGGCCAAGGGGCGGCCCAGCTTTAACCCCCTGATCGCCCATGTAGCCTCAACCGAAACAGCAAAAAGGTTCGTTGAATGGACCGATCAGGCCGAGCAACTGGCGCAGGCTTTCTGGCCCGGGCCACTCACAATGGTTCTCCCCTTGCGGGATGATCACGGGATTTCATCACTCGTCACAGCGGGGTTGGATACTTTGGCCGTTCGAGTGCCCGCCCATCCCACCGCACGCACCTTGCTGGCCTCATTTGATGGCCCAGTGGCGGCCCCCTCGGCTAATCCGTCTGGTCAGATCAGCCCGACCACAGCGGCCCATGTCCGAACCGGGCTGGAGGGGCGGATCGCTGCCATTCTGGACGATGGTCCCTGCGGGGTTGGGCTTGAATCCACCATTGTCGGTCTGGCCGGAGCCCCTGCTCTGCTGCGGCCAGGTGGTGTGGCGCTGGAACGAATCGAAGATATTTTGCAAACGGAATTGCATCATCACCAGCCCGGTGATCTGCTGACTGCGCCGGGGCAATTGCAATCCCACTACGCGCCGGATGCGCCCGTTCGCCTGAACGCACAAGCCACACAAGGCGCCGAAGTTTTGCTGGGCTTTGGAGATGTCACCTGTGATCTGAACCTTTCAGATAGCAGCGATCTTGCCGAAGCCGCCGCCAACTTGTTCGCGGCGCTACACAAGCTGAATGAAACAGGCCGACCGATTGCTGTTTCTCCGATTCCCAAGCATGGGTTGGGTGCAGCCATCAACGACCGCCTTCGCCGCGCGGCGGCCCCCCGCGATTAGGCGCGGCCTGCGCTGGCAGAGAGCGTCAGTGGATCAACCCCCAGCGTGGCCAAAGCGGCCTCCCATTTCTCGTCATCCGGAACATCGAAAACAAGTTTCGACGATGCCTCGGTCGTCAACCAACCATTCATGGCAATCTC
This sequence comes from Ruegeria sp. CL5, assembly GCF_056536485.1. Classification (NCBI taxonomy): domain Bacteria; kingdom Pseudomonadati; phylum Pseudomonadota; class Alphaproteobacteria; order Rhodobacterales; family Roseobacteraceae; genus Ruegeria; species Ruegeria sp. CL5. Next base: position 180,557 of record NZ_JBQFPS010000007.1, read on the forward strand.
ATCCTCAAGCTGATCCGGCCCCCAACCAGAATAGCCCAGAGTCAGCATCGAATTCAGCGGTCCCTTGCCCGAAGCCAGATCTTCCAGCACATCGAGCGTCGCGGTCATGCTGAAATCTTCCGCAATTTGCATCGAATGCAGATTCGCATCGTAGTCCGCGCTGTGCAGCACAAAGCCACGCGACATCTCGACCGGACCGCCGAATTGAACCAGACGCTCCCCGACAACCGGAATGCGACACGGGATGTTGAGCTGTTCCAGCAAGGTCTTGATCCGCAAATCTGAAGGCTTGTTGACAATCAAACCCATCGCGCCATCTTCGCCGTGGCTGCAGATATAGACGACCGAATGTTCGAATCGTGGATCGCCCATGCCGGGCATAGCAATCAACAGTTTTCCCGTAAGGTCCATCAGCAAACTTCTCTTGCGCCATCGGATGACACCAGAATGAACCCGCATGCCGGGGAATGGCAAGGGACCAGCTGGGATTTCTGTGCATTTCACCTAAGTGACCGGAACGTGACTTGGCATTTACGCTCAGAATGCGCATGTTCTGCCAATGAAACTGTTTTCGAAATCCGCCGCAGCCGGTCTGACGGCCACTCTTTGCTTTGGCTTGCCTGCGATTGCTCAAGGGGTTGGTAACCTGGTGCAGCTTGAGGTTCTGGACGGTGGCCGGACCGCCAAGGGCACCTATCAAGGCGCTTTGCATCTGACGCTGAAGGAAGGCTGGAAAACCTATTGGCGTGCGCCGGGTGATGCGGGCATTCCGCCGCAGTTCAATTGGACAGGCTCTGGCAACATAGCGGATATCGCGATCACGTGGCCCGCACCGCATGTGTTCGATCAAAATGGGCTGCGCTCTGTCGGGTATGAGGATCAACTGGTACTTCCCGTTGAGATCACACCCAAGAACCTTGCAAAACCCGTTCGTTTGCGCGGTGAGATGGATTTGGGTGTCTGCAAAGACGTCTGTGTACCGGGTAAGCTGGATTTTGACCACACACTGGATGCAAAAGCCGGTCGCCATCCGGCTATCGCAGCAGCCCTTGCCCAGCGCCCGTTTTCCGAGCGTGAGGCTGGTGTGGCGAACGCAACCTGCCACCTGACGCCCACTTCGGAGGGGATGCGGATCGAAGCGCATATCACAATGCCCTCTGCAGGCGGGTCCGAATTCGCCATAATCGAACCGGGCAACCCGACGCTCTGGGCTTCGCAACCCGAAACACATCGTCAGGGCAAAACCTTAATCACAAGTTCAGAGATCATCAGCGCCTCGGGTGGGCCGTTTGCGCTGGATCGGTCTGAGGTGAGGATCACGGTGCTTGGGGCAAACCACGCTGTAGACATACAGGGATGCAGCGCAGGCTGATCGGATGAGTCAAACTCCTAAGATTGGCGCGTTGGCCGTAGTTGTTCATGAAAATCAGGTGCTGTTGGTTCAGCGCAACAAGCAACCCGACGCAGGGTTGTGGGGTTTTCCCGGTGGCCATGTGGAATGGGGTGAAACCGTTTTGGCCGCCGCCGCCCGTGAGCTGCGGGAAGAGACGAGCGTGATTGCCGAACCGATGGAGTATCTCGATAATCTGGATTTGCTTCTGCGCGACGGCGAAGGGCTGATCCGGGCGCATTATCTGTTGGTTGGTGTCGCGTGTCGCTACACTTCGGGTACGCCGGTTGCTGCAGATGACGCGCGGGACGCGCAGTGGTTCCCCGTCGATCAGATCAAAGCCCGTTACCTTCCCATGAGTAGCCGCGTACCCGACCTGCTGCAGCTTGCGATCTTGCGATCAAGCCTCGGCGCGACCTGACAATCGTGCGTATAACAAGTTCGACAGCAGCACTCCCAACAACAGGATCACCGTCGCTCCGGCGGCAAAGACGCCAAAGCCCAATTGCAACACAATTGGCCCATCCGGGGTTGGGTAGAAGTCTGAAAGCAGCACCATCGGTTCACCCGTAACGGCAGGCCAGATCATTGATACCCCTAACCAAACCGCCAGCGCTGCGCCTGTTGCGCGAACGGCTATGCGCACCACTCGATCCGGCGCTCGTAGGGCGCGCCGCATCGCAGTCATCGGACGCGAGACATCGTTCAAGATCGTCAGCAGCGCGGGAACCAGCAACAGGATCAGCACCATCCCGAAGCCCAGCCCGTAGACCAGCGTGATCACGGTTGGCTTCAAAAACTGCGCCTGCTGCGAGCTTTCGTACATCAAAGGCGTCAAGCCCAGCACAGTGGTCAAGGTGGTCAGCATCACCGGTCGCAGCCGGTCTGCGGTGCCTTCAACGATCGACGGTACCAGCCCACGTTCCTGTTGATACCCATCGATCGTAGTCACCAACACAATCGAGTCGTTGATGATGATCCCGGTCATGCCCAACAAGCCAACAACGGTGAACATGCTCAGCGGCACATCCCAAAGGTAATGCCCCCAAATCGCGCCCACGAGGCCAAAGGGTATGATCGCCATGACCACCAAAGGCCGCGTCCAGCTGGCAAAGACCCATGCCAGAACCAGATAAATCCCGGTCAGACACAGGATTAGCCCGGTGCGCGCCTCCGAGAGGAACTCATCCTCCTGTTCGCTCAGACCTGCCATGCGCCATTCAACCTGACGTTCGGAGGCAATGTTGGGCAGGATTTCCTCCTGCATCGCCCGAGCAATCTCGGCGGCTTGCGCCGGATCATCCTCGGAAATGTCGCCGTTCACCGAGATCACGCGCAGGCCATTTTCGCGCCGGACCGTCGAGAACCCCGACTTTCGCTCGACCGAGACAATATCGGCCAGCGGAACGTAGACACCATCGGGCGTCCGCATCAGCGTGCGTTCCAAAAAATCAGCTGTCAGTTCGCCCTCGGGCAGTTCGATCCGAATCTCGGTGCTGCGCGGTCCATCCGGGAAAGTAGCGGCCTCGATCCCGTTCAGTCGGTTTCGCAATACGCGGCCAAGTGTTTCGATGCGGAAACCCAGCGCCTGGCCCTGTGCCGTCAGATCCAGAATGAACTCTTCCTTGTCATAGGCCAGATTATCCTCAAGCGCCGAAACCTCTGTGTATTTCGACAGCGCCGCCTGCAAATCTTCGGACGCGGATTTCAACGTGTTCACATCGGCGCCGTAGAATTGCACGTCAATAGCATCGCCACCGGGGCCCGAGCGCCAGCCGCGGAAACTGAGCAATTCGACCTTCGGATGGCGGGGGACAAAGTCCTGTAGCTCACCCACAAACTCAAAACTGGAATAGGGGCGCAGGTCGGCATCAATCAACTCAATCGAGATACCGCCCAGCAGATCGCTGTCCTTCCCATCCGCCGCACGCAGCCCCCATCCGGCCGATCCACCTACTTCTGCCAGAACATAATCGATGGGATTGCGGCCATGACGCTCTTCGTAGATCTGGCCCAGTTCTTCGGTGGCCCGCTGGACCATGTGCATCATTTCAAGCGTCTCCGCACGTGTGGCACCTTCAACCATGATGAAATTGCCGGTGACCGAGCCGCGTTCCGGCGCATTGAAGAAACGCCAATTCACGTCCCCCCGGATAAACAGAGCGATCTGGCTGGCCAGAACGACAACCATCAACGCAACCACAACGTAGCGCGCCCAGATCACCCACGCGACCAGCGGGCGGAACAGATGATCGCGCACCCAGCGGAAACCTCTATTAACGACCCGGTTTGGCCAGTCATACCAATGTTCCTTTGCTGAATGTGCGATGGCATGCGCCATGTGGTTCGGCAGGATCAAAAAACACTCGATCAATGAGGCAATCAGGACCGCAATAACGGTGAACGGAATGTCGCGGATCAACTCTCCGAACCGGCCACCGATCGCGGTTAGTCCAAAGAATGCGATGACGGTTGTGACGGTTGCGGCAAACACTGGCATCGCCATGCGCCGGGCTGCGCGTTCAGCAGCGACCATCGGCGCTTCGCCCAGCCGGCGAGCACGAAAATCGGCATGTTCGCCCACCACAATGGCGTCATCGACCACAATGCCCAGCGTGATGATGAGACCAAACAGAGACACCATGTTCAGTGACAGCCCGCCCAGATACATCAGAGCAATAGCCGCTGACATCGCAACCGGAATGCCGGCGGCCACCCAAAAAGCGATCCTCGCGTTGAGGAACAGGAAGAGCAGGCACACCACCAGTCCCAGGCCCAACAGACCGTTGTCCACCAGAATATCCAGACGGTCGGTGATGGCTTGCGCCCGTGTGCGGATCAGCTCAATCGTGATGCCTTCGGGCAGGCTCGCCTGCATCTGGGCCACCACATCCTCAACATCGCGCTGGATGCCAATGGCGTCGCCAAGATTGGAACGATCTACGCGGATCGACATTGCAGGATTTTCACCCACGAAATAGCTGCGATTGCGCGTAACGCCCTCGACCCTGATTTCAGCCACATCCCCTACAACAAGCTTCGAGCCGTCTGCAAAATTGCGCAGGGCGATGCCCTCAATTTCTTCCGGGGTGCGTTTTTCTACCCCCGTTCGGATGCGCGCATTGGCGCCCGAGACATCGCCTGCAGGGTTAGCCGTGACCTCGGCAGCGATGGCCGCCGCGATATCCGAGAGTGAAATGTCATTGGCGATCAGCTGCACTGTGGGCACCTCGACCACCACGCGCGGTGCGGCCAAGCCGCGGATTGTAGTGCGCGTGACCCCGGCGGCAAAGAGGCGGCTGATCAGCTCATCGGTGAACTTAGCCAATTGCTCGGCCTCAATGGGGCCAGTGATGACCACATCCGTGACACGATCACGCCAGGCCCCGCGCCGAATTGTCGGCTCCTCGGCGTCTTCGGGCAGGTTGGTGACACTGTCGACGGCCGTCCGAACCTCTTCGACTGCGCGGGACATATCCCAGTTTGGTTCAAATTCCAGCCGGACCTGTGCCGATCCTTCGCGCGAGGTTGATTCGGTACTGGCCACACCCTCGACAGCCAATAGCGCAGGTTCGAGCAGTTGGATTATGCCATTGTCGACATCCTCGGGGCCGGCGCCCTCCCATTCGACATTCACATCGACGCGTTCAAGGATCACATCAGGAAAGAACTGCGCCCGCATGTTGGGGATCGCCGCGATGCCCAACACCAACATGACCAGCAGCAACAGATTGGCCGCTGTCCGATGCCTGGTAAAATAACTCAGGATACCGCCTGCCGCGCTGGGAATTTCGCGGATCATGGCGCCTAACCCCCGGCCCGATTGTCATCAAGACGGCGTACAAGAGCGGCAGGTACCTTTGCCTCGCTCAGTTGACCCAATACCTGGGCCTTATCCGCCTGTGACATCCCATCGCTGGCCTCGACCTGTGCGACAAGTTGAGCCCGCTTTTCGTCGGAGAGTTCGACCATGCCGGGATCAACTTCGGTGCTGGCTTCAACCCGCAGAGGCCGGACGCGAACGCCCGAACCCAACAGAGGCGTCCGTCCGATCACTACTTCTCGACCCTCCAGACCTTCACCGCGCAGCAATACTTCATCTCCTTGACGACGGATCAGTTGTACTGCCAAAGGCTCCAACCGATCGTCCGGACCAAGCACCAGCACGTTGCCCGCTGCATCCAGTACAGAGGACGGCAGACGCACAACATTCTCTAGCGGTTGTTCCTCAACCGAAACGGTGACGAAATCCCCTGGTTTGAAACCTGGCGCATCATCAAGACGAGCATAGATCAGACGCCCGGTCTGCCCTTCACCCGCAGCACCGCTATCGCGGCTGATTTGGCCCTTGGCGATCAGATCGGTCCCAGTGACCTCTAGCGACACGGTGACTGGTGCGGAAATCAAGCCGCCTTGCGCGTCCAACAATCGCACATATTGCGCGGTCGAGACCCGGAACGCGACCTCAAGCGCGTTGGGGTCCACAAGTTCAGCCAGCTTTTCATTGGCCGCGACCAACCGGCCTTCAACCAAACTGACCTCAGTCAACGTCCCGTCAAAGCCGGCGTGGATCGTCATGTCTTCCAAATCACGCTCGGCCCCTTCCAGCGCGATGCGGGCGCGGGCAAACAGTGTGGTGGCCTGATCAACCCGAGACTCAGCCTGCGCCAACGCAATCCTGCGCGCCAGAACTGCCTGATGAGCAGATGTTGCAGCCAGTTCCGCCTCTTCAACACTGGCAGCCGCGCCAACGCCTCGTGTCTGTAGGTCTTGTTGACGCTGAAGAGCCCGGTCGCGTAGCTCGGCCTGCGCTTCGGCTGATTTCAATTCATCCTGCGCCAGCAGCAGCGAGCGTTCTGCGTCTCGTTCTTCAAATTGGGCATCCAGAAGATCGGATTTGGCGCGGTCCAAGGCTGACTGCATATCAGCTGGATCCAACTCAACCAGCAACTCACCAGCCGTCACGGTGCCACCGTCTTCAAAGTCATCCGCCAGCGACACAACGCGCCCGCCCAAGGCTGCGCGCAGCTCTAGCCGACGGCGACTTTGGATCTGACCAAATGCCTCCAGATAGGGCGTAACGGTTTCTGGTTCGGCGGCGCGGACACTGACGGCGAAAATGCGTTCCCGCGCCTCGGGGGTCTGATTGTCCCGCGTCAGCACATCCTGCACCGCACCCGAGATCATCTGTACAGCCACGATCAACAGGCCCAGCGTCAGAAACGCCAGGAACACACCTACAAGGCTTTGCCGCAGAAATCGCATCGGTCACTCACCTTTGGTCGCACATGCTGCCTTCCGCAAAGGTAGCCGGGTCGCAAAAAATGCCAAGCCACAAAGCGGTTATGATGCGTTAAACGCAGGACCATTCTACTTCCGTCGCAGATGTTCGTCCAATCTGGGCATTATTTCCACGAAATTGCAGGGGCGGTGGCGATAATCGAACTGTTTCTCCAAAATCGCATCCCACGCGTCTTTACACGCGCCCGGGCTGCCCGGCAGCGCAAACAGATAGGTTCCTCCCGCCACACCGCCTGTGGCGCGGGACTGCACGGCAGAAGTACCTATCTTTTCCATAGACACGATGGTGAACACGGTGCCAAACGCCTCGATCTCTTTTTCATAAACATCCCGATGTGCCTCGACTGTAACATCGCGACCCGTCAGACCTGTGCCGCCGGTCGAGATCACAACGTCGATCTCAGGATCAGCGATCCAAGCACGCAATTGTTTTGCTATCTCAGCGCGCTCATCTTGTATAATCCTGCGATCCGCCACTGAGTGGCCCGCTTTTTCGATCCGATCCACCAACGTCTGGCCCGAGCGATCCTCGTCCAGAGACCGCGTGTCAGAAACAGTCAGGACAGCGATCCGGACGGGAATGAACTTCTTGCTTTCGTCAATGCGTGACATGCGGTGTCAGGCCCTTTCCATAATAGCAAGCCGGAGGGCCAAAGCGGTGAAGATCCCCCCTGACACCCAACCTAGAATACGCGAGGCACGCGGATTGCCGATTAGAATCCGACCTGCGCCGCCAGCGAAGATGCCGACCAGCCCATTCACAACAAACCCGCCGACACCAAGAATTGCGCCATAGATCAGGAACTGCGCCAATACCGAACCCTTACCTGGATCGATAAATTGCGGGATGAAGGCGAGCACGAACAGAATGACTTTGGGATTGGTCAGGTTGACTAGCATCCCGTCCCGAAACGCGTAGCGGGTGGGTCTGTTCGGTGCGTCGGCGGCGACTGCACCATTCCTGATCGCACCCCATGCGAGATAAAGCAGATAACCCACCCCGACCCAGCGGATCACATCGAACAGCCACGGCAGGGTAGCGACCGCCGCGCCAAGGCCGAGACCGGCAATCAGAACGTGCACCATACCGCCTGCAGAGACCCCGGCACTTGCGGCAATCGCAGGGCGCGGACCTGCGCGCAAGCCTTGACCAAAACAGAACATCATATCCGCGCCGGGTGTGAAATTCAGCGCCAGCGCTGCCGGGATAAAAGCCAGCAGCGTTACCGTGTCGATCATAAACTCACCTCGAACCAATGCACTTTGGGCCCCAGATTGGCTATCTGTGTACGGCCGATGGTGCCTCGGTAACCCCAGCTGTCATGGATATGCCCGCAAAAGACGAATTTGGGCTGAAGCCGTTCGACTGCGTCTCGAACAGCGACTGAGCCAACCGATTGGCCTTGCGAGGTAGTATCGCCATGCCCTTTGGGTGGAGAATGCACGATCAGGATATCTGTGGCCTCGCACCGATCCAGCAGTTCTGCGGCCTCAGGCTCGGTCAGGTCGCAGGACCAATCGCCAAAAGGCGTGACCGGCACGCCATAGCCCAGCCCAAACAGGCGCAGACCATCAAGTGTCATGCCTGTCCCGTGCAGAACATGCACACCATCAGGCGCGGCTTCTGTCAGTTCCTCGGCGCTTTCCGCATTGCCCGGCACCAGAACCAGCGGAGCCGCAATGCCCGAAAGCATCTGCATCGCTTCATTCAATCCCCGTCGCGCATTGCAAAAGTCTCCGGCCCCAATGACCAGATCAGCCTCGGCACTGGCGGCCACCAAGTCGGAGGCGCGGTTGCGCGCCATGTGCAGGTCAGAGAACGCCAGCACCCTCATGCCCCGCCCCTCAGCCGCGCTTGCAGATCCAGCAGATCGGCCCAGGCCTGTCGCTTCATCTGCGGTTGACGCAGCAGGTAGGCCGGGTGAAACATCGGGATGACCGGCAGGTTCAGCGCCTGATCCCATTTCCCTCGCAGCCGCGTGATACCGCGTTTGCCCAGCACGGCCTGACAGCTGATATTGCCCATCACCACCAGCACCTCGGGTTTGGCCAAGGCCACATGCTGTTCCAGAAACGGCTTCATCATGCCTATTTCTTCCGGCTTGGGATCGCGGTTTTGCGGAGGGCGCCACGGAAGCACATTTGTAATGTAGACATTCTCGCGTCGATCCAGACCAATCGCGGCCAGCATCCGGTCCAGCAATTGCCCAGCGCGCCCGACAAAGGGCTTGCCTTCGCGATCCTCATCACGGCCTGGCGCTTCGCCGATGATCATTACCCGTGCGCCGGGGGTGCCGTCGGCAAACACCAACTGCCGCGCGCCGCGTTTGAGATCACAAAGATCAAACGCCTCCATCGCCGCACGCAAATCGACGAGCGATCCAGCGGTTTTCGCCGCCTGTTGCGCAACTGCTGCGGCGTCGACCGGTTCTGGTTTTTTCGCAGTTTCAACCGCAGCGGGTTTCTTCGCCTTGGACGCTTTGTCCGGCAACGCATAGCGATCCACCGGCGCATCGCCGATCGCCTCGGTTGCGCCCAGCTCGATCTGCCATTCCAGCAGCGCCCGCGCGGTATGATGGTCCAAGCCCGATTCCATAACCCTCAATCTAACCAGCTTTTGACCGAGGGAAAGCGAATAGACCTTGCCATGGCACAGGGTCGCACCGACCATGGCGGGGTCATGCTGTCATTTCTGCGATTCCTTCTGATTGCTCTATTGCTGGCATCCTCTGGCGGTTCGGCGAGCGCACAGCTGTTTGACCGGAATACTCAATGCCGCCCCGGACAGTTGCAATGCGGACGCAGTTGCTGCCCCGCAGGCCAGCGCTGCAGCTTTGATGGCCGCTGTATCCCGCCCGGGCACACCTATTGTGGAGGCGGACGCACCTGCGGCCCGTTCGAGCGTTGCGCGGCAGGAGGAACCCGTTGCGCCCCGGCGGGGGCGAACAAGTGCACCTCGCGTCTTGATTGCCCAGGTGGCAGCTTCTGCAACGGGCGCGGGGAATGCGAGCGCAGCAGACCAGATTTGGTCCCAGCTCCATCCACAACCTGCGCGGATGGCCGGACCTGCGGAGCCGGTTCATCCTGCTTGCCGGGCGGCGGATGCTCGCGCCCCGGCTGGTTTCTGTGTGAGGAAACCGGTTCGCAATGCCGGCCCGGCTTTAAATGCTCGGCTCATCAGGGCTGCGTGCCGATCAAGGCTATCGATTGCGGCTATGGCAAGTGGTGCAAACCTGGCGAACAATGCCTGCCCGAAGGTGGATGCGAGAAACTGCCCGAAGGCTCGGAACCTTAGGTTGCCTTGGCCTGCATGGCTTCCTATAAGCGGTCCGATTGTCAGACAGGAGCCCGCCCATGCGTTTCGCCCATCGTCACCTTCTTGGCATCGAGCATCTGTCGCAATCCGATATCACTGCTATCCTTGATCTGGCCGAAACCTATGTCGATCTGAACCGGCAATCGACTAAGCACTCGGACGTGCTGTCGGGCCTGACACAGATCAACATGTTCTTTGAAAACTCAACCCGCACGCAGGCCAGTTTTGAACTGGCGGGCAAGCGGTTGGGGGCTGACGTGATGAACATGGCAATGCAGGCCAGTTCGATCAAAAAGGGTGAAACACTGATCGATACGGCGATGACGTTGAACGCGATGCATCCCGATCTGCTTGTAGTAAGGCATCCTCATTCCGGCGCGGTGGACCTGCTGGCGCAGAAGGTAAACTGCGCCGTGCTGAACGCGGGCGACGGGCGGCATGAGCACCCGACACAAGCCCTTCTGGACGCGCTGACCATCCGCCGGGCCAAGGGCCGTCTGCACCGGCTGAACATCGCGATCTGCGGAGATGTGGCGCATTCGCGCGTGGCGCGGTCGAACCTGATCCTGCTGGGCAAGATGGAAAACCGTATCCGCCTGATCGGCCCGCCGACGCTGGTACCGTCTCAGTTCGCCGAATTCGGGGCCGAAATCTATGACGACATGAACGAAGGCCTGAAAGACGTCGACGTAGTCATGATGCTGCGCCTTCAGAAAGAACGCATGGACGGCGGTTTCATCCCCTCAGAGCGCGAATACTACCACCGCTATGGGCTGGATGCCGCGAAACTCGCGCTGGCAAAGTCCGACGCCATCGTCATGCACCCCGGCCCCATGAACCGAGGGGTCGAGATCGACGGCACTCTGGCCGATGACATCAACCGGTCCGTCATTCAGGAACAGGTCGAGATGGGCGTTGCTGTCCGCATGGCCGCCATGGACCTGCTGGCGCGTAACGTGCGAGAAGCCGCATGAACGATCTGATCATCGCCCCCCATGAGCGCGGCGTGATCCGCCTGTTCTCGCTGGATATGCACCCGGAAGAGGCGAAATTCCTGCGCGAACCGGGGGCTGTTGATCAGGCACTTGGAGTCGAAGGGCTGGACCCCGAACAGATCGACATTTTTCCAGTATCCGACCTCGAAGACCTTGGGCTTTATGGCTATCTCAGCGAAGGCTGCGGTGTCTCGGTAGACCAGTTGGACCGCACGAAATTGGTGTCCATCGAAGGCTGGGTGATGGTCCTGCGCAGCGCAGCTTTCGGCGATCGATCAGTAACCCTTTTTCCCGATCCCCGCCTGCATCTGATTGGCCTGTTCACAGAAGAGGCCACGAACTGGACCGGCGACTTGATCGAGACGGAAAGCGCAAAGCCATACTCGGCCCCGCAAAGCCCGCCAGCGGATACCAAATCAAGCCGCATCGGATCAGCGGTCATTGCCTTGCTGATTCTGATCGCCGTCGGAGGTGCCTTGTGGCTGATCCTGTGACATTCTCCTCGGACAAGGGCGCTTATGTCCGAACCAATGCATGGCTCGCCGCCTTTGCAATGGCGGCCGCGATGGTCGTGCTATGGCTGATCGGCAATCCCTACGTCTGGACCGGCGCGCCTGCCGGGTTGGCTGCCATCGGGATCCGCGCGTGGTATTTGGCCTCGGAAGAACTGGTCGCCACGTGGGAAATGACAGACACCACCCTCACCGGTCCCGGTTCGCGCAAGGTGGCGCTGAACCAGATTCAGGCGGTCAACACGATTGGCAGCTTTGTCCAGATCGTCACCAAAGGCGGCGACAAACACCTTATCAAATACCAGGCGGACCCCGCCGCCACCAAAGCCGCAATCGAAAGGGCCATGGCATGAGCAATCTGATTTTCACCAATGCCCGCCTGATCAACCCCGAAGCGGACACAGATAGCATCGGCTGGCTGAAGGTTGCCGACGGTCGGATCGCGGCGCTTGGTGAAGGCGCGGCCCCAGACGCTGACACGCAGGTGGTCGATTGCGGTGGGCAATGCCTTGCCCCCGGCATTGTCGACATTGGCGTCAAGGTGTGCGAGCCCGGTGAACGGCACAAGGAAAGCTATAAATCTGCAGGTCTTGCAGCAGCCGCAGGGGGTGTGACAACGATCGTCACGCGCCCTGATACCCTACCTGCCGTCGACACACCCGAAACGCTGGAGTTTGCCACCCGCCGCGCGCAAGCGGACGCTCCGGTCAACGTCCTGCCGATGGCCGCCCTGACCAAAGGACGCGAAGGGCGTGAGATGACCGAGATCGGGTTCCTGCAGGACGCAGGCGCCGTGGCGTTTACCGATTGCGATCATGTCGTGACCAACACCAAGGTGTTTTCTCGTGCTCTGACTTACACTAAATCCTGCGGCGCACTGGTCCTTGCGCATCCGCAGGAGCCGGGGCTCAGCGCTGGGGCTGCAGCCACCAGCGGCAAGTTCGCCGCTCTGCGAGGCTTGCCCGCCGTATCGCCTATGGCTGAGCGGATGGGACTGGATCGTGACATCGCCTTGCTTGAAATGACCGGAGCCGCCTATCACGCCGATCAGATCACCACGGCCCGCGCCCTGCCCGCACTGGAACGCGCCAAGCGCAACGGGCTGGACATCACGGCAGGCACTTCGATCCACCATTTGACACTGAACGAATTGGACGTGTCCGATTATCGCACCTTCTTCAAAATCAAGCCCCCACTGCGATCCGAAGATGACCGGCAAGCCGTGATCGAAGCAGTGCGAACCGGTCTGATAGACACGATCAGCTCCATGCACACCCCGCAGGATGAGGAAAGCAAGCGCCTGCCGTTTGAAGAGGCGGCCTCGGGCGCGGTGGCGCTGGAAACGCTGCTGCCTGCTGCGCTGCGCCTATACCATTCCGAACAGCTGGACTTGCCGACCCTGTTCCGCGCCATGGCCCTGAACCCGGCCAAACGGCTGAGCTTGGAGAGTGGTCGCCTGTCCCAAGGCGCGCCCGCTGATCTGGTCCTGTTCGACCCGGATGTTCCCTTTGTTCTGGACCGCTTTACGCTGAAATCGAAATCGCAGAACACACCGTTTGACGGCCAGCGGATGCAGGGTAAGGTCACCGCAACCTATGTCGCTGGACAAGAAGTGTACCGGAGAGCCTGATGCCCTTGATCGATAGCACAATGACTCAGCTCATCCTGTGGGCCGCGTTAGGATACCTGCTTGGGTCCATACCATTTGGTATGATCGTCGCGCGCGTGATGGGTCTGGGAAACCTGCGGCAAATCGGGTCGGGTAATATCGGGGCAACCAACGTCCTGCGCACCGGCAACAAAGGAGCGGCGGCGCTGACATTGCTGTTTGATGCGGCCAAAGGCGCCGCTGCCGTTTTGTTGGCGCGCGCATTGGCCGGTGAAGACGCTGCGCAAATCGCAGCGCTTGCCGCATTTCTTGGTCATTGCTTTCCGGTCTGGCTGGGCTTCAAAGGCGGCAAAGGCGTAGCAACCTTTCTGGGCCTTTGGCTCGCGCTTGACTGGCGCGTGGGTGTCGCCTGTTGTTTGACATGGCTGGTTGCAGTGCTGATCTGGCGTATTTCATCTGTTGGGGCGCTGGCCGCCGCCGCTCTGTCCACAACTTGGATTATGGTTTTGACAGATGGCAGTACGTTTTTCCTCGGGATTGCTTTGACCTTACTAGTCTACTGGCGGCACAGCGCCAACCTCGCGCGTATCAAGGCAGGAACCGAGCCAAAAATCGGAAAATCGTGACGGCGTCCAGCGCTTTCCTGAAGGCGATCGATGATCTGCCCATCGGCACATTCACGGGGGCCGCTGGCTCGCGCAGATATTTAGTTTCGCATCAGATCATGGCAGGTGGGAAATCACACAAGCTCGTGGCCTATCAACTGGGCGGACCGGACTATATCAGCTTAAACCTTTATCTCACCCGCAAGAGCGGTGCGCTGCTGCGCCCCTGTGAGATGCCCGCTGAGAAAGTGGTTGTCTTTGTTCTGGCGCTCGTGCCTGACGTGCAGGAATGAACAACAGGTCTTTGTGACCGCACAATCACAATTGATTGCTTTGAACGTGAACAGGCCATTCCCCAACTGGGATTTTGTGACGACCAATTACCGGCGTCGCGACAATCAAATCCGGATCGCCCGGGCAAAATTACCGTGCTCTTAAGCGAGCCTATTCACGAAAGGTGAAGTCATGAACAAGTTCAAATCCATAATCAGCGGAGTCGCGCTGTCTGTTGCCATTGCAAGCTCGGCCATGGCCGCAGGTGTTGAAATCAACGCAAGCTCAACCGGATTGGCAATGCAGGGCTATGACCCGGTTGCCTACTTCACCGTTGGTGAAGCCACCAAAGGCGACTACCGCATTTCCACCCTGCACAACGACGCGCTGTACCGTTTCGCGTCGGAAGAAAACAAAGCCGCCTTTGAAGCCAACCCTGAGGCATACCTGCCCGCTTACGGTGGCTACTGCGCGTTTGGCACCGCAATGGGCTTCAAATTCGATGGTGACCCGAACTACTGGAAAATCGTCGACAACAAGCTGTACCTGAACCTGTCTCAGGACATTCAGGAGCGTTGGGAAGGCGACATTCCGGGCTTTGTTGAGCAAGCCAGCGCAAACTGGGAAGACATCGCCGACAAAGACCCGGCTGAACTGCAGCAATAATTCGCTGACAAGACCTTTGTATATCGGCGGCAGATCGTATCTGCCGCCGATCTTCGTTTGAAGGCGCCGTGCCGCGACCTATTTAGAATCAAAGACAAGCGCCCAGTTCAAATGGGCCCGCGCCGGGGACACCGGCTAGCCACCAGGATGGTTCGGAATAGACAAAGCATCACTGATCCGGCTTTTGGGCTGGTTTGTAGCGCCAGGCATAAGGCTGCTAGCCGATTACCGGTCAGCGGATCTCGAGCGAAAGGAAACAGAAGATGACGGGTAAACTTGCACTTTTCACCTCTGTCGTGACGCTAGCGGCGGGTTCAGCGATGGCACAATCCTCGGGCAGCTGGACCGGCTTTTACGGCGGTGCACAGATCGGCTATGCGGATATCGATACCAACATCTCGGGCGTAGACGGGGATGGCGCCATTGGCGGTATCATCCTTGGATATGACTATGATCTGGGTGATTGGGTTGTTGGCGGTGGCTTTGACTATGACTGGAGCGACATCGACCTGGGCAGCGCCGCCACAGTCGAGAAGGTCTGGCGCATCAAAGCACGCGCTGGTTACAAGGCGAACCCACAGGGTCTGCTGTATGGAACTGCAGGTTATGCCGACGCGGACTCAAACAATCTAGGCAGCGACAATGGCTGGTTTATTGGTGCTGGCTATGAACAGATCGTTGCCCCCAACATCAGCGTAGGCGGCGAACTTTTGTATCATGAGTTTGATGATTTCAATTCCTCGGGCGTCGATGTTGATGCCACGACGCTCCAGTTGCGTGTCGCGTACCGGTTCTAGACAAATGTACGGGTCCGGCAGTCATTGCCGGGCCTCTCCTGTTAGGGCACCAAGATTGTACTGCCGGTGGTCTGACGCGCTTCCAACGCGCGATGTGCATCGGCAACCTGATCCAGCGGAAACTCCTGATCGACGTGGATCTTAACCTCGCGCCCGTCCACTTTGCCAAACAGACGCCGCGCCATTGCCTGACAAGTAGCGTGATCCGAGATATGGGTGAACAGGGTTGGGCGGGTGATCTTCAAAGATCCCCGCTGTGCCAACATTCCCAGATCGACAGGTGGCACTGGCCCCGACGCGTTTCCGAATGAAATCATCATGCCCAAGGGTTTCAGGCAATCCAGCGATCCCTCAAACGTGTCCGCGCCGATGGAATCCATCACCACATCTACACCTTTGCCGCCGGTGATCTCGGCGACACGCTCGACAAAGTTCTCGGTTCGGTAGTTGATGCAATGCGACGCGCCATTGAACTGCGCCAGGCTGCATTTTTCATCCGTTCCCGCTGTTCCGATCAGTTTGATGCCTTCGGATTTGGCCCATTGGCAGGCGATCAGACCAACCCCGCCTGCAGCGGCGTGAAACAAAACGGTGTCCCCGCGCCGCAAAGGCGTTGTGCGGTGAAACAGGTATTCGACCGTCATGCCCTTCAGCATCATGGCCGCTGCGGTGCGGAATGAGATACTCTCGGGCAGCGGACATACCTGTGCGGCAGGCATCACGCGCGCTTCGCAATAAGCCCCGGACGGGCCAGCGGCATAGGCCGCGCGTTGGCCATTGGAAAGGTGCGTGACACCTTCGCCCACAGCCTCAATCACACCCGCTGCCTCCATCCCTAATGCGTGAGGCAATTCAAGCGGATAGAGACCGGTGCGCTGATAAACATCAATGAAATTCAATCCGCAGGCATGGTGGCGAATGCGTACTTCTCCCGGCCCCGGATCCCCAAGCGGACGATCCTCAATCCGCAGGGCCTCCGTCCCGCCGTGTTCGTGAATGACGACAGTGCGCGCTGTTTGCTGCATGATACCCTCCGTTGCCTGTTGAAACAAAGCTAACATGCATGTTCGACAGGGCAATCTTTGTTATCCCTCAAGCGTGTTCGGGCAAAATTTTGCAACATGTGCTATAATGCGGGTGGACGTTGTAAATGGGCAGACGTTGCCGGCTGATCCGGTCACACGAATTTGCCGTACCGGATGCATCCCGCGGCGCACCCACGCCAGAGAAGGGGATGAACATGGACAAGACAATCGGTAACCCAATTACCTGGGTCGCCCGTAATCTGCGGGCGACCAGCGATCATGTGTCGGAATCAGTATCCGAAATCGGCAGCGCGGATGTCCGCACCCTGCCAACAGTGCATACGCTGACCTTTCAAGATCTACGCGAATGCCTGAAAGCCGGATATAACGATTTTCTCGAAACTCGGGCCGATGCGATCTTTATCGTTCTGATCTATCCGATCGCTGGCCTTCTGATGTTCGGTATTGGGCTCAACAAAGACATGGTGCCTTTGCTGGCGCCGCTCGTCATGGGCTTTGCCCTGATTGGGCCTGTTGCCGCCGTTGGGCTTTATGAGATCAGTCGCAAGCGGGAACAAGGCGGAGACGTCCATTGGCTGGATGCGTTTGGCGTGTTCCGTTCGCCTTCCTTCGGAGCCATCCTGGCACTGGGCTTTTATCTGGTCATGCTGTTGCTGATCTGGCTGATGGTCGCACAGGGTATCTATGCGCAGACACTTGGGCCAGAGCCCCCAGCCTCGGCAACGGCCTTTGTCACCGAGGTATTCACCACTGGAGCTGGCTGGAGCATGATCATCATCGGCACCGCCATCGGCTTCCTGTTCGCACTGGTCGCGTTGGCGCTGAGCGTGGTCAGCTTTCCATTATTGCTTGATCGCAAAGTGGGCGTTCCAGTGGCCGTGGTGACCTCGGTTCAGGTCTTGCGTCAAAACCCGGGCGTGATCCTGACTTGGGGTGCGATCGTGGCGACGCTTCTGATATTGGGCGCCATACCGATTCTGCTGGGCTTGATCGTAGTGATGCCCATTCTGGGTCACGCCACTTGGCATCTGTATCGCCGGGCGGTCGCCTGACCGTACTGTGCAGCTTAACCATCGACCTTGAGTACGATCTTGCCGATGTGGCCCGATCCTTCGATCCGCGCATGCGCAGCGGCGGCATCAGCCAAATCGAATTCAGAATCCATCACAGGCGCAACCTTCCCGGCCTCAAGCAAGGGCCAGACGGCTTCACGCAAGTCTTGCGCAATGCGTGCCTTCGCCAGATCGCTTTGCGGACGCAGAGTACTACCGGTCAGGGTCAGACGCTTGACCATCATCAGCGCAAAGTTCAGTTCGACCACCGGACCTTGCAGGAATGCGATTTGAACCAAACGACCATCTTCAGCCAGCGCTTTGACGTTGCGCGGGATGTAATCGCCGCCCACCATATCGAGGATTAGGTTTGCGCCACCCTCGGCGCGCATCGCGGCCACGAAATCTTCGTCGCGATAATTGATCGCCTTCTCAGCCCCCAATTCGACACAAGCCGCACATTTCTCAGCCGATCCGGCCGTGGCAAAAACCCGAGCGCCAAATGCATTGGCCAACTGGATCGCGGTCGTGCCAATCCCGCTTGAACCACCATGGACCAGAAAACGTTCCCCCGCTTTCAAGCCACCCCGCGTAAATACATTGGACCAGACGGTAAAGAAGGTCTCTGGCAAGCAGGCAGCTTCTTTCAAACCCATGCCCGTAGGAACAGGCAAGCAATGCGCGGCGGGAGTGGCTACATATTCGGCGTAACCGCCGCCTGGCAGCAGAGCGCAGACCTGATCGCCAATCGCCAGCCCCTCAACACCCGTTCCAATCGCGACAACCTCTCCTGAGGCTTCCAAACCCGGCAGATCGCTCGCACCCGGAGGCGGATCATACGCCCCCGCCCGTTGCAGCGCATCAGGACGGTTCACCCCGGCATAGGCTACTTTCAGAACCACCTGACCCTCCGCCGGTTCCGGCATCGGGCGTTCGGTCAATTGCAGAACGTCCGGGCCACCCGCTTCGGTAATCTCAACAGCGCGCATCGTCTGGGTCATGGGCATATCTCCTTTGCCTCTTGCCTAGCAGTCAGTAGCGCAGAGGCCCAGCAACAAGTGGAAACGTTGCGACTATTTCCCCGATGACAGCGAACCGGGCAAGTTGTTTGGCATCTTCACCGGAGCCTTCACCTGACCCGCAAGCCAGTTGGGCACAGCCAGAAATGGCTTCAGCAGCGGATTGTCATTCACCTGCGCCTTGAGCTTTTCGAACTGCATCACGCCCTCGATCCGGCGATCGAGGAATTCCCATGTCGCCTGATAATCCGGACTATCATCGCCCAACCAATACAACAGTGTTGAAGAATAGACGCCCGACAGAGTGGCACGTTTGGTGTACCAGTTCACGTCATCCGAAGTATCGCCAAGCGCTGTCCAGATCTGGTCACAGGTGCCCCAGACCGCCTTGGCCCCATCTGCGGCATAGATTGGCAACGCGAACAGAGTCACACCCCGGCGCACGGCCTCTTTGTCTTCGACTGCCTGTAAACGAAAGCGGACAGCGGCGGCGATCTTGTCACGAAACTTCAGCCCGCTTAGATCCTCAGTCTTGATACGATCCAGCATTGCCGCATCACCGCGCGCATGGAAGGCCAGTGCCAGATCGACAGCGCCGCGCGGGCAGATGGCGCGGGCCAGTCCGGCATCCAGACCGCAATCGGAAATCGCTGCGCGAAAGCTTGTTTCCGACCAACCGTCAAAAGGCACTTGGTCGAGAATCGCGTTCAGAAGTTGTTCTTTGGTATCTTCATAGGTAGCGGTCATTTCGGCTCTCCGAGGCTGCGGGTCCAGTACTAGACAAGTTAGGCGCGCTTTGCTATACGGCCACCTCCTGCAATTTCCTTGCAACTCTATCTAGAAAGGTGGTGACAACCACATGCAGGTTAGTGTTCGCGACAATAACGTCGATCAGGCGCTTCGTGCCCTGAAGAAAAAGCTGCAGCGCGAAGGCGTGTTCCGTGAAATGAAGCTGAAGCAACATTTCGAGAAACCGTCCGAGAAAAAAGCGCGCGAGAAAGCTGAAGCGATCCGCCGTGCCCGTAAACTGGCACGTAAGAAAGCACAGCGCGAAGGTTTGCTCTAAGAGCCTATCGCGACTCGTCCAGCTTTGGATGACACTATTTGACGACCCCCGAGGCCCCGCCCGGGGGTTTGTCGTTTTTGGGCGGATGTTCTCGCCCATTCCCGGCTTTACCCTCGCGGCAACCTGCCGATTTTGATGCAATCGCCTACGTCGGCATTTTACAGCGCAGCGAATCGCCGCTCGGTTGCATTCTGCCGCCGAAAATCGCCCACCGCCGTACCCACCCTGTTCAGCGTTCTTTGATCGTCTGTAAGTGAGGCCGTCCACTCAGACATAACCAAAAACGGAGGCACTGATGTCGACAGCAAGTACGGTTGAGCGCGAAATGCTGGCGCTGATCAACCAAGAGCGCACATCCCGCGGTCTTAATCCCCTGGAACTTGAACGCAACCTGAACGAATCATCCGAGGATCACAGCACCTGGATGCTGGACACCGACCGGTTCAGCCACACCGGGCAGGGCGGCTCATCTGCAACCCAACGGATGCAAGCCGCAGGGTTTGAGCTGTCCGGCAGTTGGCGTACCGGAGAGAACATCGCCTGGCAATCCGAGCGCGGCGCACCAGGCATCAGCGATGATGTCGCGCAATTACACCAGAACCTGATGAACAGCCCTGGCCACCGCGCCAACATCCTGAATCCCGATTTTAAGTATATCGGCATCGGGATCGAAGAAGGCGACATGCAGGGGTTCGATGCGGTCATGGTGACGCAGAACTTTGCTGCGACACAAGGCGAGGTCGATCTTGATAACGGCGGCACCACCCCGCCAGTGGCCCCACCGGCCGAAGAGGTTGTTGAGCCCGAGGAAGAAGAAGTTACTATTCCGAACGAACCTGAGGTGCCGGATACCGACGTCACCGAGACTGAGGAACCAGTTGACGAAACACCGGTGGCGGAAGTTCCTGAAACCGATGAACCGGCTGAGGAGACCCCGGACGAGGACGTCACCGAAACCGAAGAACCAACGGACGAAACTCCGGACACTGACGTCACTGAGACCGACGACCCAGTCGAGGAGACACCGGAAACTGATGTCACCGAAACTGAAGAGCCGGAAACGCCTGATACCGATGTGACTGAAGTTGAAGACCCGGAACCTGAAGTGCCGGATACCGACGTCACCGAGGTCGAAGAGCCAGAATTACCTGAGGTTGTCGTTGACAATGGTGCACCGGGCGCGGACTGCTTTGACGTTCAGGCCTTCCTTGCCGGGATCGAAGCGTTTGTTAACGCACTGCAGGCCCATTTTGACCAGTTCGATTGGTCTCAGGTGCAGCAGGCCGATACGACCCCGGAAATGGATGATTTCGATCTTGTGTTCGACACCGACGTCGCTAACGACATGATTGAAACCGTTGAAACCACAGTCGAAGACATGAATGACGATATGTGCGGCATGTTTGTTTTCGAAATGAACTGCGGATTTGATTGGGGCTAATCAAACCGTTCAGGTGCGGGGGATCACTCTCCCGCACCACATGCCTGCCAAATCAGTAAATCTTTGGCACGTGCAGTTCGTCCGGCAGGATGCGCCGTTCGTATTCGGGGTTGTAGCGCCGATCCGGGAGATTGACCTTTTCCTGAGGCACATCCTCGTAGGGGATCTTGGTTAGCAGATGCTCGATACAATTGAGCCGTTCGCGCTTTTTGTCATTACCTTCAACGATATACCACGGCGCCTCAGAAATGTTGGTGCGAAAGAACATATCCTCTTTGGCCTTGGTGTATGCCTCCCAGCGGATGCGAGACTCCAGATCCATGGGTGACAGTTTCCACTGCTTCATCGGATCGTGAATGCGCATCAGGAATCGCAATTGCTGTTCTTCGTCTGTGATCGAGAACCAGTATTTCAGCAGGATGATCCCAGACCGCACCAGCATCCGTTCGAATTCGGGAACGTCCTGAAAAAACTGTTCAACCTGATCTTCGTTGGCAAACCCCATCACGCGTTCAACACCTGCTCGGTTGTACCAGGACCGGTCAAAGAACACGATTTCGCCCGCTGCGGGCAGATGCGGCACATAACGCTGAAAATACCACTGGCTTTGCTCGCGGCGGCTGGGTGCTGGCAGCGCCACCACGCGCGCGACCCGCGGGTTCAAGCGCTGTGTTATGCGTTTGATCACCCCACCCTTGCCAGCACTGTCGCGGCCTTCGAACAGGATGCAAACCTTGGCCCCGGTGTGAACCACCCAATCCTGTACCCTGATAAGTTCGGCCTGCAGACGCAAAAGGTTACGAAAATAGACCTTGCGATCCAGCATATCAGGATGCTGATCCTTGTAGATCTTACGCACCTCAACCGAAAGCATTGGTTCGCTGAATTCGATCTCGAAATCTTCATCCAGCGAATCTTCCAGTTCGGCTTCCAGCCAATCTTTAGGGGTGCTGTCATGTTCGTAAGCCAAGGTCTGCTCCTTATCGTCTTCGGGTTCGGACCGTACAGGGCCAGTGTAACCATCGGATGTCAGCGCGCATTGCCAATGTTTCACTTATGGTCAGAACTATAGATTTTGAACCGGTCTGAAGGCAGATACAAGCGGTCAGGATGAAACGCGGCCATCGGGTGCGGAAGAGTTCAAACTGGCAGGGCCGCCGTTTTGAAAACCGTGCGCAAAGCAAAAGAGCTTTGCATCTGCGCCACGCCGGGCAAGCGAGACAAGTACTGCCGATGTATGCGCGCGAAATCTTCGGTATTTTCAGCAACCACCTTCAGAATATAATCCGCTGTTCCGGCCATCAGATGACATTCTAGTACATCGGGAATTCTGGCTACCGCCTTTTCGAAGGATTCAAGCACCTCTTCCGCTTGTCCCTGCAAAGTAATCTCGACAAACACAGTTGTTGGCACATTCATTTTACGTGCATCCAGCAATGCGACGTAATCTTTGATATAACCTTCTGCCTCAAGCCGTTGAACACGGCGGTGGCACGCCGATGGTGACAGGTTGGCCTGTTCGGATAGCTCTGAATTAGACATCCGACCTTTGCGCTGAAGGGCTGCCAGAATCTTTCGATCGGTCGCATCTATCATCATCGGCGCACATCCATTGCGTAGTATTTAACTATCTTCGGATATTTTCCTACAATTCTACCATTTGGCAAGCAGGGTTTCACAAAAATTGCACAGCATAATGCCCATAATTTAGGCAGTTTATGAATGGAGTCTCACATGAAAATCGGCTGCCCCAAGGAAATCAAACCCCAGGAGTTCCGCGTCGGGATGACCCCGAACGCGGCTGGCGAGGCTGTGGCCCGTGGTCACGAAGTCATCATTGAAACAGGTGCCGGGATGGGCTCGGGCTTTGACAATGATGCCTACGTCGCGGCAGGAGCTCGAATCGTCGACACTGCAGAAGAGGTGTTCGCCACCGCCGACATGATCGTCAAGGTCAAGGAACCTCAGGCGGTCGAGCGTAAAATGCTGCGCGAAGGTCAGTTGCTGTTCACCTATCTGCACCTGGCACCCGACCCAGATCAGACCCACGACCTGCTGGAATCCGGCTGTACTGCGATTGCCTATGAGACTGTTACTGACTCAAATGGCGGCCTGCCTCTGCTGGCCCCGATGTCGGAAGTTGCCGGTCGTTTGGCACCGCAAGTCGGGTCCTGGACTTTGCAGAAGGCCAACGGTGGCCGCGGCGTTCTGATGGGCGGCGTTCCGGGTGTTGGCCCTGCAAAGGTAATCGTCATTGGTGGCGGTGTTGTCGGTACTCACGCCGCCAAAATCGCGGCGGGTATGGGCGCAGATGTAACCGTGCTGGACCGCTCGTTGCCGCGCCTGCGTTATCTGGACGATGTGTTCGGCGGAACTTTCAAGAACCAGTATTCGACTGCCGGTGCGACAGCCGAGCTGATTCAGGATGCCGACCTTGTCATCGGTGCGGTTCTGATCCCGGGTGCAGCAGCTCCGAAGCTGATCTCGCGCGAACAGCTGTCGACCATGAAGCCCGGCGCGGCTCTGGTAGACGTTGCGATTGACCAGGGCGGCTGCTTCGAAACCTCGAAAGCCACCACCCACGCAGATCCGGTTTACGAAGTTGACGGCATCATGCACTACTGCGTCGCCAACATGCCCGGCGCGGTTGCCCGAACCTCAACTATCGCACTGGGCAACGCAACCATGCCGTTCATGCTGTCGCTGGCAAGCAAGGGCTGGAAGCAGGCCTGCAAGGACGACGCACACCTGCTGGCAGGTCTGAACGTCCACGCCGGCAAGCTGACTTACGAAGCGGTAGGCACCGCCCTCAACATCGACTCTGTCGATCCGACAACTCTGCTGAACTAAGAGCACTTCCACCTCTGAAAGCGTCCTTTTCCAAAGGACGCTTTACAGACTTGGGCCTGGCGCCGCGCCAAAAGCGCGGCGCTGTTGTTTTCTGGCCCAACGGTCGCGCAAAAAAAGGCACCGCGCTTTGGCGCGGTGCCTGGACCAACCGAAGGAAGGCATTTCAATACCCGATCGACGGGCGGGAGGCTTACGCTTCTTTGTGAATCTCCACCGAATGCGGATACGGGATCGATACGCCCTTGGCATCAAACGCTTCTTTGATCGCTTTGGTAAGTTCGAACTTCACATCCCAATAGTCAGCCGCTGCACACCACAGGCGCGTTGTCAGATCAACCGAGCTGTCTCCAAGGTTTGTCACCCGCACCCAAGGCTCAGGATCAGCCATGATACGACTGTCGGCCTTGGCCACATCCAGAATGATGTTCATCGCCTCATCCGCGCTGTCGCCATAGTCGATGCCGAACACCAGATCGACCCGGCGCGTGTCATGGGCGGAGTAGTTTGTGATCACCGAACCCCAAGCCTGACCGTTTGGCACGATGATCTGTACGTTATCCGGCGTCACAAGCTCGGTCGTGAACAGGTTCAGGTCTTTCACAGTACCTGCTGTGCCACCAATATCGACATACTGGCCCAACTTATAAGGTCGGAACACCACCAGCATCACGCCCGCGGCCAAATCGCTGAGTGTTCCCTGCAGCGCCAAACCGATGGCCAGGGATGCGGCACCCAGAATAGCTACGATGCTGGTCGCCTCGATACCGAAAATGCCCAGTACGGCGACAAAGACAATCGCCAGCAGCACCCATTTCACCAGGCTCGCAACAAAATTCCCCAAAGTCGGGTCGATATGCGGTGTCGCGTTGATCCGCCGCCGCACCAGACCACTTATGGCTCCGGCGACGATCCAACCCAATACCAGAACGATCAACGCTTTGATCGCGCTCATGATCAGCGGACCAAATGCGCCCACCTGTGTTACGACATCTTCCACACGTTTCTCCTTTGCGCCAACAGCAAACCCGCGCCTTTGGCGCGGGATTGCTAAAAAGTCTGGGCTAATTTTGCGCTCAGGTCTAGGTGCGGGATTTCCGAGTTTTCCCCCTGCTGTTCCCCAGCAAACAGTCACTGTCCGGTCCTGCACACTCAAACACCTGACAATCTGCGCTCATGCCACCACATTGAGACCTATAACCCTGTTGCAGGAGCATATCATGCTGGACACCACCTCATTCCCGATCATGGCCAAATGGCCACCGCAATTTCCTGATCGCATCCAACTTTATTCCTATGCAACGCCCAACGGGGTCAAAGCGTCGATCATGCTGGAGGAAACCGGACTGCCCTACGAGGCACATCTGGTTACGCTGGCAGATGCAGATGTCAAAAGTCCCGAATTTCTATCGCTAAATCCCAATAACAAGATCCCGGCTCTCATTGATCCGAACGGGCCCGATGGGGTCCCGATGGGGCTTTTCGAAAGCGGAGCGATCCTGCTGTATCTGGGCGAGAAAAGCGGCATGCTGCTGGGGCAGAGCAAGGCGGACAAACATTTAGTCACCCAATGGCTGATGTTCCAGATGGGCGGCGTTGGGCCGATGTTCGGTCAGCTGGGGTATTTCCACAAATTCGCTGGTAGCGAGATCGAAGACCCCCGCCCCCGCGAACGCTATGTGACCGAGGGCAAGCGCTTGTTGAACGTCCTGGAAACACAGCTGAACGGCCAGGATTGGATCGCCGGAGACTATTCGATCGCGGACATAGCCATCGCACCCTGGCTACGTGGTCTCGACTATTATGGCGTCAAAGAGGTCCTCGGTTGGGACAACTACAGCAATGTAGCGGCCTATCTAGACCGTTTTCTGGAAAGGCCTGCAGTTCAGAAGGGCCTGACCATCCCGCCTCGGGATTAACTTGAACCACAGGGCGGCGGCGCCAAAGTGCCGCACGCCCTTGGGCCCTTTAGCCTGGCAATCGGCCTGTCTCGACGTAACGCAAAATCTCGACAACCTGCGCGGGCTCTTCCGCCACCGCCAGCGCGGCCGCGTCCACCTCTTTCAAAGCGTGTTGATGATCGGGTCCGTGTAACACGATGATCGATTTGCCCAAGGCCGCCGCATAACCGGCGTCAAAGGCTGCATTCCACTGCTTGTATTTGTCCCCGAAGCGTACAACGACCACATCAGCGTCTGAAATCCCCTTGCGGGTTCGGATCGCGTTCACCATCGCACCCTTGTGGTCATGCCAATACTTGTTTGGCTCTGCCCCCAAAATCGCGACGCCACAATCATCCGACGCATCATGATCTGTCACTGGGCTACTAAACTCTATGTCCAGCCCCTCGGCACCTGCGATAATCTGTTCCCGCCAATCCGTGTGAATCTCACCCGAAAGATAAACTTTTAACATGACCTATTCCTCCCGCAAAAAAGGGGCGCGCCCGCCCCTTCGTGATATCATATATGTCCCACCCTGGGTGGAAACATCCTCAGCCGCGCAGCACGCCACCAGTCGCTTTCGCCACTTTCTCGACGATCTTTGCACTGACCTCTTCGATGTCCTTTTCCTTGAGGGTCGAGTCAGATGGCTGCAGCCGAACGGTAATGGCCAGGGATTTCTTCCCTTCACCAAGGCTACCCCCGATGAACTCGTCAAACACCCGAACGTCTTCAATCAGTGCCTTGTCGGCCCCTGCAGCTGCATTCACCAGCGTTAACGCCTCGATATTGGCATCAACGACAAACGCAAAGTCACGCTCAACCGCCTGCAGGTCACGCAGTTCCAAGGCGGAACGGGTTGCTCCGGATTTACGCGGCATCGGAACCTGATCTGGCCAAATGGTGAACGCCATTGCCGGACCCTTGATGTCCATGGCCTGCAAGACGCGAGGGTGCAACTCACCAAAGACACCCAGAACCTTTTTCGGGCCAAGGCAAATCTTGCCGTGTCGACCTGGATGCCACCAGGCATCTCCACCGCGCAGAACTTGAACCTTCGCGGGTGCGCCAATGGCAGCCAGCACCGCCTCGGCGTTGGCCTTCGCATCGAACAGGTCAACCGGGCGGGACGCTCCGTGCACATCCTTGGGGCCGCTGCGCCCAACCAACAGGCCGGTGATTTGCGTCTGCTGATCCCCCGGCTCGCCATCGTGGAACACCGGACCGACCTCGAACAGAGCCAGATCTGCGTAACCCCGCGCCTGATTGCGCGCCGCCGCCTGCAGCAGACCGGGCAGCAGATCAGGGCGCATATGGCTCATCTCGGACGAGATCGGGTTTTCCAGCATAGTTGCCGCGTCACCACCGCCAAACAGCGCGGCCGAGGCCTGATCTATGAAGGTGTAGGATACACATTCATTATACCCCAGCGCGGCACAGGTCCGTCGCGCCATCGACTGGCGGCGCTGCGTCGGCGTCATGACCGGTTTGGGGATACCCGCCGTGGTGCGTGGCAGAGGAATACCCTGCAGCTTGGTCAGCGAAGCAATCCGCGCAACCTCTTCCACCAGATCAGCTTCCCCCATGATGTCGGGTCGCCAGCTGGGCACGTGCGCCATCTCTCCATCCAGACGGAAGCCCAAACGGGTCAGGGTCTGCCGCTGCTCGCTTTCCGGAATTTCCATCCCGACCAGAGACTGCACTCGCGCCGCATCCAGCTTGTAGGCCCGCGCGTGGTTCGGCGCATTGCCCGCCTCAACCACGTTCGAGGCTTCACCGCCGCAGATATCCAGGATCATCTGCGTCGCGTGCTCCAACCCTTCGCGGGTGTATTCCGGGTCGACCCCACGTTCGAAGCGATAGCGCGCATCCGAATTGATTTTCAGCGCACGGCCCGTCAGGGCGATCTGCACATGGTCCCAGAACGCGCTTTCAAGGAAGACGTTCACCGTCTCCTCGGTGCAGCCGGTTTCCTCACCGCCCATGATACCGGCGATTGATTCCGGGCCTTTGTCGTCCGAAATCACCATCATGCCGGGCTGTAGTGTGTATTCCTTCTCATCCAGAGCAACCAACTTCTCGCCACCGTTGGCACGGTGAACGCGTAGGTTACCCTGCACCTTGTCGGCATCGAATACGTGCAGCGGGCGGTTGTGATCGAAGGTCATATAGTTGGTGATATCCACCAGAGCCGAGATCGGACGCAGACCAATCGCCTTCAGCTGATCCTGCAGCCATTGCGGGCTAGGACCGTTCTTGACACCCTTGATAAGCCGACCGGTGAAATGCGGTGCGCCGTCCAGCGTATCCTCGTCGATCGACACCTTGATCGGGCTTTCGAAATCACCCGGCACCGGCACATAGTCGCGCACCTTCAGCGTGCCCAAGCCACGCGCAGCCAGATCGCGCGCAATCCCCTCAACACCCAGCGCATCCGGGCGGTTTGGCGTGATCGCAATCTCGATCATCGGGTCAACCTTCGACGGCTCGTTCTCGGCCAGCCAGTCGATAAACTTGTCACCGACCTTGCCCGAAGGCAGCTCGATAATTCCGTCATGCTCTTCCGACAGCTCCAGCTCGCGTTCGGACGCCATCATGCCAAAGCTTTCGACACCTCGAATCTTGCCAACGCTGATGGTGATATCCAGACCGGGGATATACATGCCCGGCTTACACACGACGACAGTGATGCCTTCGCGCGCGTTGGGTGCGCCACAGATGATCTGCAGGTCGCCCTCGTCGGTCTCAACCGTACAAACTCGAAGCTTGTCGGCGTCGGGGTGTTTCTCGGCATGTTTCACATGGCCCAGCGTAAAGCCCGCCAGCCGGTCCGCCGGATTGACGATATCTTCGACCTCAAGTCCGAGGTCGGTCAGCGCCTCGGCAATCTCATCCACCGAAGCGTCAGTATCGAGGTGGTCTTTCAGCCAGGAAAGAGTGAATTTCATCGGTCGTCATCCGCCAGTAAATCTCGGGTCAGACCGCATGTAGCGGATATTGTACACAGGGGAAAGAGGCCGTTGGCCTAGTCTTCGGCAACCGTGTTCGAAACAGCGTCCGACCCGGCAAATACAGCCAGAATACGCGCGATCCCGCTACCCGTATTCACCCCTGCATGGGTCGAGCGGAAGGCTTCGACAAAGGCATCCCCGGTTCTGTAGACACGCGTACCAGCGTCGCCATAGTCAACGGTGATCTCGCCCTCAAGAACATAGGCCGCCAACGGTGCATCATGACGGTGGTCGCCTGTCTGCTGTCCCGGTTGCATGGTGACGATCGCCATAGTGATTTCAGCCTGCCCTGTCGGATATTCCAGTGGCTCGCCGATGATCGAGGTATCGGTCTGCAACAGCAATTCAACCGGCGGGTATGTATCCTTTGCCTGGACATTAGTGGCGGCAAGGATCAGTGCACCCAGCAGAAGCGGTTTCACGAGTCGTCTCCTATGATTGTGCTCTGGCAAGTGATCGCGCTGCGGCAGCGAAGTCAACGGTTATGGATAAGTTGGCGTTCGGCCCAAAAGCTCGTCCAACTGCCAGCCGATCCAGCCGTGAGGAATGAAATGCCCGCCCGGATGCGTATCCAGCGTGACCTGCCCCTGCGCGCAATCGGTCCACTCTATCCGGCTGAGTGTCAGAAACGGCTTCACGCTCCAATCCCCGCGCGGGGTCGCGCCGTTGCAGTCGAACTTGGCCTTCCACAGCGCCACCGGATAGGTCGTATCCCCGTCTGGCCCAAGCGGAAAATCCATCACCGTATCGTCCAGCCCATGTACATGGCGCACCTCGCGCGGGGCTTCCGGGCAGTCCTCGGTCTGGCGGATTGATCCCGCAACGGCCAGCAGCGCGGCGATATCATTGCCCGACTGGCAGACATAGCGCCACGCCATTGCGCCGCCATAGGAATAGCCCGAGACATAGATGCGGTCAGGATCAACGGGATAGTGTTTGGCCACATCCTCAAGCACCCGATCAGCGAACGGCACGTCTGCGGTATCAGCAGTCCAGAAGTTCCAGCTTTTGCCCAACCCGTTCGGAGCCACCAGCAGCACATCGCGCAGCTTGGTCGCCCCGGCGATGCGTTCATGGTTCACGACCACATCGCCCTGCCGCGCCCAGCCGTGGAAATGCAGCAGCACCGGCAAAGGCGTTTCGCCATCCCAGCCATCAGGTTCCAGCACGTGGTAAGAACGGTCGCCGATCTCACAGGCGGTATCGCCGTGGCAGTCAGATTTCCACGGCCCCATCGCAAGGGTCGGAGTCGCGGTCAGCAGAAGAAAAAGCAGTCGATAGATCATAGGCCGGAGCCTAGCGACGTCTGCCGCACTGTCACATAACATATTGGTGTAGGGTGGGGTTTCACCCCACCAACCGGCCTATGGTGGGCTGAAGCCCACCCTACATCCGATCAAATTCCCAAGCCGCGCTGTCGCCAGACCGCTGGTTCGAAGCTCATATCAAATGCAAAGCTGAATGAAGTAACACAATAAAGGCAAAACAAATTGTCAAGAAAACAAGCAGTTGCATCGCATGCCTATAGATCAGTTCTCTCTTGTAACCTTCCAGTGCGTAAGCCTCATTAAGGTGTTCAAAACCCACTTCGATCCATTCCTTGGAGGAGACTTCGAGCAGACAACGTAAACAGCAAAGCGCGGCCCAAATGTACCCCAATATCTCGAACGTCAACATCGCGCGTAGCAAGAGCGAACTATCACTAAATACGAAATAGATCCCCGTCAGAGCAATCATCATCGAAACATGCTGCAACAACGATGTAGCTTTGTTTTCGATACGCTGAACGTATGCGAGCGCTGCTTGGGTTTTTGATATCCCGCTGAGCTTTGCTTCTTCTTTCAAACGACCTTTGAATTCGTCGGTTTCAAGACTATCTTCTCGGAGCCAAAGAAAATTCAGTCGGTGCTGAAATAAGTCAAACACGCGCTGCAGAAATGGATCGCGTTTGCTCACCGCGACAAACCACCATGCAGGTTCGGCATATCCAGCGCCGCGAACCCGTAGTGGCGCAGCCAGCGCAGGTCGGAATCAAAGAACGCCCGCAGGTCAGGAATGCCGTATTTCAACATCGCCAGACGGTCGATGCCGATGCCAAAGGCAAAACCCTGATAGACGTCGGGGTCGATACCACCGGCGGCGATGACCTTGGGGTGGACCATGCCGGAACCCAGAATCTCCATCCAGTCGTCGCCCTCGCCGATCTTCAGCTGACCGTTGTCCCAGGAACAGCGGATATCGACCTCGGCCGACGGCTCGGTAAAGGGGAAGTGCGAGGCGCGGAAGCGCAGTTCGACATCGTCGACCTCGAAGAACGCTTTCACGAATTCTTCCAGAACCCATTTCAGGTTCGCCATCGAGATGTCCTTGTCGATGGCCAGCCCCTCGACCTGATGGAACATCGGCGTGTGGGTCTGGTCATAATCGGCGCGGTAGACGCCGCCCGGGCAGATCACGCGGATCGGCGCGCCCTGCAGCTCCATCGAGCGAATCTGAACCGGAGAGGTATGGGTGCGCAGCACATGCGGCGGGCGATTGTCGCCTTCGGCGCGGTGCATGTAGAACGTGTCCATCTCGGCCCGTGCGGGGTGGTGGCCGGGGATGTTCAGGGCGTCGAAATTGTGCCAGT
This sequence comes from Ruegeria sp. CL5, assembly GCF_056536485.1. Classification (NCBI taxonomy): domain Bacteria; kingdom Pseudomonadati; phylum Pseudomonadota; class Alphaproteobacteria; order Rhodobacterales; family Roseobacteraceae; genus Ruegeria; species Ruegeria sp. CL5. Next base: position 212,075 of record NZ_JBQFPS010000007.1, read on the forward strand.
CGGTCTCGATCCGCGGCCCTTCGGCCACCGAGAAACCCAGTTCGGCAAAGATCGCGGTCAGTTCTTCAGTCGCCTGGCTGACCGGGTGGATTGAGCCGTGACCACGCGCGCGGGTCGGCAGGGTGACGTCCAGCCATTCGGTGCGCAGACGCTCATCCAGCGCAGCGTCGGCCAGAGCGGCTTTCTTTGCAGAGAGGGCCGAGTTGATCTCATCCTTCAGAGCGTTCAGCGCGGGGCCTGCGACCTGACGCTCTTCGGGGGTCATCTTGCCCAGCTCGCGCATCTTCAGCGCGACCTCGCCTTTTTTTCCCACTGCAGCGACGCGGATCGCCTCAAGTGCGTTTTCATCGCCCGCATCGGCGATTTGGCCCAGATATTTTGCCTTAAGATCGTCCATGACGCCCTCTGAATTTGGTCGCCAACCTGCTATCGGCCCCGCCCCGCGAATGCAAGCGGGACGGTGGGGATCAATAGCTGTATTCGGGATAAATCCGGGTCAGGTCGCCATTCCAGTCGCCATTGTAGTGATCCAGCAACTCATCAGCCGGAACCTTGCCCGTATCGATGCTGTCCTTGAGCGCGTTCAGGAAATGCGTCTCGTCCTGAACCAGACCGCCCGCACCGGGGCGCGCGCGGGACGCCAGACCAGCCTCGGCAATCGAGACCACTTCGCGCGCCAAATCATGCATGTTGATGTTGCCAACCTGCGCCTGCAGACCATCCTTGGCAGCCCCAACCCGTAGCGCTTCGCGCGTCTCGGCATCCCAGCCTTTGACCAGATCCAAAGCGGCATCCAGTGTGGTTTGGTCATAGGTCAGACCCACCCAGAAGGCCGGCAGAGCGCATAGGCGACGCCATGGGCCGCCATCGGCTCCGCGCATCTCCATGAATTTCTTGATCCGCGCTTCGGGGAAGGCCGTGGTCAGGTGATCTGCCCAATCGGACAGAGTCGGCGTCTCACCGGGCAGTGCAGGCAGTTTGCCCTGCAGGAAGTCGCGGAATGACATGCCCAGCGCGTTGATATATTGCCCGTCGCGATAGACGAAATACATCGGTACATCGAGCGCATATTGTACATAGCGTTCGAACCCGAAGCCCTCTTCGAATACAAAGGGCAGCATGCCCGTCCGTGCATCGTCGAGATGCCGCCAGATATAGCTGCGCCAACTTTTCTGGCCGTTCACCTTGCCCTCAAAAAACGGAGAGTTCGCGAACAGCGCAGTGGCTACCGGCTGCAATGCCAGCGCGACACGCAGTTTCTGCACCATGTCTGCCTCGGACCCGAAGTCGATATTGACCTGAACCGTGCAAGTGCGCCGCATCATCGCGCGGCCCATGGTGCCGACTTTTTCCATGTAATCGTTCATCAGCCGGTAACGGCCCTTGGGCATCAACGGCATCTCGTCATGAGTCCAGATCGGGGCGGCACCCAAACCGATAAATCCTACGCCGATCTCATCAGCTATATCCTTCACCTCACGCAGGTGGATATTCACCTCATCGCAGGTCTCATGGATCGTCTCAAGCGGGGCACCCGACAGCTCCAACGCGCCACCCGGCTCCAAGCTGACGTTCGCACCATCCTTCTCAAGCCCTATCAGATGCCCGGCTTCGCGCACCTCGGCCCAACCATGACGGTCGCGCAGGCCTTCCAGCACAGCCACGATGGACCGTTTGCCTTCAAACGGCAGCGGTTTCAGCGTGTCTTTACAATATCCGAACTTCTCATGCTCGGTGCCAATACGCCAATCATCCTTGGGCTTGCAGCCCGATTCCAGATATTCGGCCAGTTGCTCATGGCGTTCGATCGGTCCGCCGCCGGACTGGGGGATGGACATGTGAACCGTGCTCCGATCCTGATGTGTCTGTCTTGAAGGTCAGTCCTGAGCGCAAACCGCGTCAGTGTCAATGCAGCCTGAGATGAGCCGGGCGCGAGGGCGTGCGCTCCCAAATCACGACAGGATGCGCTGAACCACCGTTGAGTTCCGATAGCATTTGTTCAGTTTTCAACCCTGGCAGGTTCGAAAACACATCAAACAGAGCCTCAGCTCCTTCGGCGTTCACCGGAATGTGAAGGGTCGGTTGCCCCGGCTGATCCAGAACCCAAAGAGCCGGGCGCGCGGTCGGGTCCAGCGCAAGTCGTTCGATTTCACGAGCAGCAACGATGCCGCCATCTAAAGGACCAAGATAGGTGATCTGGCCCTCGTCGATGGTCACAACGCCCGGACCGCCTGCACCGGTGCGAAAGCGCGCGCGCTGCACTCCGATCACGGCCAGAGCAATCGAAACGGCAACCAGGATCCAACCTAACCAGCCCAGCAATCCACCGGGTCCGTTGATCCAGCTCAGGCCCAGCAGCAGGACAAATCCAGCAACCAGCACTTCGCGCCAGCGCCACATGGCCAGTTTGGCTTCTGGTCGGATGAAACTCATGCTGTGTCCTCCGGGTTTGTGAACAAGATCAGCGAGAAATAGCCCGCTGGTTGGAACCCAATAGCCATATAAGCACGCGCGGCGGAATCGGAAGCGGCAAACAGAACTGAACGGGAAACTCCAGCGCCCCGGGCCTCGGTCAAATGCAATGCAACAGCAAGACGCGCATAACCTCGGCCACGCAAATCAGGGGGCGTGTAGACCCCTCCGATCTGTACGATCTCGGGCAGGCGCGCATTGAAGCCTGTCATGGCGACGGGCCGATCGTTGATCAGAAGAACCCGGTGGGAATCGCGCGTACAATAAGCTTCGAAATCTTCGCCTGCCCTTGTTTTCGCCCTGTCAGGAGCAAAATCCATGGCCTCGATCAGATAGTCGCGCCGCCAATTCTCGGTGATTGCCCTGTCGACTTCACCCAGAGGAACCAGACGGGCGCCCGAAACGTCTGGCATACGAAGCTGATCCAGCTCCAGCGAAAACCCCGGCTCATCACTGTTAAGCGTCGCGGGTCGGTCTTCCCAGCCACCAAGCTGCATGAGCCGCCGCGCCTGCGTGGCTTCTGAGGCAATGCCAAACAGAGCGTGCCCTCGGATCAGGCTTATGGCCTCAGCAAGCTCATCATCCGAACAGTTCGGACATTGTGACAGGATCATGCCTTCGTTTGTGATGGCAAAGACAGCGCGAAACGGATCGCCAAGCACCCAGGCTTTCAAAGACCGGGGATGCGCTTTACGCAGACCGAAATCTCGCAGATTAGCCAAGGGAAACATGGATGTCTGGATGTGCTGGGATAGAAATGCGTCAATATCCGGCAGGTCCGTTTCCTGTGCCGGCCGCCACATCAAGACCAATCCCCCAGTGCCTGCTGCCACATGGTCATCGCAGCAACAGCGGCCGTATCGGCACGCAGGATACGGGGGCCGAGACTGACCACATGAGCATAGGGCAACGCCTTCAGTCGCTTGCGTTCTTGGTCGGAAAAACCACCCTCTGGGCCAATGAGGATGGCCCATGGCTGACCTGGTTCGTTTTCGGCCAATCGCAGGGCCGAGCCAACCTCAGCCTCGTCACAGAACATCAACTGACGATCTTCAGGCCATGTATCAAGCACGCGATCCAGTCGCTGCAATTCAGTGACCTCTGGCACGAAGGTCCCGCCACATTGTTCCGCTGCTTCCACCGCATGCGCTTGCAGCCGATCCTGCCGAATACGCTCGGAATTGGTGAACCCTGTCTGTACCGGTATAATCCGCGCAGCGCCCATTTCAGCTGCTTTTTCAACGATGAAATCGGTCCGCGCCTTTTTAATCGGCGCAAAAAGCAGCCACAGATCGGGCGGCAGTTGCAGCGGCTTCGTTTGCTCTGCACAGGTCAGTAGGCCGCCGCGTTTGCCCGCCTCGGCGACATCGGACAGCCACTCTCCATCCTGCCCGTTGAACAGGGCAACCTGCCTGCCAACCGACAAGCGCATGACACCGAACAGGTAATGGGCCTGTTCGCGCGTCAAAGGAACCGATTGCCCCGGACCTAAAGGGTGCTCTACATACAGTCTGATCTTCGCAGTCATGAGACCCTACATATGCAAGGCAATGCCCCAACACCAGACGGTCAGGTCGCTGATGCCGCGACCGGCAACTGGGTCGACACGTACGCACCCACCTTTGCGCGCCCTTACCTGCGGCTCAGCCGGGCTGATCGGCCTATTGGCACATGGTTGTTGCTGATTCCCTGCTGGTGGGGTCTGGCACTGGCCATCCTCAGCGACGGGCAACCCCGATGGGAGGATCTTTGGATCGCCATCGGTTGCGCCATCGGAGCTTTCCTGATGCGCGGCGCGGGCTGTACGTGGAATGACATCACCGATCGGGAGTTCGACGGAAAGGTCGAGCGTACCCGCTCGCGCCCAATACCATCGGGTCAGGTCAGTGTGCGTCAGGCGGTGTTCTGGATGGTGTTGCAATGCTTGTTGGCACTAGCGATTCTTCTGACTTTCAACCAAGCCGCCATAGCCATGGGTGTATTATCGTTGCTTCCCGTCACGATCTATCCATTTGCGAAACGGTTTACTTGGTGGCCACAGATTTTTCTGGGGTTGGCCTTTAACTGGGGCGCATTGCTGGCATGGGCAGCGCATACTGGCACCGTGGGCTGGCCCGCCATCATGCTCTATCTGTCAGGCATTGCCTGGACCCTGTTTTATGACACGATCTATGCCCATCAGGATGCCGAGGACGACGAACTGATCGGAATCAAATCCACTGCGCGGCTGTTCGGAACCGATACCGCGCGTTGGCTCAAATATTTTCTGATAGGAACGGTCAGTCTGATGGGACTTGCGATTATCGATGCGGCATTGCCGGTGGCGTCGGTCCTTGCATTGGTCGTTGCGCTTGGCGGGCCTTGGGCGATGGGATGGCACCTTGCCTGGCAATTGAGGGGGTTGGACACGGAAGACAACGCCAAATTGCTGCAACTGTTTCGGGCCAATCGCGACACCGGCTTGATTCCGCTGATCTTCCTCTGCGTCGCCCTTTTGCTCTGATTGCACCTCCGTGATGGGCTCTGTATGAGTCCGGAACAAACCGCCCGAGGAGTTTCGATCCCACCTATGCGCATGCCTTACGCTCTTGCTGTTGCGTTGATCTTTGCGGTGACCGCCGTGCTGTCTCTGGTGGCGGCGAGCTACGCAGTGACAAAGATAGAAGACGCATCGGAGTTTGCAGTACGCCGGGCTTTGAATCTCAAGGGCCATGACTGGGCCGAGGTCCAATCCGATGGGTTGCGTGTTGTATTGACTGGTACTGCCCCGGATGAAGCTACCCGGTTCAACGCACTGACCGCCGCCGGGACAGAAGTTGATACCTCGCGAGTAATCGATGAGATGGAGGTCGCGCCCACCGCCGACCTGACCCCGCCCCGTTTTTCGGCCGAGATATTGCGCAATGACAGCGGCATAACAATCATCGGCCTCGTGCCCGCGAGCTTGGATCGCGACGACCTGATCGACAAGTTGCAGCGACTTGATCAGAACTCATCCGTTTCTGATCTGATGGAAAGCGCGGACTACGCCGAACCCAAGGGATGGGATCAAGCCATAGATTATGCGATCGAGGCACTTTCTGGCCTGCCCCGTGCCAAGATTTCCGCCAGCCCTGGATTGGTACGTATCACCGCCATCGCCGATAGCCAGCAGGAGAAAGACAGGCTGGAACAAGACCTGAGCCGTGCCGCACCGCCCGGACTGCGAATCGGCCTTTCCATCTCGGCGCCCCGCCCCGTTGTCACGCCGTTTACGCTCCGCTATCTGATAGATGAAAACGGCGGACAGTTTGATGCCTGCTCTGCTCAGAGTGAAGACGCGCGGGAGCTGATCGTCGCCACCGCGCGCGAGGCTGGTTTGACCGGGCCATATTCCTGTACAATCGGGCTGGGGGTTCCTTCGCCTCGCTGGTCTAATGCTGCACAGCTAAGCATCTTGGCACTGGCCGAGATTGGACAGGGGTCGGTCACCATGTCGGATGCCGACATCACGTTGGTAGCGGCCCAAGATACCAGCCCCATCTTGTTTGATCGTGTTGTGGGGGAATTGGAAAACGCGCTTCCCGACGTATTCGCCCTTCATGCAGTACTGCCTGAACCCGAGCCCGACGATCCCGCTGGACCGATTGAATTCAACGCCACCCTCAGCCCTGAAGGTCTGGTGCAGTTGCGTGGCCGTGTCAGTGACGAGACCTTACGCGACATGACCGACAGTTTCGCCCGCGCCGCCTTTGGATCAACGCAGGTTTACACCGCCACCCGTGTGGTTCAGGACCTGCCAACCGATTGGCCCGTTCGGGTTCTGGCCGGGCTCGATGCCTTGTCGCATCTACACAACGGAGCATTGACTGTAACGCCAGACGACGTTTCGCTGACAGGGGTCAGCCACGATCCCGATGCAAAGGCGCGGATCGCTGGATTGCTATCGGACAAGCTGGGCGATGCTCAGGATTTCAACCTGTCGATCACCTATGTTGAACCGCCAGCGCCTCAAGATTCGCTGCCAGATCCGGAGGTTTGCGAAGAACAGATCGCCGAAGTTCAAAGCAATAGTAAAATCGCCTTCGAACCAGGGTCGGCCACAGTCGCCTCCGACTCGCGCGATGCGTTGAATCAGATCGCGGACATCCTGCGCGAATGTGGCCCGATACGATTGGAAATACAGGGCCATACTGACAGTCAGGGTCGCGAGGAAATGAACCAGCAACTCAGCCAGGCGCGTGCGCAATCTATCCTGAACGAACTACGTGGTCGGCGTGTCCCGACCTCAAGCTTTTCAGCGGTCGGATATGGCGAGACGCAGCCAATTGCGGACAATGATACCGAAGAAGGCCGTGAAATAAACCGCCGCATCAAGTTTCATCTGATCCGGCCTGAACCTGTGCCAGATACCGAGACCGGGCTTGAAGCCGTAGAAGCAGAAACACCGGACGCCGAAGCCCAGAATGCAGGCTCAGAGGACCAATAAAGTGAACAGAATCGAATTCGTTATCGCCACCGCTGTCATCCTGTTTGCTGCCTTTTGCATGGGCTGGTTTGCGAACTGGCTAGCACATCGACTGTCGCGCGTCCGTCAAAGCGACGTGGCTGATCTGGATCGCATGAGCCAGGAGTTACACGAGGCCGAGGAAACGCGCGATCAGGCGATCACTTACCTGCAACAGCGCGAGGCCGAATTGACCAACCAGCTAACGCAGACCGAAGCGGAACTGAGTGCTGCGATGGAGGGATTGCGTGCTGCGCGGCAGGAAGCCGAAGAATTGCGCGGACGGATCAACAACGCCGACTGATCGATTTACCAACGGGTCAAAGCGTCTTCGTCTTCGTCCTTCGCAGCAACCCATTCTGCGCCGGATTTGGTGATTTCTTTCTTCCAGAACGGCGCGCGGGATTTAAGGTAGTCCATCAGAAACTCTGCCGCTTCAAACGCATCCTTACGATGTGGCGCGGCAGTGGCAACCATCATGATCCGATCGCCCGGGGCAAGACGCCCGTGACGGTGAATCACCAGAACATCCCCAAGCGACCAGCGATCCATTGCATCTTGCGCAATCTTGGTCAGCGCACGTTCGGTCATTCCGGGATAGTGCTCAATCTCCATGACATCCAGATCGCCAGCGCTCAGATCTCGTACTACGCCGGTGAAAGTCACGATGGCCCCATTGGCATCGTCTCCGGCTGCAAAAGCATTGGCTTCGACCCCCAGATCAAACGGAGCCTCTTGTACAGCGATCCGCATCTTAGCCACCCGTCATGGGCGGGAAGAAGGCGACCTCGCGCACCCCGGTCAATGAGGCGTCAAAATCCGAAAGCTCTTGATCCAACGCTACACGCAGCGCGGAGAGGTCCGCGAACGCAGCGGCATAGCGATCTTCGCGTGCGCTGAGTTCAGCGACCAGATCGTTCACAGTGGCAGCTTCGGTCTGAACTTTCTCTTTAGGCAGACCGATGCGTTCACGCACCCAGGCGAAATACAGCACGTCCATTGCTTAGCTCTCCTTCAGGTGGGGCATGGCTTTACGTAGGTAGTCATAGCCGGTGATCAATGTCAGCGTCGCAGCGATCCACAGCAGCCACAGACCAATACGGCCAGACCAGAACATGCCTTCAAGATGCCAGCGCACGTGGCCCAGATCCTCCACCTGCCCGGTCAACACCTGATCGATGGTCGTGGCGTCCATTCCGAACGTGGCCATCACGAAGTGGTGTTCGAATATGCCCTGCGAAAACAGGATCGCGATTGCCACCATCTGCGCCGTCGTTTTCCACTTGGCCAGTTTCGTGACCTTCAACGTCCCAGCCACGTCACCCAGATACTCCCGCAGACCTGAAACAAAGACTTCACGAAACAGGATGACCGTTGCGGGCAGCACCAGCCATGGCGTCCAGTGCTCGGTCGAGTAGCCCACCAAGATCATCAACGCGATCACAACCATAGCCTTATCAGCGATTGGGTCCAGCATGGCCCCGATTTTGGTTTCCTGTTTCCAAGCCCGCGCAAGATAGCCGTCGAACCAATCAGTGATGGCCGCAGTCAGGAACAGGATCAGCGCAAACCAATCCGCATAGGGGCGCGTGAAATACAGAAACATCACGGCAAGACCCGGCGCGGCCACGAGGCGCAGGACGGTCAGAATATTCGGCAGGTTCCATTTCATGGCTTGGACCCTACATCGCCGGCCCGGGACATAAAAGATGAGGTCGCGAAAAACTCACAGTACACAAGCGTTTGGCACGTGGCACGTCACAGAGTCGCAACAGTAGAGAAGTCTTCAGATTCATCTTGGCATCGCAATACATTGAAGTCAGATTGGCGGATGGCCCGACCTGAAAGCACCTGAACCCCACATGACACCGCATATCCAAACCGACCCCCGGTCGAACCTGATCGGTAGCGCCTGGATGATCGCCGCCATGGCTTTGTTCGCGATCGAAGACGCGCTGCTAAAAGGCGCATCGACTGACTTGCCGATCTGGCAGGTTTTGCTTCTGTTTGGCACGGGCGGATCAATGATTTTTGCATGCGTCACAACCCTACGCGGCGGGAGGTTATTCCATCCCGATGTCTTGTCTCGACCCATGAAAATTCGCGTCTTTTTCGAGATCCTAGGACGGATGTTCTATTTGCTGGCAATCGCTCTGACGCCACTCTCATCTGCGACAGTGATTTTGCAGGCCACGCCGCTGGTCGTGGTTGCTGGTGCGGCGCTGTTCTTTGGGGAAACCGTCGGCTGGCGACGCTGGAGCGCGATTGCAATTGGTCTGGTCGGTGTCGTCATCATCATCCGACCAACAGGCGATAGTTTTACGATGCTGTCACTTCTGGCGGTGTTTGGGATGTTGGGATTTGCGGGTCGCGATCTGGCGAGCCGTGCCGCGCCCGCGACACTGGGTGCAGACGTGCTGGGGTTCTACGGGTTCCTCTCTGTCGTGGTTGCTGGGATCGCCTATCGATTCTACGAGGGCGCGCCGATGGTAGCCATGACGGGCACCACAGGTGCCTACATTGCGACCGCAGTGGTGATCGGGACGATGGCCTATGCGTCACTCATGAAAGCGATGCGGACGGGCGAAGTTTCAGCTGTGACGCCCTTTCGGTACTCCCGGCTTCTGTTCGGGATCGGGCTGGGTGTATTCTTGTTCAAAGAGCAATTGGATCAAACAATGTGGATTGGCAGCGCCCTGATCGTGGCCTCCGGTCTTTATATTCTCTGGCGCGGGCGAAAAGCCTAACCCTTGTCGTGGAAGAAATCATAGACTTTCTGCGCCAGCCCGGCTGAGATACCTTCGACAGCTTTTAGGTCTGCCAAATTGGCTCGGCTTACAGCTTTGGCGCTGCCAAAATGAGCCAACAGAGCACGTTTGCGTGCGGCTCCGACACCGGAAATTTCATCCAAGGGCGTAGCACCAACCGCTTTGGCCCGTTTCGCACGGTGCGTCCCGATGGCAAAGCGGTGGGCCTCGTCCCTCAGGCGCTGGACGAAGTACAATACGGGGTCATTGCGTTTCAAGGCAAAGGGGCGTTGGCCGATGCGATGAAACTCTTCTTTGCCATGGTCGCGATCCACGCCTTTGGCGACACCGATCATTGGAATATCTTCGACCCCATGTACCTGCATGATCTCGTGCACAGCACTCACCTGTCCGGCTCCGCCATCTATCAACAGCAGGTCAGGCCATAGTCCCTTATCTCGATCCGGGTCTTCTTTTTGCAGGCGAGTGAAACGGCGGGTCAGGACCTCTTTCATCATGCCGAAATCATCACCCGGGGTCAGATCGTCGCCACGAATGTTGAACTTGCGGTAAGCGCTCTTCATGAACCCTTCAGGACCTGCGACGATCATGCCCCCTACTGCGTTAGTTCCTTGTATGTGAGAGTTATCGTAAACCTCGATCCGGTTCGGCGGTGCGTCCAGATCAAATGCCTCGGCCACACCCCGCAGCAATTTGGCCTGCGTGGCACTTTCTGACATCCGTCGGGCCAGTGATTCACGCGCATTGCGTAAGGCACCGGCCACCAATTCCTGTTTCTCGCCACGCTGGGGCACATTGATTTCAACCTTACGGCCGGCTTTTTCGGTTAGCGCCTGTTGCATCAGATCGGCGTTTTCGATTGCATCAGACAGGATCAACTGACGCGGCGGTTCCTTATTGTCGTAGAATTGCCCCAGGAACGCCTCCATCACCTCTGCCGGAGACACGTCCGCACCAACGCGCGGATAGAAGTCCTTATTCCCCCAGTTTTGATTGGCGCGGATAAAGAACACCTGTACGCAGGCCTGCCCGCCGTCCATATACAGGCCGATCACATCCGCCTCAGCCACACCGCGCGGGTTGATGCCCTGGCTGGTCTGCACCTGCGTCAGCGCCCGGATTCGGTCGCGCAGACCAGCGGCGCGCTCGAATTCCATCGCCTCGGACGCGGCCATCATCTGATCGGCCAAATCTTCCTGCACCTTGGTGGATCTGCCAGATAGAAACCGTTCGGCGTCCTTTACGCTTTCACGATAGTCCGCATCGGAAATCAGCCCAACACATGGCCCAGAACAACGCTTGATCTGGTAGAGCAAGCAAGGCCGCGTGCGGCTATCAAACATTGAGTCAGAGCAATTCCGCAGCAGGAATGCTTTCTGCAACTGGTTCAGCGTCCGGTTTACGGCTCCAGCACTGGCGAATGGCCCGAAATAGGCGCCTTTTTCTTTCTTGGCCCCGCGATGTTTCTTGATCTGCGGAAAGGCATGATCCTTGGCGACCAAAATATTGGGAAAGCTTTTGTCGTCCCGCAGCAGCACATTGTATTTTGGCTTGAGCTGCTTGATCAGGTTTTGTTCCAGCAGCAGTGCCTCGGTCTCTGTCCGCGTAGTCAGGAACATCATCGAGGCAGTCGCTGCAATCATCTTCTCGATCCGGCCCGAATGCCCGGGTCGCGTATAGTTCGACACCCGTGCCTTCAGGTTGCGCGCTTTGCCCACGTACAGAACACGACTGTCCGCATCCAGCATCCGGTAAACACCCGGCGAGCTGTCCAGCGTTTTCACATAGCGCTGAATGCAGGCATAGCCGGTGGCTTGTGTTGATGAATCGGGGTCGGTGCTGGCTGTCATGGCTCTGAGATATGATTCTCTGACCATGGCTGCAATCTTGAGCCCATTAGATCAAGAGAAAACAAATCCACGACTTCTGTGGATAAGTATGCAGATAACTTTTGGGGCGTCGTGATTTTCCCTTGAATCATTGCCTATTCGTTGATCTGCACAAAAAATAGGCAGTATTTTAACTATTTGTTTTCAAACGATACTTTTTCTAATGTGAGACAAGTGTATGAAAATTAAGACATTTTTGTAACGTGCATGTAACGTAAATGAGAGCGGTGCAAAACTTACCGCAGTTTTACCTATTCTACGCCCAGTACATCCGGTGTCTGCCAGCCCAGATGCTGCCCGCCATCCACGCACAAAAGCTGACCGGTGACCGAATGCGCATCCAGAAAATAGCCAAGCGCGGCAGTGATATCTGCCGGATTCGCGCCGCGTTCAAGAATCGTGTTCCGGCGTTGAGCGTTAAAGTGCTTTTCGCTTTGTCGATGACCCTGCATCGTCGGTCCCGGGCCGATTGCGTTTACGCGGATCGCAGGTGTCAATGCCTGAGCTGCGGTTCGGGTCAGGGTCCATAGACCCATCTTGGCGATCGTATACGACATGAACTCGGGCGTCAGTTTGCGTACGCGCATGTCCACCATGTTCACGATCAGACCCACTGCCTGGGGCTCACCCTGTTCATCCAATGTCGGCTGCAATCCCTGTGCGGCCATGGCCTGCGTCAGAACAAATGGCGCGCGCAGGTTGCTGTCGAGGTGGCGATCCCAGCTGTTGCGCGTAGCGGTATGAATATTGTCATATTCAAAGATCGAGGCATTGTTGACGAGGCAAGTTATCGGCCCGCCAAGCGCCTCGACCGAGCGGGGCAGCAACGAACTGACCTGAGCTTCGTCAAGCAGATCTGCCTGCAGAGCCACTGACTTTCGCCCCAGCGCCTGCACTTCATTCACTGTTTCAAGCGCTTCCCGTTCCGAACTTGCGTAATGCACAGCCACATCCATCCCGCGCCGCGCCAAGTATAGTGCCATGGCGCGGCCAAGACGTTTTCCCGCTCCGGTCACCAGTGCTTGGGTCATGGGCACTCTCCCCAGGTCTGATCAGGCCAGAAGGCTAACCACATAGATCACATAAAGTAGCGTCAGGACCAAACCCCAGACCCGCGTAATGTCCTTTTTGAAGAAAACAAACGGGACCAGCAAAAGCGATGCACCCAGCATCACCCAGAGATCAAAGCGTAGAAACTCAGGATCAACCGGGATACGCCCAAACAGGGTTGCGATACCGACAATGGCCAGCAGATTGAACATGTTCGATCCGATGACATTGCCCAGCGCCACATCTGCCTGCCGACGCAATGCCGCCATGACCGTAGTCGCCAGTTCCGGCAAGGATGTGCCAACCGCGATCAAGGTCAGGCCGATCACAGTTTCGCTCACGCCATAGCTCTGGGCGATGATGGTAGCATTGTCGACCAACAAATGGGCACCCATTGGCAGACCGATCAGGCCCAGGATCAAATAAACTGCTACTTTCCAATAAGGCATGTCGGGGTCTGCTTCCTCCAGACCGTCCAGCTCGTCGTCATCAGCACAGGCTTCACCACAGGCCTTGCGGTGGGCATGCGCCTCGCGAAAGGCATTGGCGAGAACCAGAGCCAAAGCTGACAGTAAGATCGCCCCACTGAGCAGGTTAAAGACCCCGCAAAATGCCAACCCGATAAACAGAACCGAAGCGAGCAACATGAAGATATAGTTTTTTCTGCTGTCACATTCGCTTGTGTGCAACGTCGCCAAAAGCGCCGGAAGCCCCAGAACCAACAGAATATTCGCCGTGTTCGACCCCACAACGTTGCCCAGCGCTATCCCCGGCGCATTTTCTTTGATCGCACTGATCGCGATCAACAATTCAGGTGCCGAGGTGCCAAAGGCAACGATCGTAAGGCTGACAATCAGCGCAGGCACACCCAATCGCAGGCTGAGGTTCACGGCCCCGCGGACCAGCGCATCACCTGCCAACAGCAAGATCAGCAATCCAAGGCCAGAGAACAGCCACGCGCTCATCCACGGCCTCCTGTTTCACAAGGACAGGGGCCTTTACCGATCCGAAACCGCCCACAACGAGGACATTTTGCAGAACTCAACCGTTTGTGACCCGGAAAGCGGAGCTTTCCGAACATCGCCAGAACACCCATGGCAACCAGAAACAGTGAGACTATTTTGATGATCACGTCACAACCCGAAACGCGCGTAGGCAGCACGCTCCTCAAGCCCGGCAAAGGCATCCTGCGCAATCGTCGCCCCAAAACGGGACCAGATCGGTTTGCGCAGTCCGTAACGGCGGAATTTGACCTTATCGCCAAACTTCTCCTGCATTTTAGGCTTCAGATGCGCAATCCCGTCGATCAATCCCAACTCTTGCGCACGCCGCGCCAGCCAAACCTCGCCATTGAACAGATCAGCACTGGTATCCAGCTTGCCGTCTCGGCGAGACTTTACGTGATCAATGAAATTCTCGTGGATATCGCCCAGCAGCACTTTGAGCCGTGCAACGTCGTCTTTCTTTTCGGGGGCAAACGGATCGAGCATCGATTTCGACTGACCCGCTGTGTGCACACGTCTTTCAAAGCCCTGGCGTGCCAGAAATACATGCGCACCGAAGCCAGAAGAAATCACGCCTATTGATCCCAGAACCGAACTGTCATCGGCCCAAATCTCATCTGCCGAAGCCGCCAGCCAGTATCCGCCCGAGGCGGCCACATCTTCGACGAAGGCATAGACCGGAATATCAAGCTCTTCCGCCAGCCGCCGGATACGCGCACCAATCAATGAGCTTTGAACAGGCGATCCACCCGGCGAATTGACCTCAAGTGCTACGGCAGCAGGCTTACCTTTGCGAAAAGCTTTTTCCAGTACCGGCGCCAAGGCGGTGGCATTCATCGACCCGCGCCCTGCCATTCCGATGGCACCGGACAGACGAACAACGGCCACCATGGGCTGCTTTTTCAGGAAGGGCAGGCTGAGTTTCATGGAAGCCGATGTAGAGGGCGCCGAGGCTGTAAACAAGAGACCCGAAGCGCCATAAACGCGACGTGAACCAATTTCACACACCTGATGGGCAAAAATGCAACGCCCTAGCTACGGATGCGCCAGCCGGTTTTGAATATCCAGCCAATGATTGCAAGGCAGATTCCGGTGAACGCAAGTATAGCCAGAAGGCTCCAGAAAATGGGTACATCGGCGATTCCGTAGAACGACCAGCGAAAGCCTGAAATCAGATAGACCACAGGGTTGAACAGTGTGATCGTTTGCCAGAGGGGCGGCAGCATCGAGATCGAGTAGAACGTGCCGCCCAGAAAGATCAGGGGCGTCACGACAAGTTGAGGAACCAGCGACATCTGCTCAAAATTCCCGGCCCAGATACCCACGATAAAGCCCAGCAACGAAAAGCTGAGACAGGACAGGACTAGGAATGCCGCCATGGCAAAGGGGTGTTCTATGCGTATATCGACGAAGAAGGTCGCGGTGGCCAGAATGACAAGGCCGACGAACAACGCCTTGGTTGCGGCTGCCCCCACATATCCGATCACAATCTCAATGAAATTGATCGGCGCCGACAATAGCTCATAAATCGTGCCCAGAAACTTCGGGAAATATATGCCGAAAGATGCGTTCGAGATCGACAGCATCACCACAGACAACATGATGAGACCCGGCACAATGAAAGCGCCGTAAGAAACGCCCTCAATCTCTTGAATGCGACTGCCGATCGCGGTGCCAAACACCACGAAGTAAAGCGAGGTCGACAGCACTGGCGACAAAAAGCTCTGTGCGAGCGTACGGAAAAACCGGGCCATTTCGAACCGGTAGATTGCGGCAATTGCAGACCAGTTCATGCGGGCTCTCCGGATACGAGGTTAACGAATATCTCTTCAAGGCTCGACTGACGGGTCTGAACGTCGCGCAATACCAGACCAGCCTGCGCCACATCATTGAGAAGAGTGGTGATCCCGGTACGATCGGCATGGGTGTCGTAAGTGTAGATCAGCGAGTCTCCGGCCCCATTCAAAGTCAGGTTATGCTCGGACAAGCTTTCGGGAATGGTCGATACAGGCTCGGTCAGCATGACCTCGATCTGTTTTTTACCCATCTGCGCCATCAATGTGTCCTTATCCTGGACCAGCAAAAGCTCACCCTTATCGATGACGCCGACACGGTCGGCGATTGCCTCGGCTTCTTCGATATAGTGGGTGGTCAGGATGATGGTGACACCGGCCAGTTTCAACTCGGCCACGATCTCCCACATGTCCTTACGCAGTTCGACATCGACGCCAGCGGTGGGTTCATCCAGAAACAGCACCCGTGGCTCATGCGCCAGAGCCTTGGCAATCAATACGCGGCGCTTCATGCCGCCAGATAACTCCTTGATTGAATTGCGGCGCTTGTCCCAAAGGGACAGCTTGCGCAAAATCTCTTCGATCCGGGCATTGTCAGACCCGTGGCCGAACAGCCCTCGTGAGAAGCGAACAGTATTCCAAACCTTCTCGAACGGCTCCAGCGCGATCTCCTGCGGCACCAGTCCTATCATCTTTCGCGCCGCGCGAAACTCGGTCTGGATGTCATGCCCCCCCACGGTAACCGATCCTGATGTCGGAGTAGTAATGCCGCAAACGGTGGAAATCAGCGTTGTTTTACCAGCACCATTCGGACCCAACAGCGCAAGAATCTCACCTTCTTCAATGTCCAGAGACACGCCTTTCAGCGCCTCAAAACCATCGGCATAGGATTTCCGCAAATCGCAGATGGACAAAATGGTGGTCATGCGTTCCCTCGTTCTGGCCCTGCAACCTATCGCGGAGGACCATCTTGGAACAGTCCAATTCCGCACAGGCTCATGCGCATGTATGCAGGGGGCTTAATCTCGCCCTGTCAAACGGCCTAGCCAACCCTTTTTGGTTTCTTCCTCAGCGTCATCGTCTTCCGGCTGCGGCCCTTCAAAGTGCTCTTGCAGATTGGCAAAAAACTGATCCGCCATCTTCTTGGCAAATCCATCAATCAGGCGGCTTCCCAATTGCGCTAGCTTGCCCCCCACTTTGGCATCAACGTCGTAGGTCAAAAGGGTGCAGCCAGACTCACTTGGCTCGAAACTTACGTTCGCACTGCCCTTGGCAAAGCCCGCGGCCCCACCCTTGCCCTCACCCGCAATGGTCAGACGTTCCGGTTCAACCATGTCAGACATGGTAACGGTGCCTTTGAAGGTCGCCTTCACGGGGCCGACCTTTTGCACCACGGTCGCATGGTATCCTTCAGTCGGATCGCCCGTGATCTCTTGTGCACCGCTGATGCAAGCTTTCAGCACTTCAGGATCCAGCAGGGCAGAATAAACTTCGGCGGGTGACGCCTGAATTTCGCGTGTATCGCTTAGCTGCATCTGAGAACCTCTTTCATACCTACGGCAGACCGACATAGACCTAGCCCTGAATTGTCGATGCAAGCAACCCAATTGCAGGGGCAAAACAAACTCTTCGCTTGCATTCGCTGCGCCACGCAGAAACGCTGCGTCGCAGGAGGGACCATGCTGAACGGAATTCGTATCATCGAAGTCGAAGGGCTTGGCCCGGGCCCTTTCGCTGCCATGCTGCTGGCGGATATGGGTGCGGACGTCATCACTATTCACCGCAAAGGATCTGCGATCACACCGGGAATGCCTGAGCGTTCCCTTCTGGACCGAGGCAAGCGATCCATTGCGCTGGATCTCAAGGACCCACAGGAATTAGAGATAGCGAAACGTCTGATCGCAACCGCTGATGCGCTGATCGAAGGCTTTCGCCCTGGCGTGATGGAAAAGCTTGGGCTGGGCCCTGAGGATTGTCATCAGATCAACCCGAAACTGGTCTATGGCCGAATGACTGGTTGGGGCCAACAAAGCCCTTTGTCCAACACCGCAGGCCATGATCTTAACTATATCGCGCTTTCGGGGGCGTTGTCTTACGCGTCCCCACCTGGCCAACCACCTTTAACACCTGCAACGCTCGTCGGAGATATCGGCGGTGGCGCACTGTATCTGGTCGCAGGTCTGCTAGCCGGGCTTCTGAATGCCCAAAGCACAGGAAAAGGCACGGTGGTGGACGCCGCCATCTACGATGGTTCAGCCCATATGATGAATCTGCTGATGAGCCTGCGCCAGACTGGCAACCTGTCCGACACTCGGGGTGAAAGCCTGCTGGACGGCCCGCATTGGAGCCGCACTTACACGTGCGCAGACGGTGGCTTCATCTCAGTTCAATGTCTGGAGCCAAAGTTTTACGGCTGCTTTCTGGATATCCTCGGGCTTGGCGATGATGCTGAATTCGCTCGGCAATATGACCAAACTGCGTGGCCGGGCCTGACGGAACGCCTGAGCAAAATATTTGCCGAGAAACCTCGCGATGAATGGGCGGCGCTGTTCCAAGATACAGACGCCTGCGTTGCCCCGGTCCTAAGCCCGCAAGAAGCGCTAGATCACCGAATGAACACGGCTCGCCAAACATGGATCGACCACGAAGAAACACGTCAAGCCGCAGCCGCACCAAGATTCTCAACCTACGATTGGCACCCTCGATCCAGCCCAAAACGCGGAGAGCACACAGATGAAATTCTGAACGATCTCCCGCCCGCTTCATCTGGCTGAAAATATCTCGGGGGTGAATTGGCCGAAGGCCAAGAGGGGGCTGGCCCCTTAGCCCGGCTTACCGCCCGCGCACCGTATCGATCATCAGTTGAACATTCTCCGGGTCCGCATCCGGTGTGATCCCATGTCCCAGATTAAAAATATGCGGCCCCTTCGAGAAGGCCTTAACAATTCGACGTGTCTCATCAACCAGCGCCTGACCACCCGTGACCATATGCAATGAGGCCAGATTGCCCTGCACACACCCATCGACTTGTACATTCGCAGCAGCCCATTCGGGCGACACAGAATTGTCCAGTGCGACGCAATCCACTCCGGTGGCTTTGGCGAACCCGATGTAGCCCTGATCCGCTTCGCGAGGAAATCCGATGACGGGAATGCCCGGATGCCGGGCCTTTATGGCTGCGGTAATCAAGCGGCAGGGTTCAACAGCGTATTTCTGAAACGCTTCGCCCTTCAATGATCCTGCCCAGCTATCAAAGATTTTGACAACCTCGGCCCCGGCCTCGATCTGAGCTGACAGGTATTCAATCGTCGCAGCAGTGATCCGATGCAAAAGCGACTCGAACAGCGCAGTGTTTTCTTCGCGCAGCGTATGGGCTGGCCCCTGATCCGGGGTGCCCCGTCCGGCGATCATATAGGTCGCCACTGTCCAGGGCGCGCCTGCAAATCCGATCAATGTAGTTTCAGAAGGAAGCTCACGCGAAAGAATACGCACGGTCTCATAAACCGGAGACAGAGTTTCATGGATCGCATCAATCGGCTTCAGCGCATCGAATTCCGATTGCTGCGTGATCGTGGACAGACGCGGCCCCTCACCAGTGACAAACCATAAATCCGCGCCCAGCGCCTGTGGCACCAGCAAGATATCGGCAAACAGGATCGCAGCATCAAATCCGTAACGGCGGATGGGTTGAAGGGTAACCTCGGCGGCCAGCTCGGGATTATAGCACAAGGACAGGAAATCACCGGCCTGCGCACGCGTGGCACGATATTCGGGCAGATACCGCCCGGCCTGCCGCATCATCCAGATCGGTGGAACGTCCTGAACCTCACCCGCCAGCGCCCGCAGTATTTTCTTTGTCTCGGCCATTCGTGCCCCCAGTATTCCGGTTTGGTGCAACGGGTCGGCCCTCAGTGGCAATTTGTCAAGCTCTGCCCCCATTGTCAGGGCAATGTGACGCGACTAAAGCTGTGCACATGAGTCTGATATTGCCTACCCCCGCATCGCCTCTGAAAATCGGTACCCGTGGATCCCCGCTGGCGCTGGCGCAGGCCTATGAAACCCGTCAGAGGCTTGGTGCCGCTTTCGACCTGCCTGAGGACGCGTTCGAGATCGTGGTGATCAAGACCACCGGCGACAACCGCGCGATGATCGATGCGGACCGACCGCTGAAAGAGATTGGCAACAAGGGTCTGTTCACCAAGGAAATCGAAGAGGCGATGCTAAAAGGCGAGATCGACATCGCCGTGCATTCGACCAAGGACATGCCGGTGGAACAGCCTGACGGGCTGGTGCTGGATACATTCCTGCCACGCGAGGATGTGCGCGATGCGTTTATCTCGCCGTCATTGAGCTCGATTCACGATCTGCCCGAAGGCGCTGTTGTCGGGACGTCTTCGCTGCGCCGCCGGGCGCAATTGCTGAACCGTCGGCCCGATCTGAACGTGGTTGAGTTTCGCGGCAATGTTCAAACCCGGTTGAAGAAACTGGCCGATGGCGTGGCCGATTGTACGTTTCTGGCCATGGCCGGTTTGCGCCGGTTGGATATGAAAGACGTCCCAGCGACCGCCATTTCCACAGACGACATGCTACCTGCTATTGCTCAGGGCACGATCGGCATTGAAAGACGCAGCGATGACACGCGCGCTGCAGAAATGCTGGCCGCAATTCATCACGTTGAAACCAGCCAGCGACTCGCCGCCGAGCGCAGCTTGCTGGCCGGGCTGGACGGTTCATGTGAAACTCCGATCGCTGGATTGGCTGAAATCCGAGATGGCCAGTTACATCTGCGCGGCGAAGTTCTGCGCCCGGACGGGTCCGAGGCCATCAGCGATGAGGTAACCGCATCGGTCGATGACGGGATCGAACTGGGTCAGTCCATGGCGACATCTCTTCTGAAACAAGCTGGTCCAGGTTTCTTCGATTGGCGATAAGAAAAAAATTTATACAACTTCAAGGTAATGTGAACTTCTTCACTGTATCTTCTGTTGGATTGTCTAAATATGAGTTTATTCCAATGAGGATGGAAGGTCGGTCTCGAATATATCGAAAGTTTTAGCCCGTTTTTGTTTTAGATAGTATTCGAGGGGGCGAGATTGATCTTTCTGGCGGGGCGCAGTTGAAAATCAGCTGCGCCTCGTTCTTTCTCCAAAGTAATCGGGTGATGATACTATGTCGCGTTTTCGCGCAGGCCATTATGATGACTGAATACCGGTTGGGCATGCACCATCTCTGACCGAAAATCCGCAGCACGGCCGGGTAATGTGCCATAGAATGATGCCAGACCCAGCTCGACTGTCGCAGCGAGCGCTGCGCATTCTTTGCTTAGGTTCGCAACGTCAAACTGTGACGCCCGCGATCGAACGGCTTCCAATAGCCTAAAATGCGCAGCCTCCAACGCTTTAAACTCAGCGCTGCCCGCTAGATTCCTGTCACCGACAAGAAGGTAAACTGGTTCTGGTTCACTCTTGCCCTTCAGATCAACAAATCCCGCCTCGAGCAGTGCCAGATCAGATTTTGTGGCCTGCTGTATCGAGTGTGAGACAAGTATGTCGTAATCCACATGTCGGCAATTCTGCTCGATCCGCGCCGCCACATTCACCACATCCCCGATAACCGTATAGTTGAAACGACGCCGCGAACCGATATTGCCGACACAGGCGGCTCCGGTCGCGCACCCGGTGGCGAGGGCAATCGGAGGACGATCGCGCATAATGGAGGAAGAGTTAAAATTCTCTAACGCCACTCGCATTTTCAATGCGGCCAATGCAGCGCGACACGGATGATCATCGACCGGTAGTGGCGCATTCCAGAAGGCCATGACCGCATCGCCGATAAACTTATCGATGGTTCCGCGTTCGACAAGAATCTGGTCCCCGATTTCAGAAAAAAGCGCGTTTAGCAAAGCCACCAAATCTGTGGCGGTTACCGACTCGGACAAGGGGGTAAATCCTCGAATATCCGAGAACATCACTGTGATCTCCTGAGATTCTCCACCCAATTGCAGTTGATGCCCATTGGCCTCCATCTCATCAAGAATCTCGGGCGCTACGTAATGCGAAAAGGTTTGACGGATCACCCGCTTTTCCCGTTCGGTTGAGATAAACAGGTAGCCTGCCAACAACCCGAAATTTGCCATTCCTCCGGCCAAAGGGAAGGTCGCATCAAACAAAACCGATTGATTCTGAAATGAAAGCCAGCTGATAAGGATCACCACCATTGCCGCTACGCCGCCTGTGACAAATGATGCAACCGCTCCAAAGTTGGACATCACCACGGTGACAACAATGCCAAGAATCACAAATGCCACCAGTTCCAGCGCGGCGGTCACATCAGATCTGCTGAGCAAATCACCAACTAAAATCTGTTCGATAATCTGCGCGTGAATCGAAACGCCTGGTACGGACTCACCCAACGCTGTCTGGTGCATATCGAACAAACCGGCCGCAGACGTGCCCACCAGTATGATATGGCCCTCGATTTCTGATCGAAGCGCCGGATCATCAGGGTTTTGCATGATTGCATCTGCCGACAGATATAAAGCTGGCTGATCTTTTCGATACCTGACCCAAACCTCGCCATCTTCAGTTGTTGGCAGTCGAAAATCTCCGATTTCGACCGCAAGTACGATCCCCTCTTCCTCAGAAGAGCCCTCGACCAGAATGTAAGGCGCATCCAAAGCAACTCTCAAAGCTTCGATGCCCAACCCCGGCAGCGCGCCGTCTGGTCCACCCCACAAGGCTGGAACACGTCGTACGACGCCCATCCCCCCAATCGGTGAGACATTAACGCCGCCAATTCCCGCGGCGCTGCGGTCAAGAGGTGGAGCAATTGGTGTCCAGTAAGGCACCGAGACCAACCCCGCAGTCGGGTTTTCTCCGATCTCGACGATGCCGGCCTTGGAGCTGATCTGACTTCCTTCCTGGGATGTTCGGGCGGCGGTGCCCAGTACGACTGGCCAACGAGCAACCTCTAGCCCAAACACGACATCGTGGTCGGTTTTTTGCGCATTACTCTCAACGGTCAGAACCCCTGCAAGCGACGGGTCTTTGAGCAATCGCGCGGGGGAATATCTGTCAGGCTCGGCAAACAGCATATCAAATGCTATGGCCGCTGCGCCGTTTTCACCTAGATTTTGAACCATCTGCGCCAATAGTGTGCGCGGCCAGGGCCATTGACCCCAGTTAGCCAATGACTGCTCGTCTATATCCAGAACCTTAACCGGTAATTCGGGGTTGTATTCCCTTGGCGAGATGCGCTGAAGCACGTCGAAGTAGATCAGGCGAGAAATACGTACGGGGTAGGGGTCCAGAATTCTTATGAAGCAACCCAACAAGATCAGCGCCAAACCAGCCAGGCGAAAACCCAGTCGTCGACTAATTCTGGCTTTGATCTTACCCGCCACATTCGCCTCCTTGGCGCTGGGGGAAAAGTAGGCTTGCGATGTCTTCACCTACCTGCTTGCGGCTGCGGACGCATTGCCTCTGTCACCCGGGCTACCCCTATTCCCCTTGCCATGCCCGGGACCTTTGCCTTTGCCAGGGTTCCCTGTTCCGCCTGAAGGTCCGGTTCGACCAGCAGGATTTGAACCGTCCCCCTGGCCAGACCGATTTGATTTCACGTCTGGTTCAGGCTCTGGCGCTGGGGGTTCAGGTGCCGGAGGTTCCGGTTCAGAAGTTTCAGCTCTGGACACTCTCACAACTTGGGTCTGAATGACCCTTTGAGGCGCCGCGCTTCGTTGAACCGGAATGTCTGATTGCCGAACCGCAAGAGGAACAGATTCCCTAGCGCATCCGCCAAAATCGACCTGAAGCGGACTCAGCAGATCCCTTTGTGACTGAACGAATGGGAAGCCATTCTTAAGGGCCAACTCATATTGTTCCTGGTCGACGGGGCGACCAACATTCCCACCCAGTGAAGTCGCGAACAGGCTGCACTGGCGCCCGGTCGAGCGGCACCTACCCGATCGACTGCACATGCGGACCTTACCTTCCAATACCAGCATGGCACTTTGCTTACCCGGGACAACCCACATGTCGAAGGTTGTGCCACGAACGGCCATGGTCGCTGTGGGGGTTTGTATGGAATAGGCTCTTTTCTTACTTTTACCCGAAATGAATCGAAAACTTCCACCCAAGGCTTGAACCGCGAAAGATTTTGCTTTCTTTTTTCCGCGCAACATTGAGACATCCAGCACCATTTGTGCATTCGGGCCGATTGCGATCTTGGTATCATCTACGAACAACAACTGTACGACTCCGGATCGGTCGGTAGAAATGGTATCTCCGGAAACAACTTCCATCCCTTCACGCAGACGTATCTTTTTGCCAGCGCGAACTACATCGGCACCCTGCTTGGCACTCAATACCTTTCCGATAGAGGCAGTGACCGATGCCGGTAATGCAGCCAGAACCATAAAAACAAGAAACAATCTTAACCAGGCCAAACCCAAGTCCCCTTCCCCCAAAAGGTACCCACTGGGATGTTAAATCACCCCTCGCCCGATATCTGTCGCCTCAGAGAGCTAAATCTGATTAGTTATTCAACCCATTAAATCTAGACAAATATGCGCTCAAACCGGTGCATTTGGCAAGCATCGGGGTATTTGGCTGCGTTTCCCGCGTTTTGAAATCTCTTATCCAAGGCTCGGTACAGCCACATCATTGGATTTGATCAATAGTTCTCAGATAAACTCTTCGCACGCAAAAATCGTCTTGTATCTGGATGACAGGCAAGGATATACGCGCTAACCGAGACGTGGCCGAATGGTCGAAGGCGCCCCTCCTTCTAAGGAAGCGCCATATTTTTTCCTTTTTTTCATCATTTTACAGTCCCTGAAAGTCAGCTTGTCAAAATTTTGACCAAAGTCTGGTGGTGCCAGTTTCGCATAGTGAAAGATCTTATCAGTGTCCGACCACCCTCCATTTCGCGAAGCGCTTTCTCGTTGTTGGTCTGGGCAAGAAACCACGTGGCGAAGCTATGGCGCAGAACATAGGGGGGCACCTCAGGACCTAACGGGCAGCTCACGACTACATGGACCGACCACGACCCAAAGCCGTTGCCCCGGCTCGCACGAGACGGATCAGGGGCTATTGCGTCAGGGAGATCAGGCTAGGTTGTTCAGAGTGGAAGCCGGCATGCCGACTGAATCCAAGTGCTTGGCCACAAGCCATAAGGCCAGGAATTTGCTACAGAAAAAAGTTGCAACCCGAAGTCACTCACCCACCGGAACATACCCTTAGCGGCGCTTTTGCATTTCGAGTTTATGGAGCGCATCGGCAGTCCGGGCTTCGTCATCATACGTCACCATCATGGCTTGTCCGTTCGTGCCAATTCCTCCCCAGGTTTGAAGAATAAAAACTTCGCCAAACAGCGTCGGCTGCAACTCTATTCCATAGAACCACGCCACGCTGGCGTCTGGCTCCACATGGATCGGGTGGAGAGGTGTAGTTGCTGACAGCTCCATTGCGCGATTATCGGCGAATTAAGCCCGTCTGTCCAATGTCATAGCGAAATCAATTTCTAGGCAAGGATTCTGATCCTCGATGGCAACTTAGCCCAATCTTCATATGGGATGTTCGACATGACGTCAGGATGACGCGTTTGCTCCGTTTCTCGACCAAGACCAATTGATCTGCGCGCCGGGAGCCAAGCTGGCAAAGCCTTTAACATAGGCAAAAGCCTAGTCTGGAAACTCATATGCACTTAAGGTTGTTTCAACTTTTGACCTAAGTGAATTGTTGTACAGCATTCTTTTTCTTTAATAATCTTGATTTTATCTGCTCTTACAGTCGACCTCCAATCGCCTGAACGACTGTTATCGAGAGTTGAGCAGGCATCAACCTCTGGGTTGTGTTCACTCTACTTGCCATCTCGAACCTCATCGAGAGGTAAGCTCATGATTGAAGCAGAGTTAGCAGTCAGAGGAGTGAGCCAATGCAACCTGGGGAAATACGGTCAAGTGAGCCTTTCGACGTTCGGACCGAATACCTACGAGCGCACTGTTTTCCAGTCCAACTCTGTGGCTGCAACTGATTATGATTGTACCGATTTATCCAGTGGGGCAGCAGAACAGAAATTCTTTTTGGCCTCCAATGGTCCAATTTCTGATCCTCACAACTTAGACGGAGATGGTGAAGGGCTAGTTTGCGAGTGGGGTACTCAAATAAAACGGATTTCACAATACCGCCGACCTCCTGCGATAGTCAGAACATCTGCATCTCAATATCCTACCGGTCCAAAGGGCGGCACCTATACGATTACATCAAGCGGAAACAAGAAATACGCCGGCTGTTAGTATCAACAAATGTGGCATCTCGCACAGGTTTCATACAAGAGCCAGTTCCCAGACTAATCGAATATTTGACGTCTACAATGCGCACGATGTAAAATAATGCATCTATTATGGATCATTCGTTCAAGGACTAACTGGCTTTTGCGAAAACGACGTGCCTAGGGCAACACATTCAGTTCCGGTGGGTAGGAATTCAGGTAATCGTTCGCCTTCATATCTGTAAGCGTGGTCAGATAAAGCCCTTCATCGTGCAGTGAGTAAGGCACTTCCCAGGTGGTACCGGTGAAATTGTCAGAGATTGTTTCATAGATTTTATCTATGTCACCGATATCACGAGTCACACTGACCTCCAAAGCAACAATGAATGTGACGGGCACAGAAGCTTCATCGGTCCAGCTCGCGTGCAGCATCAAGTTGATTTCTCTGATCGACAGCAATGCGCGACCAAGATCAGAATTTTTCCATGTTTAGCGCAATCCGCCTTGCGAAATGACTTTATTGATTCATTGAAAGCATCTCGACACGCGAAGCGTCCAAAAAGCGCTCCAATGCTCTGGCAAGCTCAAGAGTTTGAAGCTCGTTTTCACAACCGCGCTGACGTTCCCAGGTTATCAGCAGCTGTTTGCTGACGCTCATTGCGCGCGAAAATTCGACTACCATGCCCTCAGGTGGATTGTCGATCAACCCGTATCCGGGAGCTGGACTCTCTACGATTCAGCAGTTCGCCCAATTGGCCGGATAGCCGCCTCATCAGCTCTGTGTACGCGATCTTCGAAGAGATTTGCGACAGAACGCCGCACCCGGGTCTGTTACAAAGCTTTAACTTACCACAGCGATAGCAACATTCTGGCGGATTAAGCGGTCAGCTCCATAAATCGCCGAGCTTTCCAATTAATCTCGACACTGGTCCTGAGTTGGTTGTCATCGACTTCAATTTTTGAAAAATAAACTTAAATTGCATGGATACGGTAGTAGGCATTGG
This sequence comes from Ruegeria sp. CL5, assembly GCF_056536485.1. Taxonomy (NCBI): domain Bacteria; kingdom Pseudomonadati; phylum Pseudomonadota; class Alphaproteobacteria; order Rhodobacterales; family Roseobacteraceae; genus Ruegeria; species Ruegeria sp. CL5. Next base: position 238,810 of record NZ_JBQFPS010000007.1, read on the forward strand.
GCGCGTTCAGAGCATGAAGGACGGTAGGATTACAATCTACTGATCTTGTTGCAGCAGATGTTTTGGCACAGCAATACCTTGCTTGGCGAGCGAAATCTGAGCACCGGCGTTACCATGGATTGGAGCAAAAGATGTTGAAAGCTTGGACCGCCAATCGGCGAAAGAAGTATCATGTATATCAGCCGATAGAGCCTGAAAAACCGTTCTATGCAATCGGTGATATCCACGGTCGTTCTGATCTATTGGAGCGTGTGCTGTTGCAACTGCCAGAGGCCGCCCGGATTGTTTTTATTGGAGACTATATCGATCGCGGCGAAGATAGCGCAGGCGTTTTGCGCAGACTTATTGGTCGCCCCAATTGTCATTTTCTCATGGGAAACCACGAGGAGATGCTGTTGGCATTTCTAGAAAATCCACGTGCGAATGGTTCTAGATGGCTGCGCTATGGTGGCTTGCAAACACTGGCTAGCTTTGGTGTTTCGAACGTGACGGAAACCTGCGATCCAAACAGGCTGGAAGCTGTACGGGACGCCCTTCGCCAAGCGATGGGGCCAGAGCAAATCTTCTGGTTGCGCAACCTGGATTACCAACACCAAAACGGTAATGTCGTCGTCGTACATGCCGGAGCTGACCCAAAACAAAAAATCGACTTGCAAGACAGACATAACTTTGTCTGGGGCCATCATGACTTCGGAAAGATCATGCGAGAGGACGGTTTGTGGATAGTTCACGGTCATACCATCGTTAGCACTCCAGTTGCGGAAAAAGGTGTTATCTCAATCGATACCGGCGCTTACGCGACCGGGCAGCTTTGCGTTGCCAATATTATTCACGGCGGTGTTAGTTTTAAAGTTGTCGGCTGAGCAATAAAGATTGTTATGGTGAAACCTCGAATACGTTAAGCTGCGCTGCTTGAAGAAACGCTAGTACAAATTAATCCAGCACCATGGACCCCTCACCCCCAGTCATAACGCAGCTCATCTCAGTAAGGTTGCACTGGTTGATGTTTCTCATACGACTTTGGCAACGCGGGCGCATCCTAGGTCGCAAACAGCGAACGACAACAGCCCCATATGATAAGCGCCGCTACAAACGCGGCAATCGGTTTGAGATAATGTTTGGCAGAGTGAAGGACCGGTGCCGTATGGCGAAGCGGTACGACAGGTGTCCCAATGTCTTCCTCTCAGCAATCACTCTCGCCGCTTTGGTCATCTATTGACCAAAGGCCTGAGCCTAATGCAGACTCCGATCTAACCTATGACTTTAAAAGAAATCACGCAGATCCTCGTTGAACAGTGCCCAAGGCCTAATCCTAGGATAAACGTATTCTATGGATTTGAAGTTAAATTCATCGACTTTTCGCACTATCCATCGATTACGCAGGGTCCCGTAGAAGGACTGTTTTTATCTAACCCAAAAGATTATAGATCTGGTGACATAGTATTCATACAAACCTTTTGTGGCCACCAATTGGTGCCACCGTTGGACATGCCTAGATTGGTGCGCTACGAAGAAGTCTGAGCAAAATTTGAATGGCCCGCATAACTTTGTTGGTGTGGGATACGAATAGTCGATGTAGGTTTCGCTGCATGCCTTCAAAAAGGATAAGTGGATGTCGAGAAATATTTGCACATTGCTGCTTAGCTCTTCTGTGATGCAAAATTCCAAAATCATTGAGTATCAAGAATTAGGACTGACCGGCCCAAACAAACAAACTTTAGCAATGATTGTTGCCATGAGTTCCAATTTGAAAGCACGCAAAAAAAAGCGCATTGACCGGTCGCGCAATCGCGTAGTCCTCCGTGTGTATCTTTCACCGAAAATCTCGCGTGCAGCATGAAGTTGAAAGAAATGTCGCGTCCAAGTCTAGCGGCGGTAGCAATCTGCAAGAACGAAGAGAAAAATCTTCCCGGCCTGATTAAAAACTTGATTGAATGGGTAGATGAGATTGTAATTGTGGATGATGGTTCCACTGATCGCAGTCGCGAAATTGCTGAAGCTGCAGGCAAGAAGGTCACATTTGTTGATCACAAAATGTGTCAGCAACTTGGCTATGCGGGGCAACGCAATATTGGCGTAGAAACAGCGACCTCCGATTGGTTACTGCATATGGATTGCGACGAACGCGTTACTCGAGAACTCGCTGAAGAAATATGCAAAGCAATTCAGTCCACGGAGTATTTTGGGTTTCGTTATCGCCGACTGAATTACTTCCTACATCGACCTATGAAGCATGGGGGTTGGGCGTCTTGGAACCGCCCGCAGCTTGCTCGCCGTGATCAGCATCGGTTCCACGGGCAACTGCATGAAAGCTGCGAAATCAATGGCGGTGAGGCAAAGACCGGTCAATTGTCTTGTTTGATGATGCATCTGAACGAAGGAAGCTTTGAGGAGCGTCTTAGGAAAAGCGCTCGCTACGTGGAGATGAACGCGGACGCGTATGAGACCTGCGATACGAGTGTCACAGGGCTGAGGATATTTTTACGTACTGCGCGCGAATTCTTAAAGAAGTATCTATTGCAGAAAGGGTTTTTGGACGGGACGCCTGGACTAATCTCTGCGTTGCACTCAGCGACAGCAGAGTTTCGCGTTCAGGCACTAGTATGGGACAGGCAGAACGCCATCCCACGTTGCCAAATAGATGCAGATCTCAAAAGCTTCAGGAAGGATACACTTTTTTTAACGCCGCCTCCGGAAGTACAAAATCCACAGCGTGAATGACTGTGGCTCCACATGTTCTATTTCATCGGCCAACCTTGTGGGGATCTGATATCCAATGTTCCACTAAGACTCTCGCTTGCCTGTTTGCCCGCCGCGGATTTGATGTGAGTTACATGGAAAACCCACTGGATCCTGTTCACCTACTGCGCGGCAAGAATTACTTCAATGAATGGAAAAAGTCACCTTATACGGACAAAGGTGTAAGGGTTCTAAACTTGGCCACACCAGTGCCAGTGCGCGATGTTTGGCCTTTGAGTACGACGTTCGCATCATATCTTAAGTACCGTTTTATGATTCCGTCGCTTCAATCTATTATCGAATCGGAGGGGCGTTCTGCGCCGGGTCTAGTTTGGACCACCGTACCAGGCAGTGTTATTGCGCTGAAGAAAAGTTTTCCTCGAGCCAAGGTCGTTTTTCATGTTGTCGACTATTATCCGGCCTTTCGCGGCCCGGCAGTCGTAAAATTGGAACGTCAAGATTATGCTAGTGCCGATGAGGTTTATGTCATTGGCACAAGTCTCAAGACCTATCTCGTAGAAGATCTCGATATTCCTGCCTCCAAGGTGACGGTTCTGGGGCAGGGGGTCGAATTGGAGACCTATCAGATGCAAATGTGCACGCCGATGGAGTTAGAAACTTTACCTCACCCTCGCGCCATTTGGTGTGGCGTTCTTAACAAAGGTGATCCAGAACTCTTTGAAGCACTAGCCACGGAGATACAAGCACGCGGCGGATCGTTGATACTTATCGGACCATACGCGGATTGGGCGCTGGAATTAGCTCAAAAGATGCCGAAAACTATCTTGCTGCTCGGACCTAAAACGCCGCGAGAAGTGCCGCGATACCTTAAGGCGGCGGACATTGGCATCATGCTTTATGATCGCAGTCGACAGGAAGTTTATCGCGGACAAAATCCCCTAAAGCTCTACGAATATGCGGCTGCGGGGCTTCCAGTTCTCTCCACTGCCCATGACGAATTCGACACGTTACATCCGCCCGTAGTCCAAATCGGACAGGAGAAGGATATCCCGCCAGCAATAGAAAAGGTCTTGGCCAGTATGGAAAGCCAAAAAGCCGCTACTATTGCTTTCGCCGCCGAGCATAGCTGGCAGTCCAAAGTAGATATGATCATTGAAAGATTTTTCCCATGAGTTCAAATCGGCAGCATGGGAATAAGAGATTTTTACATGATTCGTTATTCGGTTCGGCTAACTGAGGGACATAGGATTACATTTTATACTCTTCGGTCCTTTCAGCACCCGGCCGAATCCCTGTCTCGGAGACCCCCTTTTTGCGCTCACCGCCTGCTGGTGGGCTAGAATAACGCTGCTATCAACCATTTGGAACGCGTCTAGGACAGCTCCGTTTTGGTTTGATGCCCTAAAATTTTCTCCCGTAGATCCGCCGATGTCCAGCATCTGAAGTGCCAGTAAACGTTGGACCATTTTTGGACAACTGAGTAGATTGCAAAGAACCTCTGCAATCCTCCTCGCGACCGCTGGCATTGCATTGTTCGTCCCAGCTTTCGAAATAAGAAATGGTTGTACTTGGCTCGATTGTGTAAGCGGCTTTACCCGCCCAAGAATCGCCCCTTCAAATCTGTAAGAGGGCTACCGTAACCAAATATCAAGTGGGTTATATTTGGAAGTCGACTACCCCTATACAGGGATCAATTTAGCATGACTTTTCGAGCGCGGTGGTAAAGGTTCGCAGATGCCCGTCACGCCACAGCCAACTCACGGCGTTCTCAATTCGCAACGAGAAGGCGATTTACAACTACCTGAACAGAACAGCAAGAAAGTGCCTCGGATGGTAGGTTCCAACCGAGGCCTTCGGAGATGAATTCAAGAAGCGAGTTAGTGGATACTGTCGCAATAACCTGAGTGTCACCGCAGCAGATCGACGCTTTCATTGATCATTACAATCACGGGCACTAGCACAAGATCCAGCAAGATTTAGCACCTCCAGAAATAACCTCGGACATGGACTGATATTTCTAGATCATCGAAAAAGGATTAAACAGAGGGCAATCGAAACGCGAATCTTGCACCTCCGTAAATTCGTCGCATAATCAATCCAACAGCACGAGCCAGATCCTCCCGTAGATCTCGCCGCCAGCTGTCCAGAAGTCCCTAACAACGGACATCGCGTGATGGCTGCCCTCAATGTAAATAGGTAACCAGAATGACAATCATCCACTCTTCCGATCTCGGCTGGACCGCTGGCCAGGACATCTCTGCGGAGTTCGCCGCGCTGGCGAGGACCCTGGAGCCCGGCGATGTGTTCGTCTTTGATCACATGTACAAAATCAGTGGGCGAAAAATTGCGCTGGCCGACAACGTCACTCTGGCCGGCGGTACACCGGGTGCTGGGTTTGAAGTGCAGGACTTTACTCAGCATTCTTCCCCTTTGCTTGTTTTGGGGGACTCAAACACCCTGGTGGATCTGACGATAAAGCACAAAGATGTCT